>JBOIFE010000284.1:0-4286 GCA_050741015.1 Burkholderiales bacterium | reverse complement strand
GTATAGGCGTAGGGAACGGCGCCCTTGGCGCGCATCCAGTGCACCGCCGCGCTGGTGTCGAGGCCGCCCGAGAATGCGATGCCGATTTTCTCGCCCCGGGGAAGCGTGCCGAGGATCGTCGCCACGTCTGTGCTCTCCGAAAATCATGGATGATACGGATAGAATGGCTGTCGTGCGCGCCCTGGTCCTGTCGCTGCTCGCCGCCGCGTCGCTCAGCTGCGCCGCGGCGCCGTTCGCGGTACGCCTGGGCGACGGCCGGATCGTGCTCAACCCGCCGGCGGGATTCGCCGACACGCTCGACCTCGCCTCGCCGCGCCTGCTCGAGCTCGCCGAGAGCCTGACCTCGGCTTCCAACCGGATCCTGCTCTTCGCCCTGACCGACGCGGACCTGCGCCGCTTCGGCCTCGGCGACTCGCCCGAGCTGCGCCGCTACGTGATGGTCGCCACGCCGCGCGCCGCCGAGCGCGACAACCTGGGGCTGTCGCAGTTCCGCACCTACGCCGACGACGCAGTGCGCGCGCTCGGCAAGCCAAGCGAGCCGAGCGACCTGCGCGCCTTCCTCGACAAGCAGCCGCCCGGCCGCGCCATGCTGCTGCGCGAGCTCCAGCGCGAGACGCTCTCCGTCTCGCTGCTCGCGGGAACTCGCCTGCCGGCGGAGCACGGCGATCCCGTCGAATACCTGCTGTACACCACCACCCAGCTGCTGCTGCGCGGAAAGATCGTGTCGGTCAGCGTCTACACCCGGTATTCGACCGATGCCGACCTCGAGTGGCTGCTCGAGGAGACGCGGCGCTGGACCGGCGAGCTGTCCAGCCTGAACTTGCGCTAGCGCCCATGCCGTCCTTCGACATCGTCTCCCAGGTGAACGCGCAGGAGGTGAAGAACGCGGTCGAGCAGGCAAACAAGGAGATACAGAACCGCTACGACTTCAAGGGCTCGGACGCGCGCATCGAGCAGGCGGAAATGGTCCTCACCGCGTTCGCCGACGACGAATTCAAGCTCGGCCAGGTGACCGACGTGCTGCGCCTGCGCCTGGCCAAGCGCAACGTCGACGTGCGCTGCCTCGAGGTGGGCGCGCCGGAAAAGACCGGAGGCGACAAGGCCCGGCGCAAGATCACGATCCGCGTGGGCATCGACACGGAGCGCGCGAAGCAGATCCAGAAGCTGATCAAGGATTCGAAGCTCAAGGTGCAGGGCTCGATCCAGGGCGACGCGGTGCGCGTCTCGGGTGCGAAGAAGGACGACCTGCAGGCCGCGATCCAGCTGGTGCGGGGGCAGGTGACCGACGTGCCCCTGCAGTACATCAACATGCGCGAGTAGGTCGGGCCCTGGCCCACCCTACGATCGGGCGAGTCCCTCCGTCCAGCGCTCGTAGACGCGGTCGGCGACGGCATGTAGCGCGGCGACGCGCCGCTCCAGGTCGCGCTCGATCTCCTCGGGTGCCTGCACGCCGGGCGACTCGCGCGACTCGGCGATCTCGCGTGCTCCGCCCGCCACCCAGTCGCGCACCAGCGCCTCGGTCATCTCGACGTGGCATTGCATGCCGAAGTGCCGGCCGAGCGCGAAGGCCTGGTTCGCGCATCGGGCGTTGCCGAGTACGCGCGTGCCGCCGGGCGGGATCGAGAACGCCTCGCCGTGCCAGTGGAACGACTCGAACGCGCGCGTCGCGCCCAGCCACTCGCTCGCGACCGCGTTGTCGGCGACCGCGACCTCGCCCCAGCCGATCTCCTTGACCGCGGCGCGGTGCACCTCGCCGCCGAAGGCGCGCGCGATGAGCTGTCCGCCCAGGCAGTGCCCGAGGACCGGCACGTCCTCGCGCACCGCGTCGGCGATCAGCTCGAGCACCCGCGGGATCCACGGCAGGGGATCATTCACGCTCATCGGCCCGCCCATGAATACGAGCCCCGAGTAGGCGCGCGCACGACGCGGCACGGCGCGACCTTCGTCGACCGCGAGCAGCGTCCACGGCGTGCCCTTGCGCTCCAGATAGCTGGCAAAATAGCCCGGTCCCTCGCTCGGCGCATGGCGGAAGATGGCTACCGGTTTCATGGCTCGGCATTGTAGTGCGGTCGCGGCGCTCGTCGCCGCGCTCGCGTGCGCCCCGGCGCAGGGCACCGAGGTGCGACTGGTGGGCGCGTTCGGCACCAAGGCGGCGATCCTCGTGATCGACGGCGGCGTGCCGCGATCGGTCCGCATCGGCCAGGAAGCCGGCGGCGTGCGCGTGATCTCGGTCGAGGAAAACAGTGCCGTGCTGGAGTTCGACGGCCAGCGCCATACCGTGCTGCGCGGGCAGCTCGCCAGCACGGGCGAGGGATCCGGGCGGCCGAGCGTGACGCTCTCGGCGGATACGCGCGGGCACTTCGTGGCCGACGGCGCCGTCAACGGCGTCCCGATGCGCTTCGTCGTGGACACCGGCGCCACGCTGGTCGCGCTGCCCGCCAGCGAGGCAAACCGACTCGGCATCGACTACCACAAGGGCGAGATCGTGATCACCCACACCGCGGCAGGGACCGTGCCCGTCTACCGCGTGCGCTTCGACTCCGTGCGCCTGGGCGCCATCGAGCTGGCCGGCGTCGACGGCGTCGTGGTCGAGCAAGGACTCGAGATCGCGCTGCTCGGGATGAGCTTCCTGCGGCGCGTCGAGATGCGCAACGACGGCCAGCTGCTGGTCCTCACGCGGCGCTACTGAGGCCCTGCAGCCTTCTTGTCGCGCTCGATGAGGGCGTAGGCGGAGTGGTTGTGGATCGACTCGAAGTTCTCGGACTCGACCACGTAGCGCGTGATGCGCTCGTCGAGGTTCAACACGGCGGCCACGTCGCGCACCATGTCCTCGACGAACTTGGGATTGTCGTAGGCGCGCTCGGTCACGTATTTCTCGTCGGGGCGCTTCAGCAGCCCGTAGAGCTCGCTCGAGGCCTGCTTCTCGACCAGGTCCACGATCTCCTCGATCCACACGAACTCGTCGGTGTGGGCGGTAACCGTGACGTGCGAGCGCTGGTTGTGCGCGCCATAGTCGGAAATGCCCTTCGAGCAGGGGCACAGGCTCGTCACCGGCACCAGCACCTTCATCGCGAAGCATTGCCGGCCCGTGAGGATCTGCGAGACGAAGCTGACCTCGTAGTCCATGAGGCTGCGCACACCCGAGACGGGCGCCGCCTTGTCGATGAAGTACGGGAACGTCATCTCGACCACGCCCTCCTTGGCCTCGAGGCGCGAGACCATCTCGCGCACCATGGCCTGGAAGGAATCGACCGTGATCTCGCGCTCGTGCGCCGACAGGATCTCGACGAAGCGCGACATGTGCGTGCCCTTGAACTGGTGCGGCAGCCTGACGTACATGTTGAACATGGCGATCGTGTGCTGCACACCGCCCACGCGCTGCATGATCTGGATCGGGTGGCGGATCGCCTTGATGCCGACCCGGTCGATGGCGAGCTTGCGCGAGTCGGGCGTGCTCTGGACGTCGGGGATGTCGTGCAGGTCCGTGGCTTTCATGCCCCGATTATAACTCCCGAGTAAATTACTCGGCTATTGCGGCCCGTATCGCTTTTTCGATCCCCTCGGCATCCAGCCCGACCGACGACAGGAGCCTGGCCGGGTCCCCGTGGTCGATGAACCGGTCCGGCAGCCCAAGCAGGAGCACCCGTTTTTCGGCGCCGAGCCCCGCCAGGGCCTCGCACACGGCGCTCCCGGCGCCCCCCATGATCTGATGCTCCTCGACGGTGACCAGCAGCTCGTGCTCGGCGGCAAGCTGCGCCACGAGGCCGGTGTCGAGCGGCTTCACGAAGCGCATGTTGGCCACGGTTGCATCGAGCGCCTCGGCCGCCTCGAGGGCGGGCTTGAGCATCGCGCCGAAGGCGAGAATCGCAATCCGCCGGCCGCGCCGCCGGAGTTCGCCCTTGCCGACTTCGAGCGCCTCGAGCGCCGTCCCCGCCTCGCCCTGGGCGGCGCCTCGCGGGTAGCGCACGGCCGCGGGCGCGCCCAGCCGCACGGCCGTCGTCAGCATGCTCCGGCACTCCGCGGCGTCGGCCGGCGCCATCAGCGTGAGCCTGGGCACCGTTCGCAGGTAGGCGAAGTCGAACGCGCCGTTGTGCGTTGCGCCGTCCCCGCCCACCAGGCCGCCGCGATCCAGCGCAAAGGTCACCGGCAGCCCCTGGATGGCGACGTCGTGGATGAGCTGGTCGTAGCCCCGCTGCAGGAACGTCGAGTAGATCGCGACCACCGGGCGCATGCCGGACGAGGCGAGCCCGGCGGCGAACGTGAGCGCGTGTTGCTCGGCGATCGCC
>JBOIFE010000283.1:0-17201 GCA_050741015.1 Burkholderiales bacterium | reverse complement strand
GACACGGACTTCGGATAGCTGAACTCGGTCGTCGCCTGCGAAATGTCCTTCGGAATGTCGACGAGCACCGGTCCGGGTCGTCCGGTCGTGGCCAGGTAGAACGCTTTCTTCATCGTGACCGCGACGTCGGCGACGTTCTTCACGAGGAAGTTGTGCTTGACGCACGGACGCGTGATGCCTACGGTGTCGCACTCCTGGAACGCGTCCTGGCCGATCGCGTGCGTCGGCACCTGGCCCGTGAGCACGACCATCGGAATCGAGTCCATGTAGGCGGTCGCGATCCCGGTCACCGCGTTGGTCACCCCGGGACCCGAGGTGACCAGGCACACGCCCACCTTGCGCGAGGAGCGCGAATAACCGTCGGCGGCATGGGCTGCGCCCTGCTCGTGGCGCACGAGCACGTGCCGGACCTTGTCCTGCTTGAACAGCTCGTCGTAGATGAAAAGCACCGCGCCGCCGGGGTAGCCGAACACGTATTCGACCCCCTCCTCCTGCAGGCAGCGCACCACGATCTCGGCGCCGGTGAGCGTCACTCCCTTGACTCTGTCCATGACCGCGCAGGCTGGGAAAACGTTGAACATTAATGACTTGTTGCAATGCGGTCAAGCAAAGCACCGCCGGCGGGCACGCGCGTTTTGGTACCATCAACCACACACCGCACCTGCCGTCCAAGGAGGGAGAACCACTGGCCTCGCGCAGCGAGCTTTCGGCCTTCCTTGAGGGCGTCGAGCGGCGTGCTTTCAAGCAGGCGTCCTTTGCCGTCCGCGACGAGCAGGCGGCGCTCGACATTGCGCAGGACTCGATGCTGAGGCTGGTGGAGAAGTACGCCGACCGCCCTGCGGCGGAACTGCCGATGCTGTTTCAGCGCATCCTGCAGAACGCGATCCGGGACTGGTTCCGGCGGCAGAAGGTGCGCACGACCTGGGTCACGCTTTTCTCGGCGCTGTGGCCCGGGCGCTCGGACGGGGAGGACCACGACCCGCTCGAAACGTTGCAGGATACGGGGGGGGCAAGCGCGGCAGAGCTTCCGGCGGAGCGGCTGGAGCGATTCCAAGTTCTTGAAATCATTGAACAAGAGATCACCAAACTCCCCGCTCGTCAACGCGAGGCCTTTCTGATGCGTTATTGGGAGGAATTGGACGTCGCCGAGACCGCCCGCGCCATGGGCTGCTCCGAGGGCAGCGTGAAGACGCATTGCTCGAGAGCAGCGCATGCGCTGGCGCTGGCGTTGAAGGCGCGGGGCGTTACGCTGTGAGCCAATGAACGAAGACCAATTTGCCTATCGGGTCCGCCACGGGCTGGCGCGGTCGACCGACCTGGATCCCCGCGTGCTCGCACGGCTGCGCGAGGCGCGCGAGGCGGCGCTGCGGCGCTACCCGGGCGAGCGCCCGGGCAGCGTCGCGCTCGCCGGCGGCCTGCTGGGCCGCGTCGGCGCGCCGCTCGCAATGCGAGTGCTGGCGCCAGCCGTCGTGCTGGCTGTCGCGTGCACGGCGATCTTCACGTGGCAACAGAACCAGCGGGCCGCGGAGGTCGAGGAGCTGGACGCGCAGTTGCTGTCCAGCGACCTGCCGATCGACGCTTACCTCGACCCCGGATTCATCACGTGGCTCAAGCGGCACGCCTCGCAGCAGCACTGATCGCAGCGCTGCTGCTGGCGGGCAATGGCGCGCCAGCGGAGGCCGCGGGCAAGGACCGCCGCTGGTCGCAGCTGAGCGCCGACCAGCAGAGGATCCTCACGCCGCTGGCCGGCGAGTGGGATCGGCTGGAGCCCGACCAGCGCATCGATTGGATCGGCGTGGCGAAGCGCTACCCCAAAATGACGCCAGTTGGCCAGAAGCGCGTGCAGACGCGCATGCAGAAATGGGCCAAGCTCACGCCAGAGCAACGCAAGCAGGCCCGCGAGAACTATCGTCGAATCAGCAAGGTGCCACCCGACAAGCGCGGCGACCTGACCCAGAAATGGAGCGAATACCAGTCACTGCCGCCGGCCCAGAAGCCACCGGCGCCCCCGCCGCCGTCGGAGCCGCGCTGAGCGCCTCCGCGGGCGCGACGCCTGGCCTCGCGCGGCGCCTCGGCGGCATGCTGTACGAGGCGATTCTGCTGCTTGCGGTCGCATACTTCGCCGGATTCGCCTTCCTCGCCGCCTCGGACGGCGCAGCCGATACGGGCTGGCTGCGCTTCGCGCACCAGGCGTTCCTCGCTGCCGTGTTCGCGGGCTACTTCCTGTGGAGTTGGCTGCGCGGCGGACAGACGCTGGCGATGAAGACCTGGCGGATTCGCCTGGTCGGGGTTACTCCCGCGCGGGCGCTGGCGCGTTTCGCACTCGCGCTGGTCCTGGTGCCGACCGTGGTGTCGATCGCCTGGGCGCTCGTCGACCGCGACGGCCAGTTCCTGCACGACCGGCTGGCCGGCACGCGGCTGGTGCGCGCCTAGCGCCGCTCGACCCACCACATCATCAGCACGGCGGCGAGGAAGAAGGCGGCGCTGGGCAGCGCCGCGGCGGCGAACGGCGGCCAGTCCTGCAGCAGCGCGACGTGCGCGAACAACCCGTTCAGCATGTGGAAGAGGATCCCGATGATCACGCCGAAGAACACCTTGAGTCCGACCATGCCCGAGCGCGCCTGCAGGTAGCCGAAAGGCAGCGCGAGCGCCATCATGACCAGCGTCGCGATCGGGTAGAACAGTTTCTTCCATAGCGCGATCTCGTAGCGGCTCGTCTTCTGCCGGTTGCCCGCCAGGTGCTGCGTGTAGCGGTACAGGCCCCAAGCCGACATGCGCTCGGGTGCGACCACGAGCACGCTGATCAACTCCGGCGTGACCGCGGTCTGCCACTCGGTCGCAGCGAGCGGGGTAGTGCGCGGCCCGCCGCCGGCGAAGCGCGTCTGCACGACGCCGCTCAGGTGCCAGGCCCCGGACGCGAGGAAGTCGCCGCGCTCGGCCGAGGTGATGCTGCTCAGGGTGTAGTCGGCATCGAACGCATAGATGCGCACACCACTCAGGTGCCGCGCGTCGCGCGCCACACGCACGTTGATGTAAGCGCGCCCGTCCTTGAACCACAGACCCGAGCGCAGGTCCTGCTCGATCGACGCGCTGAACGCGCGCATGCGTACCTGCTGCGCGGCCTCCTCCGCCGCCGGCGCCACCCACTCGCCGATCACGAACGTCGCGATTGCGAACACGATGCCGGTGCGAAGCAGCATGCCGCCGGCCTGGGCCGGCGACATGCCCGCCGCGCGCATCACGGTGAATTCGGAGTTGTTTGCCAGCTGCGAAAGCACGTACAGCGTGCCGATCAGGACCGCGACCGGCAGCAGCTCGTAGGCGTGCGTCGGTGCCGAGAGCAGCACGTAGGTGAACAGCTGCTGCAGGTGGTACTGGCCCCTGCCGAGGTCGCGCAGCTCGGCGAGCACGTCGAAGAACGCAAACAGGCCGAGGAAGCCGAACAGGATCAAGCCCACGGCCGCGAGCACCTCGCGTCGCAGGTAGCGGCTTAGCGTCGGCGCCGGCGCGCGCAGCACCTCAGGTCCGCCGCCAGCGCCACATCGACATGCGCTGCGCGAATAGGATCGCCACCGCGACCGCGACCACGGCGTGCACCAGCCAGAAGCCGAGCGCGAAGTCCAGCCGCCCCTGCGTGACCTTCGCCTCGCTCACCGTGAGCAGGTTGTAATAAACGAGGTAGGCGAGCAGCGCGAACACGAAATTGATCGATCGCCCCGCGCGTGGATTGACGAAGCTCAGCGGCACCGCGAGCAGCGCGAGCTGCAGCGCCGAGAGCGGGATGCCCAGGCGCCAGATCAGCTCGCCGCGGTTCTCTTGGGTCGGTTCGCGCAGCAACGCGAGCGTCGTCAGGCTCTTGTGCGTGGGCACCGGCTCTTCGATCTGCGGCGGCTCGATGCGCGTGGCGTAGCGCGCGAACTCCATCACCCGGTAATCGGCCTCCCCCGGCATGCCCTCGTAGCGGTGACCGTCCAGCAGCACGATGAAGCGGTCGCCGTTGGGCGCGGTCTCGACGCGGCCGCGGCGGCTGAACATGACGCCGTTGCGCCCGTGCTGCACGGAATTGATGAACACGTTCTGCACCTCGCCGGGCGCGGCGCCGGCCGACTCGACAAAGAACACGCGGTCGCGGCCACGCGATTCGCCGAAAGTGCCGGGATCCACTTGCGACTCGTCCTCGCGCGCCGCCAGTCGGCTGCGGTACTGCTCGCTCATGCGCACCGACCAGGGATTGATGATGAGCGACAGCGCGCCGATCACGGCGACCACGGGCAGGGCGAACGTGAGCACCGGCCGCACCCACGCCGCGAGCGACAGGCCGGCGCTGAACCAGATCACCATTTCGGAGTCGCGGAAGCTGCGCGTCAGGGTCAGCAGCACGGTGACGAACAACGTCAGCGACAGCAGCACCGGCAGCGTATTGAGGGCGAAGAAACCCAGGTACGCGACGACCGCGTCGGTCGGTATCCTGCCGCCCGCCGCCTGGCCGAGCAGCCGCACCAGTCGCGTGGTGATCGCGATCAGGAATAGCGCCAGGAACACCGCCGTCGCCAGTTGCGCGAACTCTCGCAGCAGCGCTCGGTGGAAGATCATGCGATACTTAAAGCGCTCATTACACGGGAGAATTGGGTGGAATTTAGCATACGCGCGGCCGCCCCGAGCGAGACGAAGGCCGGTTGCCTCGTCCTCGGCGTGCACGCGTCCGCCGGTGCGCCGCCGGCGCTGACCGCCGCGGCCGCCGCGGCCGACCGCGGGGCCGGCGGCGCGCTGCGCCGTGCGCTCGCGCGCGGTGACCTGAGCGGCAAGGCCGGTTCCACGTTGCTGCTGCACGGCGTCGACGGCATCCCTGCGGAGCGCGTGCTGCTCGTCGGCCTGGGCGAGCGCAAGGATTTCTCCGAGCCGGCGTTCCGCGACGCCGTCCGCGGCGCCGGCACGGCCCTGAGAGAGCTCGGCGCGCGCGATGCGGTGGTCTATCTGGCCGATCCGCGGGTCGGGCGCCGGACGCCGGCGTGGAACCTGCGCCACGCCGTGCTCGGGCTGCGCGAGGCGTTCTACCGCTTCGACGAGCTGAAGACGCAGAAGAAAGCGCCGGCTCCCGCACTGGAGGTCGTGACGCTCGCGGTACTCCCGGGCCCGGTCACCGACCAGGCGCGCGCAGCCGTGCGCGAAGGCGCTGCGACGGCCGACGGCGTGGAACTCGCGAAGCGCCTGGGCAACCTGCCACCCAATATCTGCACGCCCTCGTTTCTCGCCGAGGAGGCGCGCAAGCTCGCGCGCCAGTTCAAGCTCGGCATCGAGGTGCTCGAGCGCCGGGACATGGAGCGCCTGGGCATGGGCGCGCTGCTCGCGGTCACGCGCGGCTCGCACCAGCCGCCGAAGCTCGTCGTGCTGCGCTACTTGGGCGGGCCGAAGGGCCGCGCCCCGCTGGTGCTCGTCGGCAAGGGCATCACGTTCGACACCGGCGGCATTTCGCTCAAGCCCGCGCCCGAGATGGACGAAATGAAGTTCGACATGTCGGGCGCCGGCAGCGTGCTCGGCACGCTGCGCGCGCTCGCCGGCATGAAGGCGCCGGTCAACGTGATCGGCGTGGTCGCGACCTGCGAGAACATGCCGGGCGGCAATGCCTCGCGCCCGGGCGACATCGTGACGACGATGTCGGGGCAGACGGTGGAAATCCTCAACACCGACGCCGAAGGGCGCCTCATCCTGTGCGATGCGCTGACCTACAGCGAACGCTTCAAGCCGGATGCGGTCGTGGACATCGCCACGCTGACGGGCGCGTGCGTGATCGCGCTCGGACACGTGGCGAGCGGGCTGTTCGCCAACGACGAGAAGCTCGCGGCAGCGGTGCGCGCGGCCGGCGACGACGCCTGGGATCGCGTCTGGCCGATGCCGCTGTGGGATGACTATCAGGAGCAGTTGCGCTCGAACTTCGCCGACCTGGCCAACATCGGCGGGCGGCCCGCGGGCAGCGTGACCGCGGCGTGCTATCTGTCGCGGTTCACCAAGAAGCTGCGCTGGGCCCACCTCGACGTCGCCGGCACGGCCTGGAAGAGCGGTCGCGACAAGGGCTCGACGGGACGCCCGGTGCCGCTGCTCGTGCGCCTGGCGCTGGCGCGCGCCGGACGATGACCGGGATCGATTTCTACTTCAACGCCGCCGACAAGTTGCAGGTGGCCTGCCGGCTGGCGGGCAAGGCCATGGGCCAGGGCAAGCGCCTGCTGATCTTCGCCCCCGAGCCCACGGTCGCGCAAGGCATCGACCGGCTGCTGTGGACCTGGCCCGCGACGGGCTTCGTGCCGCATTGCGCCATGCACGACGCGCTGGCGGCGCGTACGCCGGTGCTGATCGGCGCCGATGCCTCAACCGAGGCGGCGTGCGACGTGCTGCTCAACCTGTCGGCCGAGACGCCGCCCGCGTTCGAGCGCTTCGACCGCCTGCTGGAGGTGGTGTCGCGCGACGACGGCGACCGCGAGGCCGCGCGCCAGCGCTATCGCTTCTATCGGGACCGGGGCTATCGGATCGCCGACCACGACCTCGGCGGCGAGGCGCACAGTGAGTGAGCCGGGCAATCCGCTCGTCGAGCGCGTCGACGCCCTGCTGCGCCGGCATCAGGAAGCCGCGCCGGGCGGATCGGACGACTTGCCGGTGCTCACCGAGGTCGTGGACCCTACGTCGCCCGCCGGCCCGGCCGCGCTCGACGCGGCGGCGGTGGAGGCGCTGTCGCGCGAGCTCGAGCGCGCGGTGCTCGCGCGGCTCGAGACCGAGCTGCAGCCCGCGGTCGCGGCGCTGAACGACGCCTGGCGCACAGCGTTGCGGCAGGCGGTCGCCGCCGCGGTCTCGCGCGAGCTCCGGGCGCGCAAGCTCGACGCCGGCGCCCTCGCCGCCAAGCGCTCGGCCGCCGCCGGCGGCTGACCATGGTGCTCGACAAGAGCTTCGATCCGCGCGCGGTCGAGGAGCGCTGGTACGGGCGCTGGGAAGCCGCAGGCCGGTTCGCGCACCGCGGCGACGCGCGTCCCGCCTACTGCATCCAGCTGCCGCCGCCCAACGTCACCGGCACGCTGCACATGGGGCACGCCTTCCAGCAGACGCTGATGGACGCGCTCATCCGTTACCACCGCATGCGCGGCGAGAACACCAACTGGGTGGTCGGCACCGACCACGCCGGCATCGCCACCCAGATCGTCGTCGAGCGCCAGCTGCAGGAGGAAGGCAGGACGCGCCACGACCTGGGGCGAGAGAAGTTCATCGAGCGCGTGTGGCTGTGGAAGCAGCAGTCGGGCGCGAGCATTACGCGCCAGATGCGGCGCCTCGGGGCCTCGGGCAACTGGACCTACGCCGACACCGAAAGCCAGAAAGCGGGCTACTTCACGATGGACGCGAAGATGTCGCGTGCCGTGGTCGAGGTATTCGTGCGGCTTCATGCAGAGGGCCTGATCTACCGCGGCAAGCGCCTCGTGAACTGGGATCCCGTACTCGGCACCGCGGTGTCGGACCTCGAGGTGGACACCGAGGAAGAGGACGGAAAGATCTGGGAGATTCGCTATCCCGGCGAGGGCTTCAGCCTCACGGTAGCGACGACGCGGCCCGAGACGATGCTCGGCGACGTGGCAGTCGCCGTCAATCCGAAGGACGAGCGCTACGCCCGGCTCGTCGGCAAGTCGGTGCGCCTGCCGCTGGCGGAGCGGTCAATTCCGGTCATCGCCGATGGCTACGTCGATCCCGCCTTCGGCACTGGCTGCGTCAAGATCACCCCGGCGCACGATTTCAACGACTACGCAGTCGGCCAGCGGCACGGCCTGGCGCCGATTGAGATGCTGACGCTGGACGCGAAGGTCAAGGGCGGCACCGCGTACGACGGCCTCGACCGATTCGACGCGCGCGAACGCGTGCTCGAGGACCTGAAACGGCAGGGGCTGCTGGTCTCCGAGAAGCCGTACAAGCTGCGCGTGCCGCGCTCGGGCCGCACGGGCGTCATCGTCGAGCCCATGCTCACGGACCAGTGGTTCGTGAAGATGGACGGGCTGGCGAAGTCCGGGCTCGAGGCGGTGGCGAGCGGCCAGGTCCGGTTCTTTCCGGAGTACTGGGCGAGCACCTATAACGAATGGCTGAACAACATCCAGGACTGGTGCATCTCGCGCCAGCTCTGGTGGGGCCACCAGATACCCGTCTGGTATGACGATGCGGGGAAGATCTACGTTGCGCGCAGCGAGGACGAGGCGCGCAAGGCGGCCGGCGGCACGGCGCTGCGCCGCGATGCCGACGTGCTCGATACGTGGTTCTCGTCGGCGCTCGTGCCTTTCACCTCGCTGGGCTGGCCGGAGAAAACGAAGGACCTCGACACCTTCCTGCCCTCGTCGGTACTCATCACCGGCAACGACATCATCTTCTTCTGGGTCGCCCGGATGATCATGATGACGCGCCACTTCACGGGCAAGGTGCCCTTCCGCGACGTCTACATCAACGCCATCGTGCGCGACGCCGAGGGCGAGAAGATGTCCAAGTCCAAAGGCAATACGCTCGATCCCCTGGACCTGATCGACGGCATCATGCTCGAAGCGCTGCTCGCCAAGTCCACGGTCGGGCTGCTGCGCGCCGACCACAAGGCCAAGATCGAGAAGTACGTGCGCGTGCACTACCCGAATGGCATCCCGGCCTTCGGCGCCGATGCGCTGCGCTTCACGTTCGCTGCCCAGGCCACGTTCGCCCGCACGCTGAATTTCGACCTCGGGCGCTGCGAGGGCTACCGCAATTTCTGCAACAAGCTGTGGAACGCGACGCGCTTCGTCTTGATGAACACCGAGGGCCGGGATTGCGGGCTGGACGACAAGGCACCGGCCGAGTTCTCGGCGTGGGACCGCTGGATCGTGAGCACGCTGCAGCGCACCGAGGCCGAGGTCGCGAAGGGCTTCGAGGAGTACCGCTTCGACAACGCCGCCGGCGCCCTCTACCGCTTCGTCTGGGACGAATATTGCGACTGGTACCTCGAGGTCGCCAAGGAGCAGCTGGCCCGGGGCAGCGAGGCGCAGCAGCGCGCCACGCGCCGCACGCTGGTGCGCGTGCTCGAGGCCGCGCTCCGGCTCGCGCACCCGATCATCCCGTTCATCACCGAGGAGCTGTGGCAGAAGGTTTCGCCGCTCGCCGGCAAGACGGGTGAGACGATCATGCTCGCACCGTATCCGAAGTCGCAGCCTGAAAAGCTCGACGCGCCCGCCGAAGGCAATATCGCGCTGGCGAAAGAAGTCGTCAACGCCGGGCGCAATCTGCGCAGCGAGGCCAAGGTCCCGCCCAAGGAGCGCATCGCGTTTTATATTGTCGGCACGCCGAGTGAAGCGACAGTGACCGCGATGACCGCTCTGCTCCGGGTGTCCGACCTCCGGCTGGTCGCGGAGCTTCCGGCCTCCGACTCTCCTGTGGCCGTTGCCGGCCCGCACCGGCTCATGCCCCACGTCGAAGTCGATCCGGCGGCCGAGCGCGACAGGATCGCCAAGGAAGTCCAGCGTCTCGAGGGCGAGATTGCCAAGGCGAAAGCGCAGCTCGAGAACAGCGCTTTCGTCGCACGCGCGCCCGCGCACGTCGTGCAGCAGATGCGCGATCGCCTGGTCAGCTTCCAGGCCACCCTGGGCAAGCTCACCGTCCGGACGTGAAGCTCCCGCACGGGCTGCGCGCGTTCCGGCACCGGAACTTCCGGCTTTTCTGCTACGCGCAGGGCTCCAAGCAGGTCGGCACCTGGCTGCAGCTGATCGCCACCAGCTGGCTGGTGCACCGGCTGACGGCCTCGGCCTTCGACCTCGGCCTCGCGGCCTTCGCGCTGCAGATCCCGTTCCTCGTGCTCACGCCCTTTGCCGGCGTCGTCGTCGACCGCTTCGACCGGCGGCGCGTGCTCGCGGTGACCAACCTGGTGTCGGCGGCGCAGGCGCTGATGCTGCTGGCGCTGGTGGCGTCGCACCGCGTGGAGGTGTGGCACCTCGTGGCGGGCAACTTCCTGTTCGGCGTGGCCAACGCCTTCGACGCGCCCGCGCGCCAGACGCTGCTGGTCGAGCTGGTCGGGGGCCGCGAGGACCTGCCGAGCGGCATCGCGCTCAACTCCACCATGATGAACGGCGCGCGCTTCGTCGGCCCCATGATCGGCGGCGCGGTCATCGCCGGCTTCGGCGAAGTCTGGGGCTTTGCCCTGAACAGCGTGCTGTCGCTCTCGCTGCTAGTCGCGATGCGTGCGATGCGGCTTGCGCCGCGGCATGCCGCGCGAGCTCATGCGCCCTGGTGGCGGGAGCTGGCGGCGGGGCTGCGCTACGCCTTCGGCTTCCTGCCCTCGCGCGCCGCGCTGATGCTGCTGGCGGCGGTGAGCTTCAGCTCGAGCTCGTACCAGTCGCAGATGCCCTGGTTCGCCGCAACGATCTACCACGGCAACTCCGCCACGCTAGGGCTGCTGCTCAGCTCGGCCGGCCTGGGCGCGGTGAGCGGCATGCTCTACCTCGCGATGCGTCCGAGCATTCGCGGCCTGTTCCGCCTGATCGCGGTTACGGCCTCGACGGCCGGCGTGGGGCTGCTCGGCTTCGCTTTCTGCCGCGTGCTGCCGCTCGGCATGCTGCTCGTATTCCTGATTGGCGGCGGCCTCATGCTGAGCGCCGCCTCGACCAACACGATCCTGCAGACGCTGGTCCCCGACGAGATGCGCGGGCGCGTCGCCTCGATCTACGTGATGTCGTTTCTCGGGCTCGCACCGCTCGGTGCGCTGATCGGCGGCGGGATCGCCGAGCGCTTCGGGCCGCCGGTCACGCTCGCCGCCGGTGGCGTGCTGGCGCTCGCCGCCGCGACCGTCTACTTCTCCACGCTGCCCGCTATCCGGCGCGAGATCCGGCCGCTCTATGAGCGCCTAGGAATCGTGCCGCCGCCGCCGTCCTAGCAACCTAGCGACCTAGCGCCGCGCTTCGCGGCCGCTCGGCCAGGCCGTGTCGAATCGCCAGCCGTGTTGCGCCTCGAGGCGCTCGCGGAACGTCGACTCGAGGCCAGGCTGCTCGGCGAGCGGCGCAGGGAACACCCCGTCGATCAGCGCGCAGCCGCCCACGATCGCCGCGCTCAGCTCCGCCACGCGCCGGCCATGCAGCCAGATCGCCTCGCCCTCGAGGTACGCGGGCAGGCCGTAGTGGCGACAGGTGGCGATCGCCGGCATGGCGCCCCAGGCGAGCCAGCGCCGCGGACGTCCCGGCGCAAAGCGCCGTGGCGCGATCAGCGCAAATGCGCACTCGCCCGCCAGGCGCAGCCACACCAGGATCGGATCGGCGGACGCGGGCTGCGCACCGGCCAGTCGCGAGCACGCGGCGGCCGACTCGCGCGCGTGCGCGAATCGCAATCGCATCCAGCGCGCCGTCTGCGCCATCGGGGCCTTATAGCACGCACCACGCCGTGTGCAATAATCGGCCGCGACATGGAGACGGAACGCAGCCCGACAGCGAACTCCGACGCGGCCCCGGGCGTGCGATGGCTCGTCACCGTGACGCAATTGCCCACCGAGGATCCGGCGGGGCGCATGCGCATGCTGCGCACGCTGGAGTCCCTCGGTGCCGCCGTGATGCGCGAGGGCGTGTACGTGCTGCCCGACACGCCCGACAACCGCCGGGCGCTCGAGCGGCTGGCGCAGTACGTGGCGCAGAATGCCGGCATCGCCAGCGTACTGCGCGTCGAGTCCTCGGGCGACGCACAGCAGGCGCAATTCAAGCGCTACTTCGACCGTTCCGGGCGCTACGACGAGCTCACCAAGAGCGTGCAGAGCCTGAGCGTGGGCTTCGGCGTGTCGGATGCTGGAGGCATATCTCGGGTGCTGCACAAGCAGCGGCGCGACTTCGAGGCGATTGCGGCGCTCGACTTCTTCCCGACCGAGGCGCGCGGCCGCACCGAGCGCGCGCTCGCGGAAGCCGAATCGGCGGTGCGCGAGTTGCTGTTCCCCGCGAGCGCGGGCGCGCCGGTGCTCGCCGACGGCCCGCTGCAGCGGCGCACCTGGGCCACGCGGCGGCCGCTGTGGGCCGACCGGCTCGCCAGCGCGTGGCTGATCCGGCGCTTCATCGACTCCGAAGCGAAGCTGCAGTGGCTCGACAAGGGCGCGGGCTGTCCGGAGGGCGCGCTCGGGTTCGGATTCGAGGGCGCGAGCTACGCCAACAGCGCCTCGCGGGTCACGTTCGAGCAGATGCTGTCGCAATTCGGCCTCGCGGCGCATGCCGCGCTGGGGCGCATCGGCGCCATCGTGCACTTCCTCGAGGTTCGCGGCACGCCGGTGCCCGAGGCGGCGGGCGTGCAGACGCTGCTCCAGGGCGCGGTGCGCCGGGCCGCAAGCGACGACGAGCTGCTGCGCGAGGCGGAAAAGACCTTCGACCTGCTCTACGACGCCTACTCGGACCCGCGCGAGGCCACGCGCGCCTGATCAGTGCTTTTCGTCGCGCTGTTGTTGAGCGCGACGCGTACGCAGCTCCTTGAGCCGCGCCTCGACGGCCGAGAGCTCGTAAAAGTTGCCGTCGCCCGCGGCGCGCGCGAGCTGCAGCTGCTCGATCGCCGCCAGCACGTTGCCGCGCAGCACATAGAACTCGCCCAGCGACTGGTGCTGCAGCAGCCGCTTGCCCAATCCGGCGTAGGCCTCAGCCTGCAGCTCGCGCAGCCCGGCCTCGTCGGAATGCTGGCGCATCGGTTCCTCGAGCAGCGCCAGGACCTCGGCCTGGCGACCGGCCGCGTGCAGCGCGCGCGCGTATGCGTACTCGAGCGCGAGCCGGTTGGGAAAGCGCGCCACCGCCGCTCGCAGCGTGGCGGTCGCGCCGGCGGCGTCGCCCGCGGCTTGCTGCACGCGGGCGGCGAGGGTCTCGATCATCGGGCTCGCGGCGCCGGTGACGCGCAGCGCGGCGAGGTCGGACTTCGCCTCGCGCACCTGGCCGGCGCGCAGCCGCGCGCTGACCAGCGCGTAGCGTGCCGCCGGCTCGTTGGCATATCGGTGCTCGCGCAGCGCCGCGGCAAAAGTGGCGACGGCGTCAAGCGGCTCGCCGGCCTCGGCACGCAGCTTTGCCCGCACCAGGTAGAAATCCAGGCTGTCCAGGTGCTGGTGATAGGGCGAGCCGGCGACGCGGTTCTGGATGTCGGCGATGCGCTCCGCGGTCACCGGATGGTCGCGCAGCCAGCCCGGCACGTTGCCGTCGTCGCTGAAACGGGTGCTGCGTTGCAACCGCTCGAAGAACTCGGGCATGGCGCGCACATCGAATCCCGCCGCCCGCATGGTCTGGAAGCCGAGCCGGTCGGCCTCGCGCTCGACGTCGCGCGAAAAACTCAGTCGCCGCTGGACCAGTCCGCCCTGCACCGCGGCGGCCGCGCCCGCGGCCAGGTCCGGGCGCGAAGCGCCGAGCAGGATGGCAGCGATGAGCGCGGCCAACGCCGGGCCTTGCAACTGCTGCTCGTCGGCGGCAAGTCGCGCGATATGGTGCTGGACCACGTGCCCGATCTCGTGGCCCAGCACGGACGCGAGCTCCGACTCGCTCTCCGTCAGGATCAGCAGGCCGGTGTTGACCCCCACGAAGCCGCCCGGCAGCGCAAAGGCGTTGATGGTGGGATCGTTCATGGCGAAGAACTCGAAATCCTGGCGCGCGCCCGGCACTTGCGCGACCAGCCGGCGACCCAGGCCATTGAGGTAGTCGGACACCTCCGGGTCGTCGAGGTAGGTCGGGTCGTCGTAACGGATCTGGCGCATCACTTCCTCGCCGATGCGCCGCTCCATCTGGGGGCTCATTACGGTCGCCGAAGCGTCGCCGAGCTCCGGCAGCGGCTGCGCCCGCGCGGGCGCGCTCGTGGCGATCAGCAGGGCGGCGAGGACGGCCGTGGCACGCATGCGAATATGATACCGTCGCGTCCTCCGAGTTCCGGCAAACGCCATGGCACGTACCCCGAAGCCCCGTCGCGGGCTGACTCATTTCGACCGCGGCGGCCGCGCGCGCATGGTCGACGTGGGCGCCAAGGCACGTACGCACCGCGTGGCGGTCGCAACGGGCCGCATCGAGATGCGCGCGGCGACGCTGCGCCGGCTCGCCGCCGGGCGGGCGGCCAAGGGCGACGTGCTGGGCGTGGCGCGCATCGCGGCGCTGCAGGCCGCCAAGCGCACGCCTGAGCTCATCCCCCTTGCCCACCCCATCGCGCTTACGCGCGCCGCGGTCGATTTCGAGCTCGAGCCCGGGCGCTCGAGCGTCATGATCCGCGCGCGCGTGGAATGCCGCGGCCCCACCGGCGTCGAGATGGAGGCGCTGACAGCGGCGGCCGTGGGCCTGCTCACCGTCTACGACATGCTGAAGGCCGTGGACCGCGGCATGTCCCTCACCGACATAAGGCTGGAGGAGAAGCGCGGAGGCCGCTCAGGCACGTGGCGGCGCCGTTGAAGGTCCGTCGCCGCGCTCGGCGTTGCGGGCGTTCATGAAGATCCCCTGGACCCGAATCGCCCTCGCCACCGCCGTGGCAGCGGCGGCGATCGGGTTCGTCTGGCTGCGTGCGGACGGGGACGCCGAGGCGGCGCGGTTCCGCCTGGCGAGGCTCGAGCGCGGGCCGCTCACCGCGGTAATCGTCGCGAGCGGCACGCTGAACGCGGTCGCCACGGTCCAGGTCGTCTCGCCGATGTCGGGCCAGGTCAAGGAGATCTACGCCGATTTCAATTCGCCGGTAAAGGAGAACCAGATCCTCGCCCGATTCGATCCGGCGAGCGTCGAGCTGCGCGTGAATCAGGCGCGGGCGGATCGCGACGCTGCGCAAAGAGAGTTGGCCGCGGAGCAGGCCGGCCTCGATGCGCCGCAGGCGGGCTTCGACAAAGCGCGGATCCGTACTGCCAAGGCGCGAGTGAAGCGTTCGCAGGCGGTGCTCAAGCAGCGCGAGTCGCTGCTTGGCCAGGCGAACGTCGATCTGGAGCGTACTGTCGTCCGCGCGCCGGTCGACGGCACCGTCATCCTGCGCAACGTGGACGCGGGACAGACGGTGGCAGCCAGCGCGCAGCTGCCGACGCTGTTCACGATCGCACGCGACCTGCACGACATGCAGGTCGAGTCCGCGGTCGACGAGGCCGACGTCGGGCGGCTGCGCACCGGCCAGCGGGCGACGTTCACGGTCGACGCATTTCCGCGCCGCAGCTTTTCCGGCGAAATCGTGCGGATCCGCAAGCCCCCGGCGAGCGTGCACGGAATCGTGAGCCCCACGGTCGTGATCTCGGTGCGCAATGCGGATCTCGCCCTGCTGCCGGGGATGAAGGCGAACGTGAGCGTCGTGGTCGATCAGCGCGACGACGCGCTCAAGGTGCCAAACGCAGCCCTGCTGTTTCGCCCGCCCGGCGCTGCGGGCCCTGCTGCGGGGTGCGTCTGGGTGCTCAGCCGCGGCGCGCCGCAGCCTGTCGAGCTGCGCCTCGGCCTGAGCGACGGAACGGCGACCGAAGTCGTCTCCGGGCCGCTCGCGGCGGGCGACGAGGTCATCGTGGGACTCACCCCCGCCGAAAAACGCGACTCCTTCCTGCCCCGCATGCGCCTGTTCGAATGACGCGGCCGGCAACGCACTCGCTCCTTGCGCTCGGCGCCGTCGCGGCCGCAACCACTGCGCTGTACCTGCCGTTCCTCGCCAACCCGCTGGTCTTCGACGACCGGGTTTTCTTCGAGGGTTTCCGCTTCGCCTACTACGCCACGCATCCGTTCGGGCTCGACTTGCGGCTGCCGGCGTACTTTTCACTGACCGCCACCGAGGTCCTCTGGGGCGGCATCATCGCGCACCGCACCGTCAGCCTGCTGCTGCATGTCGCGTGCGCGCTCGCGCTGTACCGGCTGCTCGCCGACCTGCAGCGAGCGACGCTGCCCGGCACCGCCGACGACGACGTCGCGCTGCGCGCCGGGCTCGGGTCAGCGGCATTCGCGCTGCACCCGGTCGCCGTGTACGGCGCGGGCTACCTCGTCCAGCGCAGCATCGTGATGGCCACGCTGTTCGCGCTGCTGGCGGCGATCGTTTTCCTGCGCGGGCTGCGCGAGGGCCGGTTCGCGGGCGCGCCGTGGGCCGCCGCGCTCTGCGGGCTGTCCGCGCTGTCCAAGGAGCACGCGATCCTGCTGCCGGCGGCGCTGCTGCCGCTCGTCGCGCTCGGGCGGCCCGCGCCGCGTTTCGCGCTGCGCTACGCGGGGATCTTCCTCGCGCTGTGCGTACCGGTCGCCCTGTTCGTGCTGCTGCGCAGCCTGCGCGTGATCGGCGGCGAGTATGAGAGCGCCGCCGGCGCCATCGTAGCGCAGATCGAGGGGGCGCCCGGCGGGGACATCGGTCGGCACTCGCTCGCGCTGAGCGCGGTGACCCAGGCGGGGCTGTTCTTCCGCTATCTCGCCGCGTGGCTGTGGCCAGACCCCGGTCGCATGTCGATCGACGTCCGCGTGGACTTCGCCGCCGGATGGAGCGCGGCCTGGATCGCCGCCAAGATCGCGGCCTACGTCGCCTGCGGCGCGCTGGGCGCGTGGCTGCTCCGTCGCCGCGGTGCGGCTGCGCTGGCGGGCTTCGGCCTTCTTTACGCGTGGATCCTGTACGTCGTGCAATTCAGCGCCGTGCTTTTCCAGGAGCCCTACGTGCTCTACCGCAGCTACCTCTGGGGTCCCGGATTCGTCTGCATCGCCGTGGCGCTGCTGTCGCGTCTTCCCCGGCGCGCGGCCCTGGGGGTCGGCCTCGGCGCGCTCGCGCTGCTCGCGGTCGAGGCCCACGGACGCCTCGAGACCTTCTCGGATTCGCTGCGGCTATGGGAGGACGCGGCCGCCAAGCTCCCGGCCGGCCCGGTGCCCTGGGGCTCGCGCACGCTGTACAACCTCGGCCGCGAGTACCTCTACTCGGGCCAGGCCGACCAGGCACTCGCGACGACCGAGCGCTGCGAGCGGCTCTACCCGAAGACGGTCCAGTGCATCTACGCGGCCGGCGCGGTGCGGCTGCAGCAGCACGAATTCGCGCAGGCAGCCGCCCACTTCCGGCGCGCGATCGCGCTCGAGCCGCGCAGCGCCGTCATTTACCACCGGCTCGGCCTCGCGCTCGAGTGCGAGGGAATGATCGATGCCGCCGTCGCGAGCTATCGCGAGGCGCGCTCGCTCGGCTATGGCGGCGCGGCGATCGAGCTCGAGCGGCTGCGCGCCGGGGGCGCGTCGCGCAAGCCGCCGGCCTGCAGCTAGCCCCGCGCGACCGCCGCG
>JBOIFE010000282.1:0-2286 GCA_050741015.1 Burkholderiales bacterium | reverse complement strand
GAATGCGCTCGAGCGCCGCCCGGTCGGCCGCGCTGTACCGGAGCGCTTCGACGACGAACGCCACGACGTCGGCGTCGCGGGCGGCGGTGCCGGCGCGACGGTTGAGCGAGCGGTTCAGCAGATTGCGGTGCCGGGTCTGGATGCCGGGCGAGTCGACAAACGCGATTTGCGCACCCGGTGCGTTCAGCACGCCGACGAGCAGGTGGCGCGTGGTCTGCTCGCGCGGCGATACGATGGCCAGCTTCTGGCCCAGCAGCCGGTTGAGCAGGCTCGACTTGCCCGTGTTGGGCCGCCCGACGAGGCTGACGGTGCCGCTGCGGAACGCGCTCATTCGCCGAGCTGTCGCAGCAGGGACGCGGCGGCCTGCTGCTCGGCCGCCCGGCGCGAGCTTCCGCTTCCGCGGCCGCTCAGGCCGAGCTCCTCGATTCGGCACTCGACATCGAAGGTTTGCTGGTGTGCCGCTCCGTGCGTGGCCATGACCTCGTAGCGCGGCAATCCGTGCCTGCGTGCCTGCAACACTTCCTGCAGCCGCGTCTTGGGATCCTTGTCGCCCGCGCCCTCACCCGACGCATCGAGCGCCGCGCCGAGCACGGCCACGACGGCGCCGCGCGCCGCGTCGTATCCGCCGTCGAGGAAGACCGCGCCGATCACTGCCTCCAGGGCGTCGGCCAGGATCGAGGGCTGCGGCGTGCGCCCGTCCTCAAGCGCGCCTTGGCTGAGGCGCAGGTCCGCGGCCAGGCCAAGCGCCGATGCGGCGCTGGCGAGCGTCTCGTGTCGAACCAGGCTCGCGCGCAGCCGCGACAGCTCGCCTTCGCTGGCCTGCGGAAAGCGCGAGATCAGCACCTCGGCGACGACGCAGCCCAGCACGCCGTCGCCCAGGAATTCGAGCCGCTCGTTGTGCGGGGACCCGAAGCTGCGGTGCGTCAGCGCCTGGCGCAACAGCGCCGGGTCGTCGAACCGGTGCCCAAGGCGCTGCTGCAGGCGCGAGGCGTCGGACAAGCTGCCGGCGCCGCCGCGTTCACAGCCCGCCCGAGCGCGAGGAGGCGACAAAGTCGATGTAGATGCCGATATTCGAGAACAGCGGCACCTCGCGCCGCCAGGACGCGCTGAGGGCGTAGTCGTTGCCGTCCTTCGTGATCTCGAGATCCGCCGCGCTCACGCTCTTGAAATCGTCGATCGCCTGCCGATTGTCGAACAGCCGGCGGACGTCGCTTATCGTGGCGCCGCGCCCTCGCGTCTCGCTGGCGACGCCGGTGACCGCCTTCTTGATCGTGTAGTACTCGATGTACGAGGGCGCCAGGCGCATGCCCAGCAGCGCGATGATGACGATAATGAAGGACACGAACAGCAGGCCCATCAGGGTAACGCCGCGTTGCCGTGCTCGCATGTCGTACCTCCAGTCGCGTCGTGCGCTCAGTGGAAGGGCCCGAACCTTCCGAGCTCACCGAAGTTGAGCCAGATGAAAAACGCCCTGCCCACAATGTTCCGGTCAGGCACGAAGCCCCAGACGCGGCTATCGCTCGAATTGTCCCGGTTGTCGCCCATCACGAAGTAGTGGCCCGGCGGCACCGTGCACGCCACGCCGCCCATATTGTAGTTGCAATTGCTCGCGTAAGGGAATGTGTGCGCCTGCGGCACGAAGGCCGGCGCATCGTCCTCGAGCAGGATCTGGTGCTCCACCACGCCGAGCGTTTCCACGTATCGGCGCGAGTACTGCATCCGTTCGCGCGACAGGTAATCCTCGATTTGCCGCGTCGGGACCCGCACGCCGTTGATGGTCAGGCGCTTGTTTCGGTACTCGATTCGATCGCCCGGGAGGCCCACCACCCGCTTGATGTAGTCGAGCGACGGATCTTCGGGGTACCGGAACACCATGACGTCGCCGCGATGGGGCGTGCCGAGGTCGAGCACCTTGACGTCGATGACGGGCAGGCGGATGCCGTAGGTGAACTTGTTGACCAAGATGAAGTCGCCGACCAGCAACGTCGGGATCATCGATCCCGAGGGGATCTTGAAGGGCTCCACCAGGAACGAGCGCAGCAGGAACACGACGAGGATCACCGGGAAGAAGCTCGCCGAATACTCCACCCACCACGGCTGCCGGGCGCCCTCGGGCCGCCGCTGGCGCAGCCACGCAAACTCAAGCGCCCAGACTACGCCGGTGACGGCGAGCAGCAGGAACAGGAACAGCGCGAAGTTCACCGCGTTACCCGTCCCTCTGCAGCACGGCGAGGAACGCTTCCTGCGGGATTTCCACCGAGCCGACCTGCTTCATGCGCTTCTTGC
>JBOIFE010000281.1:0-3164 GCA_050741015.1 Burkholderiales bacterium | reverse complement strand
CGCTGGGACGATTCCGCCAACCCCGACGCCAACGCGAACACGAACTACGACGACAACCCGTCGGGGCGCGCGACCTTCGGGCTCTACGGCTCCGTGCCCAACAACTTCATCTACCGGCGCGAGAACTTCTGAGCTAGAAGCGGAAGAGCACGTTCATCGACCACAGGTCGAGCGTGGCGCGCCCGGTCTCGAACTCGTCGCCCGCCTTGCCGTAGTCGTCGTAGTCGAAACGCAGTCCCCAGCGCGGGTTGATGTCGAACTGCGCACCCACGCCCCAGGTCAGGTTCAACTTCGTCGACACGCAGTCATCGGAATACGTCGTCGAGCAGAAGCGCGTGGAGAAGACGACGCCCTGGGTCGAGGCGGCGCTGAGCCGCGTATACATGAGCGCCGCACCGCCGCGCGCCATCAGCGACACGCCCGAGGAGCCAAGCGGCAGCACGCCGACGACGCCGACGCTGAGCGCGTTCGCGTCGTAGTTGAACGTGGCATTCGAGGCGCCGCTGGTGCCGTAGCGGTGCTTGAACTGCCCGAGCGTCGCGAAGCCGAATTCGACCCCGACATTGGGCGACAGGCGATAGCCGCCGAAGATCTTCGCCCCCGTACTGCTGCTGTCGGCGCTGGTGTAGGGCAGGTTGGTCAGGCTGGCGAAGTCCGCGCGCTCGAAGTCGGCGTGCGACTCGCCGATGCCGCCGCCGATATACCAGCCCGAGTTCTGCGCGGCGGCCGGGACGGCGACCGCGAGCGCGGCGAGCGCGGCCGCGGCGAGTGCGATGCGTGCGAGGTTCATGGCAGGAGCCTTTCCGTGGTGTTAGTGCCCGAGGGCGCCGCTGAATCTTGCCGCAAGCCGAGGCCGGCCGGCGGTGGCATCCATCACATTCTGCATCGGCTCGAGCGCGGCGAGGCGCTCGGCCGGCGCCGGGTGGGTCTTGAACATGAGCGCGAGGGCCGAGTCCTGGGCGTTCATCGCTTGCAGCGTCTGCAGCACCGAAGGCAGGCCGTAGGCGTCGTAGCCCGCGCGCGCCGCGATCACCACGCCCAGGCGGTCGGCTTCGAGCTCGTCGTCCTTGTCCAGGCCCCGCGCGTAGACCTCGGAGCCCGCCGAGAGCAGCTTCTCGCGCCGCTGCTGCGCGCCGGCATCGCCGCGGCTGTAGCTGCCCAGCACCGTGTTGGCGAGCTCGAGCTGCGCGGTCTTCTGCAGCGCCTTCAGGTGATGCTTCTTCAGTACATGCACGATCTCGTGCGCGAGCACGCCGGCGAGCTCGGATTCGTTGCGCATTCGCTCCACCATGCCGCGCGTGATCAGGATGTGCCCGCCCGGGGTGGCGAACGCGTTTACGTCCGGCGAGTCGATCACGCCGAAGCGCCAGGGCAGGTCGGGACGCTCGGTCTGCGAGGCGAGCCAGCGCCCGACGTCGTTCACGTAGCGCTGCAGCGCGTCGTTGCGCACCAGCGGCGCCGCGCCGAGCAGCTTGGCGGCCAATTCGGCGCCGATCTTCACTTCCTCCGCCTCGCCGACCTCGCCGGTCGCCTGGCGCAGGTTCTTGCCAGAGTCGAGCAAGCGGTTCAGGTTCAGGTTGAATTGCGCTTGCGCGGGAAGCGCGGCCAGCGCAAGCGCGGCGAGCAGCGCAGCGCGCCTCACGGTCCTGCCTTCGGATAGGCCACCGTCCTCGCCTCGAGCTTGCCGGCGGAGGCGAATTTCGCCGCGGCGGACTTCTCCACGCCGAAGCCTTCCAACTTCTTCAGCTCGGGCGCGTTCGGCTGCGCGGCGGCGAGCTGCTTCTCGTCGAGGCCGCGCACGCCCGTGGTCACCTGTGTGCCGCTCGTGCCGGTGCGCGCGACGTTGATCGCCTGCACGATGCCGAGGTCGCCCCGCTTCGATTCGCTCGCAACGTCGTAGCGCAGCGCGAGCATGCGCACCCAGCCCTCGCCGGACGCCGCCTTGATTCGCGTCCAGCCGCCCTGGCGCTCGAGCGCTTCGACGTTTACGCCCTCGGCGAGCGGCGCGAGCGTCGCCGCGTCGCTCGCGGGCGCCTTCTTCAGGTCCACCGCGCGCACCACGGTCGCCGGCTCGGCGAGCACGAACGCGGGGAGCAGCTGGGCGAGCAAGGCAAGGATGGCAGTTCTCACGGCTTCCTTCGCGGCTCGAACAGTTCCACGGGTTGGGCGCGCCCCTTCACCGGGTAGGTGCCACATGATACGAAATCGAACGCGCCGGCGCTCCGCTGCATCGTCTCGCGCGAAACGAGGATCCGGCGTCCCGCTTCCTTGGTCAGGCCCTCGATGCGGCTCGCGGTGTTCACCGTGTCGCCGATCGAAGTGTACTCGCGGCGCTTGTCCGACCCGATCAGGCCAACCACCGCCGGACCCGAATGCAGGCCGATGCCGACGTCGAAGCCAGCGCCGGCCTCGCCGAGTTCGGTCTTGAAGGCGAGGAGCTCGTCAGCCATGTCGAGCGCGCAGGCCACCGCGCGCGTCGCGTGCTCGGGGTCGTCGAGCGGCGCGCCCCAGAACGCCATGATCGCGTCGCCGATGAACTTGTCGAGCGATCCACCATGCCGGAAGATCACGTCGACCTGGCGCGTGAAGTAGCGGTTGAGGATCGACACCACCTCTTCGGGCGCGCGTTTTTCCGAGAGCGTGGTGAAGCCGCGGATGTCGGAGAAAAGGAGCGTCACCTCGCGCGTGCGGCCTTCGCCTTCGAGCCCGCCGCGCTCGAGCAGCTGGCGGACCACGTGCGGATTCACGAAGCGCGAGAACATCGCCACCGCCTGCTCGCGCACGCGGCGCTCCTTGAGGTACGCGCAGAGCGCGGAGGCGAAGTAGAAAAGCCATGCCGCCGCGAGCGGCGTGAGCAGGGGCAGAAGGAGGAGACGGCCCGCGGCAAACCAACTGGCCGCGACCGCCGCCGCGCTCGCCGCGCCCAGCGCCGCCGCGCTGCGGCTCGCGTCGACGTTGCGTGCGAAGGCGGCGAAGAGCGCGCCGACGAGCAGCAGCGCGAGGCCGAACGGGAGCCACGCCGGCGCACGCGTCATCGCGCTGCCGTTCTTCAGGTTCTCGATCGCGGTGGCGAGGATCTCGACGCCGGGCTGGGTCGCCGAGAGCGGCGTCACGCGCAGATCGCCCAGGCCCGGCGCGGCGGCGCCGATCACCACGATCTTGCC
>JBOIFE010000280.1:0-1824 GCA_050741015.1 Burkholderiales bacterium | reverse complement strand
TCGGTCCGGACCTGTTCAAGTTCTACCGCTCGATCGGCATCAACCTGAAGCAGCTCTACGGCTCGACGGAAACCAGCGTTTTCGTGTGCGTGCAGCCGAACGGGCAGGTGAAGCCCGACACGGTCGGCCCGGCGGTGCCCGGCGTCGAGCTCAAGTTCACCCCCGAGCGCGAATTGCTCATCCGCTCGCCGGGGCTGTTCAAGGAGTACTACAAGAATCCGCAGGCGACGCAGGAGGCGAAGGACCGCGAAGGCTGGTTCCACACGGGCGATGCCGGCTACTTCGATCCCGACGGCCACCTGAAGATCATCGATCGCGTGAAGGACGTCGGCACGCTCGCCGACGGCACGCTGTTTGCGCCGAAGTACCTGGAGAACAAGCTCAAGTTCTTCCCCTATATCCAGGAAGCGGTCGTTTTCGGGCACGGGCGCGACCGCGTCTGCGCCTTCATCAACATCGATTCCGAGGCCGTGGGCAACTGGGCCGAGAAGCGCCACCTCGCCTACTCGGGCTACGTTGACCTCGCTTCGCGCGACGAAGTCTTCGAGCTGGTGCGCAATTGCGTCGAGCAGGTGAACGCCGACCTCGCGCAGGAGCCCGAGCTCGCCAACTCGCAGATCCACCGGTTCCTGATCCTGCACAAGGTCCTCGACGCCGACGACGAGGAACTCACGCGCACGCGCAAGGTGCGCCGCGGCTTTGTCGCCGAGAAGTACGCCGCCCTGGTGGCGGCTCTCTACGGCGGCAAGGACACGGTCCACGTCGAAGCGCGGGTGCGCTACGAGGACGGCCGCACCGGCAGCATCTCCGCCGACCTCAGGATCCGCGACGCGAAGACCTATCGCCCCGAGGCGGCCAAGCGCGCCGCATGAGCCGCGACACGCGCATCGGCGAGACGCTGCTCTCGGTGGAGAAGGTCTCGCTCGCCTTCGGCGGCGTGAAGGCGCTGCAGGACGTGTCCTTCGACGTGCGTGAGCACGAGGTGCGCGCGATCATCGGGCCGAACGGCGCCGGCAAGTCCTCGATGCTGAACGTGATCAACGGCGTCTACCATCCGCAGCAGGGCACGATCCGGCTGCGCGCGAAAGGCGAGTGGCGCGAGTTCCACGACATGGTCTCGCACGAGGCCGCCGCGATGGGCATCGCGCGCACGTTCCAGAACATCGCGCTGTTCCGCGGCATGACGGTGCTGGACAACGTGATGACGGGCCGCAACCTGAAGATGCGCGCGAGCTTCTTCGAGCAGGCGATCTGGCTCGGGCGCGCGCGGCGCGAGGAGCTCGAGCACCGCCGCGCGGTCGAGGAGATCATCGATTTCATGGAGATCCAGCACATCCGCAAGACGCCGGTGGGGCGGTTGCCCTATGGGCTGCAAAAGCGCGTCGAGCTCGCGCGTGCGCTCGCCGCCGAGCCGCGCATGCTGCTGCTCGACGAGCCGATGGCCGGCATGAACCTGGAGGAGAAGCAGGACATGTGCCGCTTCGTCCTCGACGTCAACGACCACTACGGCACCACGATCGTGCTGATCGAGCACGACATGGGCGTCGTGATGGACATATCCGATCGCGTGGTCGTGCTCGACTACGGCCGGAAAATCGGCGACGGCGCGCCCGACGAAGTCCGCGCCAACCAGGCGGTCATCGACGCCTACCTCGGCGTGGCGCATTAGATGAACGGCCCCCCAGATAAGTTATGGCGTTCTTCTTCGAAGTCCTGATCGGCGGCCTGCTGGCGGGCGTGATGTACTCGCTGGTCGCGCTCGGCTTCGTGCTGATCTACAAGGCTTCGGGCGTGTTCAACTTCGCCCAGGGCTCGCTGGTGTTC
>JBOIFE010000279.1:0-3073 GCA_050741015.1 Burkholderiales bacterium | reverse complement strand
TGCTGCTGACTTTCACCCGCCGTGCGGCGATCGAGAGGACGCGGCGCGCGGCGCGGATCGTCGCCGAAGCGCACGGCGGCGTGCGGCTGCCCTGGAGTGGGACCTTCCACTCCGTCGCGAACCGGCTGCTGCGCAAGCACTGCCACCGCGTGGGTCTCTCGGAGTCCTTCAGCGTGCTCGATCGCGGCGACGCCGCGGACCTGATGGACGTGGTGCGGCACGAACTGGGGTTCTCGAAGCTCGACAAGCGCTTTCCGAGGAAGGACACCTGCGTCGCGATCTACTCGCACCGCGTGAACACGCAGGGCTCGCTTGAGGATTCGCTCAAGGAGTCGTTCCCCTGGTGCGCCGAGTGGGAGGGGGAGTTGAAGCGCCTCTTCGCCGCATACGTGGAACGCAAGCTCTCCCACCAGGCGCTCGACTACGACGACCTGCTCCTCTACTGGCACGCGATGATGGAGGACGCGGCGCTCGCCGCCGAGATCGGCGCGTCCTGGGACCATGTGCTGGTGGACGAGTACCAGGACACCAACGTGCTGCAGGCGCAGATTCTCGAGCGCTTGAAGCCCGACGGGCGCGGGCTCACGGTGGTGGGCGACGACGCGCAGTCAATCTACTCGTTCCGCGCGGCGACGGTGGAGAACATCCTCGGCTTCGAAAAGCGGTTCGGCGCGCTCGTGGTGACGCTCGAAGACAACTACCGATCCACGCGTCCGGTGCTCGAGGCCGCGAACACGCTCATGCGCGAAGCTTCGCGCCAATACCGCAAGGACCTGCGCTCGGCGAAGGGCGAAGGGCCAAAGCCCCGCTACGTCACGGTGGCCGACGATGCGGCGCAGGCGCAATACGTCGTGACGCGCGTGCTCGAAGCGCGCGAGGATGGGATGGACCTCAAGCGCCAGGCGGTGCTCTTCCGGAGCTCGCACCACTCGGACGTGCTGGAGCTGGAACTCGTGCGCAGGAACATTCCCTACGTGAAGTACGGGGGCCTGAAGTTCCTCGAGGCCGCGCACGTGAAAGATGCGCTCGCGGTGCTGCGCTGGGCCGACAACCCGAAGAACCGCGTCGCCGCGTGGCGCGCACTGCAGCTCCTGCCGGGCGTGGGGCCGAAGGGCGCCGATCGCGCGTGGACCGCATTCGAGGCGGGTTCGCACGGCTGGGGGACGCTCTCGACGCCCTCCAAGGTCTTTGATTCGCTGCTGCAGGAACTTGGCGACCCCGCCGCACCCTGGTCAGGGCAGATGCAGCGCGTGCGCGAGTGGTACGCGCCGCTGATGGAGACGCGCTACGACGCGCCGGAAGTGCGCGCGGCGGACCTCGTGCAGCTCGAGCGCATCGCCGGCACTTACGGTACGCGCGAAGCCTTCCTTACGGAGCTTGCGTTGGATCCCCCGCAAGCCACGTCCGACCTCTCGGGCGAGCCGTACCTTGACGAGGACTACCTCGTGCTCTCGACCGTGCACTCGGCCAAGGGCCAGGAGTGGGACGCGGTCCACGTGCTGAACGTCTCCGACGGGAACTTCCCCAACGAGTTCGCCACCGGCAAGCCCGAGGCGATCGAGGAGGAGCGGCGGCTGCTCTACGTGGCGATGACTCGCGCAAAGACGCACCTCGACCTCATCTCGCCGCTGAAATACTACGTAACCCAGCAATCGCGCATGGGCGACCGCCACGTCTACGGCGCACGCAGCCGCTTCCTCACCCGCGCCGTCCTGGCCTGCTTCGATGAGCTCGCCTGGGGCGAGCCTGCCGACCCGGCTCGGCCGACACCCTCGACCGCCCGCGTCGACGTCGCCGCAAGACTCCGGGATATGTGGCAGTAAACAGCTAAATAGGGACAGTCCCCATTTAGAATCTTGGGATGGCGAAGGCCAAACCTGCTCCCAGGACAGCGCCCGCGCCGAAGGCGCCGGTGAACGTCCAGCCGTCGGTGTTCGCGAGCGTGGTATTCCTCAAGATCCACGACTTCGCGCGCCGGCCGGTGGTGGAGCAGGCGCGGCTGCGAGCGCAGCTGGAAGCGGTGATGGCGGTGGCGCTGCAGGAATTGCGCGAGGACGCACGGCTGTTGCTCGACGCGGCGGACGGGGTCGCGCTCGTCGTGCTCGACGCCCCGCGCGCGGCGCTCGCGCTCGCACAGCGCACGCTCGCCGCGGGCGCGGTGGGGCTGCCGCTCGCGATCGGCATCAACCACGGGCCGGTGAAGCTCTCGGGAAAGGGTAAAAGCGAGGGCCTGATGGGCGACGGCATTGCGGTCGCCGCGGGCATCGCCGAGCTTGCCAGTGCGCAAAAGCTCCTGCTGACGCGAGACTTCCGCCTTGCACTCGAGGCCGCCGCGCCCGGTGCCGAGGCTGCCCTTGCGGCGGCGGGAACGCACACCGATCCGAGCCTGCGCGCGCACGAGCTTTTCCAGCCCGACCCGCGCGGCACCACCCGCCGCTCGAGGCGCTATCTCGCGGCCACCGTGCTCGCCGTGATCCTGCTCATCGGCGCGGGCCTCGCCTACCGCGCCTCGCTCGAGGGCGTCGACCATTACGCGGCGCGCATGAAGGCGAAGGCAATCGCGCTCGTGCAGAAAGCCCGGGGGCACTAGGTGGCGAAGAAAAAAGACAACAAGATCGGCCGCTACAAGATCCTCGACGAGCTCGGGCGCGGCGCCATGGGCATCGTCTACCGGGCCGAGGACCCTTCGCTCGACCGCGTCGTCGCGCTGAAGACGATCTCGCTCGGCGACACCGACGAGGACCGCAAGGCCTACGAGAAGCGCTTCCTGCTGGAGGCAAAGGCCGCCGGCAAGCTCACGCACCCGAACATCGTCACCATCTTCGACTACGGCGAGGAGGAGGACATCGCCTACATGGCGATGGAGCTGCTCGAGGGCCAGGACCTGCGCGCGCGCATCCGCCAGGGCGAGGTGCCGCCGATCGAGGCCGTGGACATCGCGGTGCAGGTCGCCGACGGCCTGGGGTTCGCGCACGAGTTCGGCGTCGTGCACCGCGACATCAAGCCCGGCAACATCATGCTGCTCGAGCGCGGCGCGGTGAAGATCATGGACTTCGGCATCGCGCGCATGCGC
>JBOIFE010000278.1:0-3316 GCA_050741015.1 Burkholderiales bacterium | reverse complement strand
GCGCATTCAAGATGCTGCGGGCGATCGCCACACGCTGTTTTTCGCCGCCGGAGAGCTTCAGCCCGCGCTCGCCGACCGGGGTCTGGTAGCCGTCGGGCATCGACATGATCTGGTCGTGGATCGCCGCAAGCCGCGCCGCATTCTAAACCTCGGCCGGCGACGCGCCGATACGGCCGTAGGCGATGTTGTAATAGACCGTGTCGTTGAACAGCACCGTGTCCTGCGGCACGATGCCGATCGCCGAGCGAAGGCTGCGCTGGGTGAGGTCGCGGAGGTCGACGCCGTTTACCCGGATCGCCCCCGCGCCGACGTCGTAGAAGCGGTACAGCAGGCGCGCGAGCGTCGACTTGCCCGAGCCCGAATGACCCACCACTGCCAGCCGCCGACCCGACGGTATCTCGAAGCTCACGCCCTGCAGGATCGCTCGCGCGGGCTCGTAGGCGAAGTCGACGTCCCGGAACTCGACGTGCGCGGTGCCGGGGGGGAGTTCCTGGGCGCCGGGGCGATCGCGTACCTCGAGGTTCTCGCCGAGCAGGCGGAACATTCGGTCCATGTCGGCGAGCGACTGCTTGATCTCCCGATAGACCATGCCGAGGAAATTGAGCGGAATGTAGAGCTGGATCAGCAGGCCGTTGACCAGCACCAGGTCGCCGAGCGACAGGCCGCGCTGCGCCACGCCCTGGGCCGCGAGGTACATGAGCGCGGTGACCGCGCCCGCGATGATCAGGCTCTGCCCGATGTTCAGCAGCCCGAGCGAGGCCTCGCTGGTCGTCGCCGCGTTCTCGTAGCCGCGCAGGCTGTCGTCGTAGCGGCCGGCCTCGAAATCCTCGTTGCCGAAGTACTTGACCGTCTCGTAGTTGAGCAGGCTGTCGATCGCGCGGGTGTTGGCCCTGGAGTCGAGCTCGTTGGCGCGCTTGCGGATCTCGATGCGCCACTCCGACACCGCGAACGTGAACGAGAGGTACACGGCCACCGCGCCGAACGTGATCGCGGCGAAGCGCCAGTCGAATTTCGCCAGCAGCACGGCGGCGACCAGCGCGAACTCGAGGATCACCGGGATGATCGAAAAGATCAGGTACGACAGCAGTATCGAGATGCCGCGCGTGCCGCGCTCGATGTCGCGTGTCATGCCACCGGTCTGCCGGTCGAGGTGGAAGCGCAGCGACAGGCTGTGCAGGTGCCGGAAAACGCCGAGCGCGACGCGCCGGATCGCGCGTTGCGTCACGCGCACGAACAGGACGTCGCGCAGCTCGGCAAACATCGTCGTCGAGAAGCGCAGCAGCCCGTAGGTCGCGAGCAGCGCCGCGGGCACGGTGAGAACCGCGATGGTGGGGTCGAGCCGGTCGACGAGCTGCTTCATGACCAGCGGCACGGCGACATTGGCGAGCTTGGCCGCCACCAGGAACACCAGCGCCGCGAGCACGCGCCACCGGTACTCCCACAGGTAGGGCATCAGGGTCGCCAGGGCCCGCCAGTCGGCGGCGCGCGCGGGCGCACGAATTCCGGTCTTGCCGGATACAGGGCTCGTCATGCGAAGGCGCGGATTCTAATTCAGTCCGGACGACGGAACCCCTTGACGCGCAAGGGGCTCTTTTCCTATCATTCAAACGTTCGTTTGAATGGAATCCGGACCATGAGCCTGCGCGCCATCAAGCCCTTCAAGGAAACCCAGACCCGCATCCTCGATGCGGCCGAGGAACTGTTCATGCAGCACGGCTTCGAGGGCGCCTCGATGCGCATGCTGACCGCCCGCGCCAGCGTGAACCTCGCGGCAATCAACTATCACTTCGGCTCGAAGGACGCGTTGATCGAGGCGGTGTTCCGGCGGCGGCTGGACCCGACGAACGCCGCGCGCCTCGCGGCGCTCGAGCGCCTGGAGGCGGACGCGCACGGTGCGCCGCTCGCCCCCGAGGTCATCATCCGCGCCTTTTTGAGCTCGAGCCTGCTCATGATCGAGGACACGCGCAGCGGCGGGCGCAACTTCACCCGTCTGCTGGGCCGCGCCTACACGGAGCCGGCCAAGGCGATCCGGCAACTCATCGGCCACATGTACGCGCCCGCCATGGAACGGTTCAAGGCGGCGCTGGCGCGTGCGCTGCCCGAGTTGCCCCGCGACGAGCTCGTCTGGCGAATGCACTTCATGTTCGGCACGTTCGCCTACACGCTCGCGGCCACCGACACCGTGCAGCTCATCGCCGGCGCCAAGCCCGAGGATCGATACGATTCGAGGGTGCTCGAGGACCGGCTCGCGGCATTCATGACCGCCGGACTGCTTTCACCTCTGCCCGGCGCGCGCCCCGTGCGCATTGCGGCCTGACGCGGCAAGGACAGGAGAACAAGCCATGATCACCTTCGCACTCGCCACGCTGGCCGCGTTCGCCGCGCTCGCCTGCCTGCGCGCACCGATCTTCGTCTGGACGGCCGCCACCGGCGTCATGGGCGCCAGCTGGGCCACGATCCTCGGCCTCGGTGCCGCCGCGAGCGCCGCCCTCGGCGCTGTGTATTTCGCGCTGGCACTCGTGCTGAACGTGCCCGCGCTGCGCCGCCGCCTGCTGAGCGATCCGCTGCTCGCGGTCTACCGCAGCATCCTGCCGGACATGTCGCAGACGGAAAAAGACGCCATCAATGCCGGCACGGTCTGGTGGGACGCGGACTTGTTCTCGGGCCGCCCGGACTGGGACCGGCTGCTCTCCACGCCCGCGCCGCGCCTTAGCGCCGAGGAACAGGCGTTCCTCGACGGGCCGGTCGAGCAGGCCTGTGCGATGGCCGACGACTGGGAAGTGACGCACGAGCGCTATGACCTGCCCCCGCACCTGTGGCAGTACCTGAAGGATCACGGCTTCTTCGGCATGATCATCCCGAAAAAGTACGGCGGCCTCGGATTCTCCGCGCTCGCCCACTCCGACGTCGTGACCAAGCTCTCGTCGCGGTGCAATGCGCTGGCGGTCACAGTGATGGTGCCCAATTCGCTCGGACCCGCCGAGCTGCTGCTCCACTACGGCACCGAGGAGCAGAAGGACCACTACCTGCCGCGGCTTGCGAAGGGTCTGGAGATTCCGTGCTTCGCCCTGACCAGCCCGGAGGCCGGGTCGGACGCCGCCTCGATCCCGGACCTCGGCGTCGTGTGCAGGGGCCCCTGGCAGGGCAAGGAGGTCCTCGGCATGCGACTGACCTGGGACAAGCGCTACATCACGCTCGGCCCGGTCGCGACGCTGTTGGGCCTCGCCTTCAAGGCCTATGACCCGGATCATCTGGTGGGCAGCGAGGCCGACCTCGGCATCACCGTGGCGCTGATCCCGACCCATCTGCCGGGTGT
>JBOIFE010000277.1:0-9283 GCA_050741015.1 Burkholderiales bacterium | reverse complement strand
TACGAGGCGCCCTACCTCGCGCACGCCACCATGGAGCCGATCAACTGCACCGCGCTCGTGAAGGACGGCGCTTGCGAAATCTGGGTCGGCAACCAGTCGCCAACCCTGGTGCGCTGGCTCGCCGCCGGTCCCGCGGGCGTCGATAGCGCAAAGGTGACGGTGCACACGCCGTTCCTCGGCGGCGGCTTCGGCCGGCGCTCGGAAGTGGACGTGGTGGTGCAGGCCGCATCAATCGCGAGGAAGCTGCCGGGCACGCCCGTGAAACTCCTGTGGTCGCGCGAGGAGGACATGCAGCACGACGTCTACCGTCCGATGGCGCTCGCGAAATTCCGCGCCGCGCTCGAGCCCGACGGTCGCATCCTCGCCTGGCACAATCGCATCGCCGGGCAGTCCTGCACCGCCAGCTTCATCGCGCGGCTGAAGCCGAGCGCGGCCTCGGACCTGATGAAGGACAAGACCACGGCGGAGGGCGCCTTCGACCTCGCCTACGCGATGCCCAATCGCCTCGTCGAGCACGTGCTCGCGCACCAGCCGGTGCCGGTGGGCTTCTGGAGGAGCGTCGGCCACAGCTACAACGCGTTCTTCGTCGAATCCTTCGTCGACGAGCTCGCCCACAAGGCCGGGCGCGACCCGGTGGACTACCGAAGCGCGATGCTCGGCGAGGCGCCGCGGCACCGCGCGGTGCTGGAGACCGCGGCGAGGAAGGCGGGCTGGGGCGCGGCGCTACCGCCGCGCACGGGGCGCGGCATCGCGCTGGCCGAATCCTTCCACTCGATCGTGGCGCAGGTCGCGGAGGTCGAGGTGGCGACCGACGGCACGATCAAGGTGAAGCGCGTGGTCTGCGCGATCGACTGCGGCAAGGCGGTGAATCCCGGCATCGTCGCCGCGCAGATGGAAAGCGCCATCGTCTTCGGCCTGACCGCCGCGCTGCATGGCGAGATCACGCTGAAGGACGGGCGCGTGGAACAGCAGAATTTCCCGTCCTACGAGATGGTGCGCATGGCCGCCTGTCCTGTGATCGAGACGCACATCGTGGAAAGCGGCTGGGAGCACCTGGGCGGCGTCGGCGAGCCCGGCACGCCGCCCATCGCGCCGGCGGTGGCCAACGCCGTGTTCGCGGCGACCGGCCAGCGCCTGCGGAAACTGCCGCTCAAGCTCGCTTAGCGACTACGCGATCCACCATCTCCTGCGCCGCGCCCAGGTAGTTCGCGGGGTCGGTGAGCTTGTCCAGCGCCGCGCGATCGAGGTGCTTCGAAACCGCGGGAACTTTGGCGAGCGCGTCGGCCAGGCTCCCGCCTCGGTCTGCCACCACGCGGCAGGCGTCGTAGACGATGTCGTGCGCTTCGTTGCGGCCCAGGTGCGGCGCGAGGCCCATCATCACCGCCTCGGCGACGATGAGCCCGTGCGTCATGTCGAGGTTGCGGCGCATGCGCGCCTCGTCCACCACCAGCCCGCCGAGCATGTACACCGCCTGGTGCAGCGCGCCGCCGGTGAGCATGAACGCCTCGGGCAATGCGATCCACTCCGCGTGCCAGGGTCCGGTTGCGCGCTCGAAGTCCTGCACCATCGCATCGAGCATGAGCCCCGCGTGTTGGCGCACGGCTTTCGCCGCGGCGAGGATCAGCTCGGAGGAGATCGGGTTGCGCTTCTGCGGCATCGTGCTCGACGCACCGCGCCCCTGCAAGAACGGCTCGGAAACTTCGCCGACCTCGGTAGAGGCCATGAGCATCACGTCGAACGCGATCTTGCCGAGCGACCCGGTGAGCAGCGCGAGGAAGTTGACCGCCTCGGCAAGGCCGTCGCGCGCGGCATGCCAGGTGGCAACGGGCTGCCCGAGCCGCAGCGCCTCCATCAACGCCTTCTGCACCTCGAGGCCCTTGTCCCCGAGCGAGGCGAGCGTGCCTGCGGCTCCGGCGAATTGGCCGACCAGCACGCGCGGCTTCAATTGCGCGAGCCGCTCGGCGTGCCGGTCCATCCCCGCCAGCCAGATCGCGAGCTTGTAGCCGAAGGTGACGGGCAGCGCCTGCTGCAGGTGCGTGCGGCCCGCCATCGGCGTGTCGCGGTAGCGCTTCGCCTGGCGCAGCAGGATGGCGCGCAGCGTCGAGAGGTCGGCGTCGATCAGCGTGAGCGCGTCGCGGACCTGCAGCACCACGGCGGTATCCATGATGTCCTGCGTCGTCGCACCCCAGTGCAGGAACTTGCCGGCCTCGCCGCACTGGGCCGCGAGCTGGCGCACGAGCGGCAGGATCGGGTAGCCGACGGTTTCGGTTTCCTTCTTCAGCCGCTCGAGGTCGAGCTTCGAGGCATCGCACTTCGCGGCGATGTCCTTCGCCGCACCCGCGGGGATGACACCCAGGCGCCCCTGGACGCTGGCCAGGGCGACCTCGATTTCCGTGTAGCGGGCAAGCAGCGCCGCATCCTCGAAGATGCCGCGCATCGCGGGCGTGCCGAAGGAATCGCGGTAGAGCGCGGAGTCGAGGACGGTGGCGGCCATGGCGGCCCCGAGTCTACCGCGCGACGCTGGCGGCGCGAGATAATGCACGCATGGCTGCCCACGACGCCCTGACCGTCAACAATCGCCACTACCGCTGGATGCGCGAGCCGCTGGTCGTGGTTTGCGTGGACGGCTGCGAATTCGACTACGTGCACCGCGCGATCGCTGCGGGCGCCGCGCCATTCCTCGGCCGCGTGCTGCGCGAGGGCGCCGCGTTCGAGGCCGACAGCGTCGTGCCGACGTTCACTAACCCGAACAACCTGTCCATCGTCACCGGCGCGCCGCCCTCGGTGCACGGCATCTGCGGCAACTACTTCTACGACCGCGAAGCCGACGCCGAGGTGATGATGAACGACCCGAAGTACCTGCGCGCCGGCACCATCCTTGCCGCCTTCGCTGCCGCCGGCGCCGAAGTCGCGGTCGTGACGGCAAAGGACAAGCTGAGGACGCTCCTCGGCAAGGACCTGGCGGGCACGTGTTTCTCGGCCGAGAAGGCCGACGCGGAGCAGCAGGCGCTCGCCGGCATGCCGAAGCCGTCGGTCTACAGCGCCGAGCTTTCCGAGTTCGTGTTCGCGGCAGGGGTGAAGCTGATGCAAACGCGGCGGCCGGACCTGATGTACCTCTCGACCACCGACTACGTGCAGCACAAGGCGCCGCCGGGGTCCGCCGCGGCCAACGCCTTCTACGCAATGATGGATTCCTACCTCGCGCGGATCGACGAGCTCGGGGCCGCGATCGCGCTCACCGCCGACCACGGCATGAACGACAAATTCGGCGCCGACGGTCGACCGAACGCGATCTACCTGCAGGACGTGCTGGACGGATGGCTGGGTGCGGGCGCGGCGCGCGTGATCCTGCCGATCACCGACCCGTACGTCGTGCACCACGGCGCGCTCGGCTCCTTTGCTACCGTGTACCTGCCGGCGGCCGTGGAGACTGGCGCGACGATCGCGCGGCTTGCCAAGATCGAGGGCGTCCAGATGGCGTTGTCGAACGCCGAGGCCTGCGCGCGCTTCGAGCTGCCGCCCGACCGGCTCGGCGACGTGATCGTGATCTCGGAGAAGAACGTGGTGCTCGGCACCAGTGCCGCGCGCCACGACCTCTCGGGCCTGGATGCGCCGCTGCGCTCGCACGGCGGCGTTTCGGAGCAGCCGGTGCCGCTGCTGTTCAATCGCCGCACCGGCGGCATTCCGGGGAAAGCGCGGCTGCGCAACTTCGACGCGTTCGACGTCGCGCTCAATCACCTCGCCGCATAGCGCGATGCCTCCCGCGCCTCAGTCGCCCCACTTTTCGAGATACTTCGCGTAGGCGGCGCGCCAGGCTGGCGTGCCGAAGGCGCCGCCGCTTTCGTGCACCACGGAAATCGGCCAGGTGCCCATCCTCAGGTTCTTCGCCTCGGCCTGGCGGCAGAAATCGAGGTCGTAGAAGTGGAAATCGAAGCGCTCGTCGAAGCGCAGCCCGTGCTCGAGCAGCGTCGAGGAGCGGCAGGCGAGCAGCACGCCGTCGAGCAGTTTCACCTGCTGCTGCAGCGGGCCGAAGGAGCTGAAGTGCTGCGGCGGAAAGCCATTGCCGTTGCCGACGACGCCGCTCAAGTTCTCAGCCGCGTCCCAGGCGAGCTTGTCGTTGGCGAAGGCCCAGGACGGCTGCCGCGGGACGCGCCGCCGGTTGCCCGCGATGCCGGCGATGTCGAACGCGAGCATCGAGGCGAGCACGTGGTGGCCCCAGAAGAAGTCGCAGAGAAAGATGTCGTCGTGCACGAACATCAGCACCGCCGGGTCGTCGGCGGACTGCGCGATCACCTCGTTGTACACCGCGGGCAGCCCGCGCGAGTTGCGCTCGAAGAGCTTCAGCTCGACGAAGGCCGGCGGGTAGAAGCCGCCGTAGGCCGCGAGCGTGCGCCCGAGCGCCGCCTTGCGGGAGAAGTCTTCGCGGGTCTCGCGCGTGGCGCAGACGATGCGGATCTTGTTCGGCGCGGTCACGCGCCGGGAGTTTAGGGGCAATTTCCGGCCGCGTCGAGGCAGGGACGGGGTTTGCCGTAGTCTTACGCTCGACAGCACAGGGGACACCGCCGTGGACAACGACATCAAGCGCTACAGGGACAACCTGCGCGACGAGCTGAACGGCTCCGCGCTCTATGCGGCCATCGCCGATGCAGAGCGCGATCCGGTGCGCAAGGACCTGTTCCTGCAGCTCTCGCAGGCGGAAGGCGCGCATGCGCAGTTCTGGCGCGACAAGCTCGGCGCGGCCGGCGTGAAGGACGCGTCCTTCGTCCCCGACTTCCGTACGCGGCTGCTGGCAAGGCTCGCCCGTCGCTTCGGGCCGCGCTTCGTGCTGCCGACGATCGCCGCCGCGGAATTCGCCGACCGCAACAAGTACGCGGCACAGGCCGATGCCCACGTTCTGTCCGCCGACGAATACGGCCACGCGGCGGTCGTGCAGGCGGTGGCGGGCGCCGGAGCGGGAATCACCGGCGCCGACATCGCTCGCGCGGAGCCCTGGCACCGCGGCGCCTCCGGCAACAACCTGCGCGCGGCCGTGCTGGGTGCGAACGACGGGCTGGTGTCCAACTTCTGCCTCGTCATGGCCGTTGCCGGTGCCGGGGCGTCGGGAAACACCCTGCTGCTGACGGGCGCAGCGGGACTCATCGCCGGTGCCTGCTCGATGGCGCTTGGCGAATGGCTCTCGGTGACCAACGCGCGCGAGCTGGCACGGACGCAGATCGGCAAGGAAGCCCAGGAGCTCGAGCAGACGCCGCAGGCCGAGCAGAACGAGCTGGCGCTGATCTTCCAGGCGAAGGGCCTGCCCAGGGAGGATGCCCGGCGCGTCGCGGCCGAGCTCATGCGCGACAAGAAGGGCGCGCTCGACACGCTGGCGCGCGAAGAGCTCGGGATCGACCCGGCCGAGCTGGGCGGCAATCCGTGGAGCGCCGCCGCGACGTCCTTCACCTTGTTCTGCGCCGGGGCGATCGTGCCGATCGCGCCTTTCCTGGTCGCGGAATCGCGCGGCGCCATCGCGGGCAGCATGGGCGCGAGCGTGCTGGCACTGGCGGCAATCGGCGCGCTGACGTCGCTCTTCAACGGTCGCGGCGCGGCGTACTCAGCCGCCCGGCAAGTCGTCTTTGGTGGTATTGCCGCGGCCATCACCTTCGGCGTCGGGCACCTGTTGGGGGTGTCGCTCTCCTGACCGAATCGCAGGACAAATTAAATGTCCGGGCCCGCCCCCCTCGAACGTCATTGGGCGTAGTCCAACCCACAGGAGGTTTGCCATGAGCGAGTTCGTGCTGTTGTATCGCAACACGACGCAAGCGCACCAGGAGGCCATGGGGTCGCCCGAGCGGGCGCAGCAGTCCATGACCAAGTGGCGCGCGTGGTTCAAGGTGATGTCGGAGCACGGCCAGCTGAAGAGCGTCGGCCAGCCGCTCGAGCGCGTGGGCAAGGTGGTCGGCGGGAAGAAGAAGTCCGTCACCGACGGCCCTTACGCCGAAGCCAAGGACGTGGTCGGCGGGTTTTCGATCGTCGAGGCGAAGGACCTCGCGCAGGCGGCGCAGATCGCTTCGGGCTGCCCGATCCTCGAGGTCGGTGGCTCGGTCGAGGTGCGGCCGGTGATGCAGATGAACATGTAGTGGAGCTCGAAGAGCACCTGTTTCGCCGGGAGGCGGGCAGGCTGGTCGCGATCCTGACCCGCCTGTTCGGCATCCACAATCTGGCGCTGGCGGAGGACGTCGTGCAGGACGCCTTCCGCCGGGCGCTGGAGACCTGGAAATTCCATGGCGTGCCGGACAACCCGGCCGCCTGGTTGATGGCCACCGCGAAACGCCGTGCGCTCGATGTGCTGCGGCGGGAGGGCACGGCGCGCCGGTTCGCGCCCGAGCTCGAGCGCGAGCTGGAGTCGGAGTGGACCCTCCTGCCCACGGTCGAGGAGGCCTTCGCCGCGGGTTTGAACGACGCCCAGCTCCGAATGATGTTCTCCTGCATCCACCCGCGGCTGCCCGAGGAGACGCAGGTGGCGCTCGTGCTGCACCTGGTCTGCGCCTTCAGCATCGACGAGACCGCCGCGGCGTTCCTGAAGGGCCGCGCCGCGATGGAAAAGCGAATCGTCCGGGCGAAGCAGGCGCTCGCGCGCTCGAGGCGCCTGTTCGAACTCTCCGCGGACGACGTCGCCTCGCGCCTGCCGGCGGTGCTGCGCGCTGTTTATCTGCTTTTCAACGAGGGCTACCACGGCGCTTCGGCCGAATCGGCGGTGCGCGAGGCGCTCTGCGAAGAAGCGCTGCGCCTTGCTCACCTGCTGGTCGAGCATCGATTGACCGCAAGTCCTGCATCCCACGCGCTCGCGGCGCTGCTCAACCTGCATGCCGCGCGTCTTCCGGCGCGCCTTGATGGCGAAGGGAACTTGCTCCTGCTCGCGGACCAGGACCGAACGCGCTGGGACGCGGCCCGGGTGGCCGAAGGGCTTCGGCAACTCGAGCTTTCCGCCGGCGGCGGCGAGCTGATCGCGTACCACGTGGAAGCGGCGATCGCCGCGCTGCACGCGCAGGCGCGCCGCGCCGAGGATACCGACTGGGCCGGCGTGGCTTCGCTCTACGATGTGCTGATGCGGATCCAGCCTTCGCCAGTCGTGGCGCTCAATCGCGCCGTCGCGATCGGCCAGCGCGATGGCCCCGCGCGCGGACTCGAGGAAATCTCGCGCATCGAGGACCGCCGTCGACTGGTGCGCTATCCGTTTTTGTACGCGGCCGTCGGCGAGTTCGAGCTGCGCCTCGAGCACCACGGACAGGCCCGCGAGTCGTTCGAGGAGGCCTTGAGGTTTGCGCGCAATCCCACGGAGACGAGGTTCCTCGAGGCCCGTGTGCGAAGCTGCCGGGCTTAGCTATCCTAGGGCGACCCACGGCGTACTGCACGCCGCGATCCCACGCTGGCGACCAGCACTGGGTGCAAGCAGTGAAGGACTATGCAGCGATCCCTAAAACACCTTCCGCTCGAGCAGGAACCAGTTGAATTCGTCGAGCGCCAGCGGGTCTCGTCGGTAGACGAAGCCGTAATCGACTAGTTGGAGCGGGTGTGCGTCCATCATCTCACCGGCGAAATCCCGTTTGAAGAGCTTGCCGCTGTGGCCACGGTAGTTCACTTCGATTGGCGTTCGGTTGTAGTAGTCGGCGATGCAAATGTAGCGCTTGGAAGATCGGAAAGCGATCTCGTACGCGCTTTGCAGATTGTCGGGATGGATATGGCAAAGCACGCCCTTGATCAGCACCAGATCGGCTGCCGGTCCTGAATAGCTGAGCAGGGATTGCTCATAAACTTGCAGGCCCGGTATGGCGCGAAGGCGCCCTGCGGCAGCTGCATTGATCTCTACGGCTGAGAGCGTGGCGTCCGGCAACAGCTTTGCCAGCGCCGGCATGTTTGAGCCAACGTTGGCGCCGAGTTCCAGCACAGATCGCACAGCGGTTGCCCGTGCTGTGGCGCGGCCGAGTAGAGCTTCGTTGGCGGCCTGCATGCGTGGCGACACATTGTTCCGGACGTTGTAGTCGTTTCCGAACTCTCCGGCCCAGAACTTCTCTTGGTCGTTCAGCATCTCGTCTCCTCGGTGGGGCTGCCACCCTAGCACCTGCTGTCATAGCTGGACATTTTCTTGAAATTCGGGGGTACCCGTGCTTGGAAGGGCTAAGGCCGCAGATCCTGTGGCGATTGCGGTGGTCTGTACAAGCGCCGAATGCTGGGTCGCCCCCGCGTTCAGCGAGGTGGCGGTGCAGCTACTGTGGATGCCGCTGCCGGATGTTTTCGCGGCGCTCGCCGAGGTTGTCCTCGATGGCCGCATCCATTCCTGGTTTTGTACAGTTGATGTCCGATAGCCGCTCACGCTGCAATGGCGTAACTGCATGTAGAAGCTGAAAAACATGGTGGTGGAGGTGCCGGGAATCGAACCTGGCGCCGCTTAGAGCGGGCGGCCTACGGTCCGCGAATTCACCGGCACTACGGTACCCCCGGCTATGCTCCCAACCGCTTGCCCGAAGCGGCTGAAGCTCCCGCCCCCGCACTACAAGCTCACGTTGCTTTCTCGAATCACAACACAACCCGCTCACGGTAAGCAGCAATCGGGCGATGTCATTTGGAAAACTTGGGCAATTCGACAACAGGTTTTTAGCTATCTTCTATCAAGATAGATTTACGTGAAATACAGCATGTTGTAGGTTTCGTGCAAGCAAGAGTCGCTGGGGGGCGGCTGGGGTATGCAGAACAAGGCGGTCACCGCCGAAGACTTTGGCTGGCTTGTCGGCAGCCTGTGTCAGATCAACCGCATCCCTTTTGATCCGTCTCTGCTGTTCCAAAAGTATCCCGCGCCGCATTCGGGTCGTCAGCTCGTCGAGGCGCTGCGCTCGTTCGGCTTTCGAACGGGCGACGGGTCGCTTGAAAAGAGCGCTTACCCGTGCGTGGGGTTCGTCGCCGGCGAATCGCTCAAGCCCGCGCTGCTTCTGAAGCGCGATGTCGAGCGCCTGCTCTACTTCGTCGCGGGCACGCAGACGCCTCAGACCGCGCCCGCGGCGTCGCTGAAGGACACATTTGCGCCCGAAGTGCTCCTTGTGCGCCACGAGTTGGCCGAGGCGCCCGAGCGCGACGGCGCGCCGGTGGTCTCCAAGTTCGGCTTTCGCTGGTTCTGGACCGAGATGCTCAAGCACAAGCGCATCTGGCGCGACGTGCTCCTCGCCTCCTTCTTCATCCAGTTGATCGGCCTGACGACGCCGCTCGGCACCCAGGTGGTCATCGACAAGGTGGTGGTGCACCAGACCGACAG
>JBOIFE010000276.1:0-13133 GCA_050741015.1 Burkholderiales bacterium | reverse complement strand
CCGCAGGCCCACCCTACGACATCACCCGCCCGCCGGGATATGCCGGACCTTCTTCGGCTTCAGGCCGCGGCCGGATCCACGAACGGCCCGATCCGCGCGCGCGCAAACGCCGGCCGCGCCTGGACCGCCCGCCACCACGCGGCGACGCGCGGATGCCGCTCCGGCTGCGTCTCGTCGGGCGCGATCTCCTCGTCGATGCGCTTCACGAACGGCACCAGCGCGATGTCCGCGATCGAATAATCGCCAAGGAGCCACTCGGAACCCGTAAGCGCCGATTCCATGCGATCGAGCATCTGCACCAGGCGCCCGCGCGCCTCCGAACGCTCCTCCTCCGTGTACGGCCGCCGCGCCACACGCATCCAGGCCTCGCGCCGCTCGCGGCTCGGGATTTTCTTCAGCCGCTCGGCCAGCTCCTCGTCCGACCACTTCTGGGCCACTTTCTGCAGGTCGTGGCGCCAGTTGAAGATCACGAGGTTCAGGATCCGCTCGTCGGCGTAGCGGATCCAGTTGCGCATCTGCGCCCTGCCAAACGCGTCCGCGGGCCGCAGCGCCGGCTCGGGAAACACCTCGTCCAGGTACTCGCAGATGGTGCCGCTCTCGTACACGGCGCGCCCGTCGTGCACCAGGGTCGGGATCACGCCGTTCGGGTTGATCTTCAGGTACTCCGGCGAATGCTGCTCCATCTTCGCCAGGTCGACCGGATGGCTCTCGTAGGCGAGCCCCTTCTCCTCGAGGCATAGCCGCACGCGGCGCGAGGCCGAGGAGCGCCAGGCGTGGTGCAGGACCAGGGTGGGGCGCTTCGCCTCGGCGTTCATGGCGCGCGTCCCGGGCGGCGCTACGCGGCGAGCGCCACGCTCTCGCGCTCGAGGTAGTCCTCGTAGCTGCCCTTGAAGTCGACGATTTCGCCGCCGGGCTTCAATTCGATGATGCGCGTGGCAAGCGACGATACGAACTCGCGATCGTGCGAGACGAAGATGAGCGTCCCGGGGTACTTGTCGAGCGCGCCGTTCAGCGACTCGATCGATTCCATGTCGAGGTGGTTGGTCGGTTCATCGAGCAGCATCACGTTCGGCATGTCGAGGATCAGGCGCCCGATCATCATGCGCTGGCCTTCGCCGCCGGAGATCACCTTTAGCGCCTTTTTCTGGTCGTCGCCTGAAAAAAGCAGCTGGCCGAGCGTCGCGCGCACGATGAGCTCGTCCTGCTGCTTGTCCTTTCTCCTCCAGCGGCCCATCCAGTCGGAGAGCGTCTCCTCGGCCTTGAACTCGCCCTCCGGGTCCTGCGGCCAGTAGCCCTGGCGGGCCTTCTCCGCCCACTTCACCGTGCCCGCATCCAGCTTCAGGTTGCCGGCAAGGCATCGCAGCAGCGTCGTCTTGCCGATGCCGTTCGGGCCGATGATCGCCACTTTCTCGCCCGCTTCGATCGTGAGGTCGAGGTTCTTGAACAGCGGCTTGTCGTAGCCCTTCTTCAACCCCTTCGCTTCCACCGCGAGGCGGTGCAGCTTTTCCTTCGGGTCGACCAGGAACCGGATGAACGGGTACTGCCGGCTCGAGGGCTTCACGTCCTCGACCTTGAGCTTCTCGATCTGCTTCTGCCTCGAGGTGGCTTGCCTGGCTTTTGCTTTGTGCGCGCGGAAGCGGCGTACGAAGTCTTCCAGGTCGGCGATGCGGTCCTTCGCCTTGGCGTTGTCCTTCTCCAGCTGCTGCTTGGCGAGCGTGGAGGCTTCCATGTAGTCGTCGTAGTTGCCGGGGTAGACCTTGATCACGCCGTAGTCCACGTCCGCCATGTGCGTGCAGACGCTGGAGAGGAAGTGGCGGTCGTGGGAAATGATCACCATCGTGCTGGTGCGGCGGTTCAGCACGTCTTCCAGCCAGCGGATGCTGTGGATGTCGAGGTTGTTGGTCGGCTCATCCAGCAACAAGATGTCCGGGTCGCCGAAGAGCGCCTGGGCGAGGAGGACTCGGACCTTCCAGCCCGGGGCCACTTCGCTCATCGGCCCGTGGTGCTGCTCCTTGGCGACGCCCAGGCCGAGCAGCAACTCCCCTGCCCTCGCCTCCGCCGTGTACCCGCCGTACTCCGCGTACTTCGCTTCCAGCTCCGCGGCCTTGACGTAGTCGTCTTCGCTGGCGCTCTCGTTGGCGTAGATCGCGTCGCGCTCCTGCATCGCCTGCCACATCTCGGCGTGGCCCTGCATCACCACGTCCAGCACGCGCTGCTCTTCGTAGGCGAACTGATCCTGGCGGAGGCGCCCTACCCGTTCATTGCTGTCGATCGCGATCGTCCCCGCGCTCGGCTCCAACTCCCCGCCGAGGATCTTCATGAACGTCGACTTGCCGCAGCCGTTGGCGCCGATCAGTCCGTAGCGGTTGCCGCCGCCGAACTTGACCGTGACGTTGGAAAAGAGGGGCTTGGCCCCGAATTGCATGGCGATGTTGGAGGCGACGATCACTTAAGGATTCCGGGACTCGGGCGATTTGCGGGGGCGGATTGTACCAGCCGCACACTATGGTAAGGCGCCGGCGTAGACTGGCCGGTGCGCGTTTTGCGCCGAGGGCACCATGGCCCGCGTAGCGAAGTTCCTGTTGATTGCAGCCTTCTGCGGAGGGTTCGTCTACCTGACCTCCGCGGCTTTCGTGCCCTCGATGGGGACCGGGATGTGGGACTTCCTGTTCGGCGGCTTCGCCATCGTCGGATTCGCCCTGGGCGTTTTCGGGGCGATCCGCGGCTACGGGCGCCGCGACGACGAACGGCGCTGAGGCGCGTTCACTTGTAGCAGACCGCTTCCACGTTGTTGCCTTCGCCGTCCAGCAGGAACGCGCCGTAGTAATTGGGCGCGTAGTCCGTCCTCAGGCCCGGCTTGCCGTTGTCCTTCGCGCCGGCCTTGAGGCCCGCCGCGTGGAAGGCGTCCACCTGCTTGCGGGATTCCGCTGCGAAGCAGACGTGCACGCCGCCGCCGCTCTTGTTCTCGTGGAGCCAGAGCTTGGGCGAGCCCTTCGGTCCGAAGCCGGCGTAGCCCTCGCCCGCCGGGCCGAGGACGTGGCCGAGCGGCGCGAGCATCGCGGCGTAGAGCTTCTTCGCTGTTGCGATGTCCTTCACTCGCAGGCCGATGTGGTCGAACATGACTGCCTCCTTGTAGGTTGGAGTCGCCAGCCTATGCCGCTCGGGCTTTCGCCTCTTGGAGATTCTTGCTCCGGAACTTCCCCGGCGGCACGCCGGCGGCCCGGTGGAAGGTGCGCACGAAGTTTGAGAGGTCGGCGAAGCCGACGTCGAGGGCCACGTCCGTGACCGTTCGGTCGGTCGTCTTCAGGAGTCGTGCCGCGTGGCGCAGGCGCGTCCGAACCAGGTACTGGTGCGGCGTAACGCCGAGGGCGTTGGTGAAGGTGCGAAGGAAGTGGAAAGGTGAGACGCCAGCCTGCTGGGCCGTCTGCTCGAGGTCCACTTCTTCCGCGTGGTTCTCGTCCAGCCAGCGCGCGGCCTCGACTGCGCGGCGGCGATCCTTGTCAGTTCCCTTCGGAATGCCTGGCGCCTTGTCCGCCGCGATGCTCGCGAGAGTATGGGTGAAGTGGAGGGCCGCCTCGTCCACGCCCACGTCGGTCTTCCTTTCCGCCGCCGCGCGCATCAGCTCGCCCGCGACCATCAGCTCGGGAATCGGGGGGAGTTTGGCGTAGTCCCAAGCCTTGCCCATTCTTAATGTTTCCGCGAATTGCGGCGACATCCTGACCGACAGGCACTCATCGCCGCAGTCGTGGTGGTCGTGGATGGCCGTGTATTCCTGGCCAGGGCGAGCGATGAACACGGAGCCGGCGATCAGCTCGTGCTGCTTGCCCATTGTGCAGCAGCCGAAGCTGCCCTGCTTCACGAAGCAGAGGGCGTGGATTCGGTGCATCTCCTGGTAGGGCTTGTCGCCCGGCCTCGCGTCGCAGGCGAAGTTTTCGACTGCGAAATCGCCGCCTTTATGGATCGCCGTGACCTTCATGGGCACGACTTTACAGCGTAGTTTTCTATGCCGGGGCGGAATGCTTTTCCATCTGGCGGCGCATGGCTTTGATAATGACTAGCGGTCTCCTCCCACCTCCCGCCATCCGCGAAGGATGGGGAAGTAAAGTCCAAGCCGGGTGCGACTAAGTGCGGTTTGGTAGCGCTGAAGCTGGCCCTTGTATCGGTCCCTCTCCCGATCCAAGAACCTTTCGATTTCCGCGCCCTGGTGTCGGCTCGTCTTGAAATCCACCACCCACATCTGGCCTTCCTGGTCTCGAAACACCCGGTCCAGAACCAGTGCCTTGACCTTGCCGTCGACAATTTGCTTCAGGCGATACTCGGATCGCGCCTCGGTCTGGGACCCGAGTATCCATTGGCCACGCTCGTCCGACAGCGCATTGGCCAGCGATTCGGCAACAAGATTGGTGGCCGTCTCGAGATCCGGCGGGGGAACACCTTTCAACACCAGTTCGCGGGAGAAATCTTCTCGATGTTGCCGCACGCGATCGCCGCTCCAATTGGACAAGCCATCCTCCGCAATCCTCTGCAACCACCTATGCACCACCGTCCCCACATGCCGCGCAGTCTCCCCCGCCCACGAAAACTCGATCTGCTCCTCCTCCCTTCCCTCTTCGACAACCTTCCACTCCATAGCCTTCGGAATCTCAGGCATCTCAAATCCTGAAGCCAGCCTCCTCAACTCCCCACCAATAACTAAGTCCCCCGCCTCCTCCGCAGCAACCGCCGCAGGCAACCTCACCTCCCCCTCCACCGCCGGCCAGGCCAATCCCAGCAAGGAACGCTTCGACGGCAACTTCACCACGCCGTCCTCATCCACCTTCACGCACCCTAGCAAAAACAACCGCGACTCGGCGCGAGTACACGCGACATAGAACAACCGCCCCGCCTCGATATCCTCCGCCTCGCGATCCAGGGAACGGACGTAGGAATACAAAACCTCCTCCTCCCCGCCCGTCTCGTCGATCGGCGCAAGCAATAGCCGATCGCCAGGCAAGGGCCGCATGGCGAACAAGGGCTTGGAGGAAGTCCGCGGAGCGCGATCGAGGCCGGGAACGATGACGGTGTCGAACTCGAGGCCTTTCGCCTTGTGGATGGTCATGATCTCCACCGCCTCGGGTCCGGCGCCGACATCGGGCTCGGCGTAGAGCTTGCCGAGCGCATCGGCAAGGAGGGAGAAGTCAGAAAGCTCGCCCGCCTCCTCAAGGCGCTCCAGCTCGTCGAAGAAGATCTCCGCGTCGGCGAGCTCGGTGGGATCGGCGAGGCACGCCGGCCCGCCCAGCGCGAGCCACACGCCTTCGACGCAATCGCGCAGCGTCCCGCGCAACCGATTGTCGATCGCAGGCGAAAGCACGGACACCATGCGCGAAAGCCGCGGCTTGTCCTGCATCAGCTCCCACACCGTTTCGGAACGACCCTCAAAGAAAGAGGACAGTTCGGCCAGCGTCAGCCCGCACCACGGCGCGCGCAGGATGGCGAGCCAGGCGACGCGATCGGCCAGATGGGTCAAGGCGCGCGTCAGCGCGTAGAGATCCTGCACCACCTGCTTCTCGCCGAGCTGCTCGATCTCCACCGCGCGAAAGCGGATTCCCGCGCGCCTCAACGCTGGCACGACGCAATCGAGGTGGCTGCGATTGCGCACCAGGATCGCAGTCTTCCCTCGCGCCAAAGCCACGACCTCCGCGACGCGCTTCGCCTCCGCCTCCCGATCGGAAAACAACTCCAGCGACGGCGCGCCGTCCGCGTCCGCCGCCTCGAACGGCGTCGAGGGGGAATACGGCACCGCGCCGGCGGACTCGTCCTCCGCCGCAGGCAACACCGTAGGAAACACCGCGTTCACCCACGACACAATCGCCCCCTGCGAACGAAAGTTGGTCGCGAGCCGCAGCCGCTCCAGGGAAACATTGGGCAGCCCCTCGCGCCGCGCCTTGAGGAAAAGGCCGACCTGCGCATCGCGAAAGCGATAAATCGACTGCATCGGATCGCCGACCACGAAGACCGTCCGCCCGTCGCCCGGCTGCCACCCTGCGGTAAGAAGCTCGAGCAGCCGCCACTGGGAATTGGAGGTGTCCTGGAACTCATCCACCAGCAGATGCTGCACCTTCGCATCCAGCGACAGCAGGAGGTCCGTGGGCGCCTCGTCCGTGCCGAGCGCAGCAAGCGCCCCATGCGCGATCTCGGTGAAATCCACCTCGCCCCGCTCGGCGAAGACTAGCTTCAGCTGCGCAACCGCCGGCTCGAGCAGCGCGAGGATCGCCTCCAGCGCCTCCCACTGCACGACCGAATAAGCCTCGGGCGGCGCGAGCTCCAGCGCGGCGAGCGCAAGGCGCGCCGGCTCGTTCCCCTCCAGCGACTGCGCGCGTGCGTGGCGCTTCCTCCAGGTGTTCTTCTCGGTGAGGAGCTCGCTCGCAAGCCCGGGCGAAGCGTCGGGGACCTGCGCTCGCGCAAGCGCCAGCAACCGCTCGCGCTCGGCTTTCAGCGTCGCTTCCAGCTCGCCCCGTGTGCGTGCACGCCCCGCCTTGCCAAGCCACTGGTCGCGCCGCATGAGCATCCCGGCCAGCAGCCGCGCGGCTTCCGCCACGTTGTTATCGAGGTGCGCGAGCAGCCGCGCGACCGGCTGCGTCACGTCACGCAGCGTGCGCACCGCGGCCTCGCCATACAGCTCGCCCGCGTCCTCGGCCACGCCCGGCTGCGCGCCGAAGCGCGCGAGCACCGGCATCTGCGCGGTGAGCGAGGCGCACAGCGCATCGATGGTCTGGATGCGAAGGCGCGGTGCGAGCTCGGGCGGCACCTCGGCGAGCACCCGCGCGCGCATCTCCGCGGCGGCCTTGCGCGTAAACGTGATGGCGACGATCTCCTCGGGCTGCTGCACGATCTTCAGCAGCGCGAGGTAGCGCGCGACGAGGAGCGACGTCTTCCCCGAGCCGGCCGGCGCCTGCACGATGAAGGAAGCGGCGACATCGAGCGCGCGTTCGCGCTCGGCGCGGTCGGCGATCTCAGCCATCGCCCTCCTCCCCCTCGTCCGCGAGCGCAGACAGCCGCTCGTGGACGCGGCAAAGCGTCTGCAGGTCGCAGTAGCGGCAGGTGGCGAGCCCCTTCTTCGGGTCCACGCGCGCATCGCCCCCGGCGAAGCCCGCGCCGAGTGTCTCCAGCTCCGCCTTCCAGCCCGCGACCAGCGTCTCCCAGTTCTCCGCCTGCTTCACCTTCGGGATCGCGTCCTTCGCGCGCGAGAACCCCATGTAGCGCATGCCGCCGGTCTTGAGCTTTGCAAAGGCGACGACGGACACGGGCTCGGGCGCGTTGACGGCGTAGAGCGGCAGCTGCGGATCTTCCGGCCGCTCGCCCAGCCACTGGTTGGGCGTGGGATTGCCCGTCTTGTAGTCGATCAGCGCGTGCCCGCCGGACTCCAGCCGGTCTAGCCGGTCGATGCGCCCGGAAAGCACGAGCCCCGCGACCGCGAGCTCGCGCCTCTCCTCGGCGGCGACCACCGTGAACGGATCGCGGGCACGCTCCACGACAAGCCACTCGCGCGCGAGCTTCGCGAGGCGCCGCTCCTCGAGCACAGCCATCGGCGCCCCCAACTCAGCTTCGGCCACCGCGCGCTTCGCCGCCTTCGCGATCGCCGGCTCCACGTCGCCTTCCAGCCCCGCGCTCCCCTTAAGCTCCTCCCACAGCGCCTTCATCAGTGTGTGCAGCAGCAGCCCGCGCGCGCGCGCATCGAGCCCTTCCGCCGGCTCTTCCAGCTCCTTGGAGTCGAGCCGGTGGTGCGCGAAGGCGCGGAACGGGCAGGCGGACTGGTCGGAAAGGATGCGGGTGCCGCCTTTGGGCGACCTCGTCGCAAGAACAGGTGCATGGTCGTCTACAGAGGCTTCGGTCCCGCGCCGCGCGAAGATCTCGTCGCGGTATCTCGGCTTTTCATAGATCTCCGGTATTTCGCCCGCCGTTGGCGAAATGCCGGAGACAAGCGGCGTCCCGATGAGGCTCCGGTCCTCTTCGTGCGCCGGCCAGGAAAAAATCACCTCCCCCGCGGCAGCACTCCATTCCTGGGTAATCCTCCGACACCGCGCAAGCGTCGCCTCCGCGCTCGCCTCCGGAATCCCCGCCTTCCTCTGCAGCGCGGGCGGCAGGAACGGGTCGGGCCGCGCGCGGAGCGGCCACTCGTCGTCGGTGAGGCCGCTCACCCAGAGCCCGTCGAACTCGAGGCCGAGCGATTCGAGGATGCCGAGCACCTGGATCGGCGCGTCGGGCGTCTCCGGCTGGAACAGGACTTCGGCGCAGCCGCGCAAACGCGCGAGCGCCTGGCGCTGCGAGAGGCGCGGCTGCACGCGCTCGAGCTTCGCGAATTCGGCCAGCGTCGCGTTCCACTTCGCCTGCGCCTGGTATTCCTCCGAGTCGAGCTCGCGCCCCGGGAAGCCCGCGGCGGCGAGGAGGTCGGTGAAGTGGCGGGCCCAGTCGTGGGGTGAATTCGCGGTCGGGCGTTCAACCGAATACAGCTTCTCCAGCGTTTGCCGAAGCGCCGGGGCGCGCTGAATCAGCGATATCAGTTTGCCGAGGCCGAGTTTCGCCGGGGCGACTCTTCGAAGAGAGGCGTCGAGGAGCGAACGCCGTGCCATTTCGGAGGACGCCCCGGCGATGTAAGGGGACCGGATCAGGCGCGACGCCTGTTCGAAGTCGATGTCTTGCGACGCGAGCTCGAGCAGCGAGAGCGCGGCGTGCACCAGCGGGTACTCCGCGAGCGGTGCGCCGAGCGAGACGTTGAACGGCAGCGCGCGGCGCGGCGCGCCCGGCAGGTTGTGGCCCGGGTCGAGGGTGCGCGCGAAGACGCGCACCACTTCCTTGCGGCGCAGGCCGAGCTGCGGCACGACGACGCCGATGCGACTCGCGCCGCCTTCTAGCCTGGCGCGCGCCCATCGGGCCGCCGCGTCGAGCTCCTCCTTGGCGCTTGGAAATGCCCGTAGGGTGGGCCGTTGGCCCACCGTACGATCGGGCCCACATGTCATGAGCTCGATGCCCGCCTTCGCGCAGGCGTCGAGGAAATCCCGCTGCTGCGGAGCGATCGCGTCGAAGGCGTAGGCGACGAGGAGCTTCGGTTTGCGCAGCGCATCGAGCACAAGGAGCGGCGCGACTGCGTCGGGCAGAGTCGCGCCGTCGGCGAGGTTCTCGTCCGCGCAGCGCTTCGCGTGGCCGCGCGCCCACTCGGCGAAGGCCTCGGCGTCCTCGTTGCCGGGGAATTTCCCCAGCGCGCCGGCGATGCGCCAGGCCTGCGCAAGCGCCCAGGCGCGCGCGGCGCCGCGCGCCGCGGACGCGGTCGAGAGCAGCGCCTCGCCCCAGCGGCTGGCGCGGATTTGCGCCTCCCACAGCGCTTCCTCCTGCGCCGCGGTGAGCAGCAGCGGCAGCTTCGCCGCGAGGTCGGAGTAGAGCGCGTCCTCGTAGAGCCGCTCGACGAAGGCGCCGAACGGGAGGATGTCGGCCGTCTCCCACACGGGGAGGCCCTTCGCGGCCTGCATCGCGTCGAACTCGCGCGCGAGCTCGCGCGACAGGCGCAAGTTGGGGGTGACGACCGTGACGCGAGCGGCGTGCCCCTCGGCGAGGCGCGCGAAGAGCTCCTGTCGGGCAACCGGCGCATGCGGCATGCGCCGGAAGTTTAGAGCAAGGCTAGACCGATCCGAGCGCGCGCCGCAGGAACAGCGCGAACAGCGCGCCGCCGGCGGCGACCGCGACCTTTATTCCGCCTCCGAGGGTCGCGCCGATGCCCGTGAAGATAAGCGCGAAGCCGAAAGCGAGCGCGCCGATGATGCCGAACGCGATGTCGCCGGGTACGCCGTAATTGTTGCCCTGCAGGAACCGACCCATCACCAGCCCGACCGCGAGGCCGGCAAGAACGAACCAGACGTAATCCACGATCGCTCCTCGAGAAGCGCCCACGATACGCCGAAGGCGGCGCGGCGCGCGCGAAAATTGCGGCCTTCAGATTCGTCAGTAATGGAACTCCGCGACCGCGATGTGGCCTTCCTTCGCCGGCCAGCTGCGCATCGTGATGCGCTCGCCGTCGAAGTGCGAGGGCACGGCGCGCGGCGGGCCCGGGGGAAGGAGCAGCTTGGCGACGGAGGCCGAGGGCACGCCCGGGGGGATGCCGGGCGGCACCCGGCCGTCGAGCAAAATGTCGTCGCGGCCGAGGCCGAAATACCCCCGCGGGCGGCTGATCGAGACCACGCTGCCCGCGTCGGCCTCGCCGTGGGCGAACTGCAGCGGTCGCAGGTGCACCACGCGGCTCGAGCGCGGGAAGGGCGAGCGGTAGATGTGGGTGATCGCGTAGCCGGGAACGCGCAGCTCGAACTCGTAGCAGGCATCAGGCCGGCCGCGCAGCGGCCCCCAGCGCCCGTCGGCGCCCGTGACCCTCTCGAGCGCGGGCAGGCCGAGCCGCTCGCCGGTTTGCGACGAAACCTCGTAGACCGTGACCGTCGCGCCCGCCACCGGCACGTTGGTCGGCACGCCGCCGGCGAAGGCGCTGACGATGCCGTCGAGCACGACGTTCGCCTCGGGCGCGACGTCGGTGCGCGCCGGGTCGGTGCCGGTGAGGAAGCGCCAGGTGGCGGCGAACGCCTGCGGGCTGAAGGAAGTCTCGCGATGATCGACGCCCTTCAGCACCACGTTCTCGGCGCCCTTGAGCGCCGGCCCGTCGGTGCCGACGCCGGTCGGCCGCCCAGGTGCGCCGAGGAAGCGCCCGTCGGGCTGCGCGTACTTGTCGTTCGCGTCGCTGCGGATCGTCATGAAGCGCACGCCCGCGACGACTTCGTCGGGGCCGGCGTTGAGCTGCGTGAGGAACGCCCCGCGCGCGTTGAACTCGCTGCCGAGCGTCTCGGGCCAGTCGAACACGCCGTGGTTGGGCGTGCCGCCGAGCACCACCGCGGAGACGTGCGCCGCGCCGCCGCCGTTCCTGACGTAGTCGCGAATCGCGTAGCCGCCCCGGGAGTTGCCGACCAGCGCGAGCCGCGTGCGGCCGGTCGCGCGCAGCACCTCCTCGACGCGCGCGGCCAGCGCCACGCGCTGCTCCGCGGTCGAGGAGCGGTGCGGCTGCGCCGTGGCGTCGGTGGCGCGCGCCACGGGGTCCGGGAAATCGATCGTGTAGAGCAGGCGCGGGTCGTAGCCGTTCGACTCGAAGCGCCACAGGGTCGTCATCCACAGCGCGGCGCTGTCGCCGTTGCCGTGCACAAAAAGGATCGCGGGCCGCTCGGCCTGCGGCGCGAGCGGGGCACAGGCCGCGGCGGCGGCCATAAACAGCGGGGCGAACAGTCGGCGCAGGCGCATGGAGGGTTCCCAAGGAGGGTGGCGCAGCGAGATAATAGGCCATGGACGCCGGCGACGCGCTCTCCCTCGCCCGAGCCCAGTTCGGGCTCAACATCGGGTTCCATATCCTGTTTCCGACGATCACGATCGCGCTCGCCTGGTACCTGATCTGGTTCCGGCTGAAATACGCTCGGTCGGGGGACCCAATCTGGCATGCCGCTTACAAGCGCTGGGTGAAGATCTTCGCGCTCACCTTCGCCGTGGGCGTGGTCACCGGCATCACGATGAGCTTCCAGTTCGGCACCAACTGGCCGGGCTTCATGCTCAAGGTCGGCAACATCGCGGGGCCGCTGCTCGGCTACGAGGTGCTGACCGCGTTCTTCCTCGAAGCGACCTTCCTCGGCGTGATGCTGTTCGGCATGGAGCGCGTGTCGACGCGCGTGCACCTGTTCTCGGCGCTGATGGTCGCGCTCGGCACCACGCTCTCGTCGTTCTGGATCCTCGCGCTCAACTCCTGGATGCAGACGCCGGCCGGCTACACCACCGACGGTGGCGTGATCATCGCCGCGAGCTGGTGGCAGGTGCTGTTCAATCCATCCTTTCCCTACCGCTTCACGCACATGCTGCTCGCCTCGGGGCTGACGGCCTCGTTCCTGGTCGCGGGCCTGTCGGCCTGGCGGCTGCTGCGTGCCTCGGGCGATGCGGGCGCGCTCGCCACGCTGCGCGCCGCGGCGCTGGTCGCGGCGATCCTCGCGCCGGTGCAAATCTTCGTCGGCGACCAGCACGGCCTCAACACGCTCGAGCACCAGCCGGCGAAGATCGCCGGCATCGAGGCGATCTGGAAGACCGCGAAGCGCGTCCCGCTCGTGCTGTTCGCGATCCCGAACGAGTTCTCCGAGCGCAACGATTACGCGGTCGAGCTGCCGGGCATGGCGAGCCTGATCCTGCGTCACGACATCGACGCGGAGCTGCAGGGGCTCGATGCGTTCGAGCCGAACACGCCGCCGGTCGCGCCGCTCTTCTTCGGCTTCCGGCTGATGGTGGGCATCGGCCTGCTGATGCTCGCGCTCGCCTGGACCGGCACGTTCCTGCTGCGCAGAGGGGCGCCTTCGCGCGGGCTGCTCTGGGTCTTCGCCGGCATGACGTTCTCGGGCTGGATCGCGACGCTCGCCGGCTGGATCGTCACCGAGATGGGCCGCCAGCCCTGGCTCGTCACGGGGCTGCTGCGCACCGACGAGGCGCTCGGGCGCGCGGGCGAGGCTTCGCTCGGCGCGAGCCTGACCGGCTACGCGCTCGTCTACGGCGTGATGCTGCTCGCCTACATGGTGGTGGTCACGCACCTCGCCGGCGACCAGGCGGACGCATGAGCCTCGACCTGCCGCTCATCTTCGCGATCCTCATGGGCGCGGCAATCCTCGCCTACGTGGTGCTCGACGGCTACGACCTCGGTGTCGGCATGCTGATGCCCGCGGCGAGCGCCGAAGAGCAGAACGTCATGGTGTCCTCGATCGCGCCGTTCTGGGACGCGAACCAGACCTGGCTCGTGCTCGGCGTGGGAATCCTGCTGATCGCCTTCCCGCAGGCCTACGGCTACATCCTGGGCGCGCTCTACCTGCCGGCGGCGGCGATGCTGGTCGGCATCATGCTGCGCGGCGTGGCGTTCGAGCTGCGCGTGAAGGCCGTGGGCTGGCACGCGGAGCTGTGGAACTGGCTGTTCTGGTTCGGCTCGTTCCTCGACTCTTTGTCGCTGGGATTAATGATCTGGAGATACCTGACGTGATTCCTGCCCTGAGATGTGTACACCATATTCGCGCTGATGGTTGGCGAGTAGCTATGAGGCGGCTACGTGT
>JBOIFE010000275.1:0-9390 GCA_050741015.1 Burkholderiales bacterium | reverse complement strand
GCGCAGGCCCTTGAGCGGCTGCGCGGCGGTCGCGCCGGTGCGCGCCTGGAGCATCTGCGCGTGGAAGTCCTGCGGCGGGTGTTGCACGCTGGTGGCGTCGCGCTCGTCGAAGCCGCTCATCGCCGACAGCAGCAGCGCGCAGTCCTCGGCCGAACGCGCGAGCGGGCCGGCCTGGTCGAGGCTGGAGGCGAACGCGATCATGCCGAAGCGCGAGCACACGCCGTACGTCGGCTTGATGCCGGTGACGCCGGTGAAGCTGGCGGGCTGGCGGATCGAGCCGCCGGTGTCGGTGCCGGTGGCCGCCGGCGCCATGCGGGCGGCCACGGCCGCCGCGGAGCCGCCCGAGGAGCCCCCGGGCACGCGGCCGCGGTCCCACGGGTTGCGCACGGGGCCAAAGTACGAAGTCTCGTTCGACGAGCCCATCGCGAACTCGTCCATGTTGGTCTTGCCGAGCTGCACGGCGCCCACCCGCTCGAACTGCTCGATGACGTGAGCGTCGTACGGGCTTGAATAGTGCTCGAGCATCCGGGAGCCGCAAGTCGTACGCAGCGCCCGGGTGCAGAAGATGTCCTTGTGCGCGATCGGGATCCCGGTGAGCGCCTGCACCTGGCCGCGGGCGAGTCGCGCGTCGGCCTCGCGGGCCTGGGCGAGGCTTGTCTCCTCGTCCACCGTAATGAAGGCGTTCAGGTCCTCGTCGAGGTCCCGGATCCGGCGCAGGAAGGCCTGCGTCAGCTCGACACTCGACACTTGCCGGGCATCGAGCGCCGCACGCAGCTCTCCAAGGCTTGCGTCGAGCACCTACTCGATCACTTTCGGCACCAGGTACAGCCCCCCTTCGACAGCCGGGGCGCCTGCCTGGTATTCGGCGCGCCGGTCGCGCTCGGCCACCGCATCGGGGCGAAGCGGCTGGACGAGATCCAGCGGGTGCGCCATGGGCTCGACCCCGGCGGTATCGACCAGGCGCAGATGGTCGATCATCCCCAGCACGCGGTTGAGCCGGTCGAGGACCTCCGGCGCCTCGTCCTCGGGGAGCGCGATGCGCGCAAGCTCGGCGATGCGCTGGATCTGGTCTCGGGTGAGCGACATTGCGCTGCGGAAATCGGGGTTCGAACGCTGGCCTCGCCCTTGCCCAAGGCCTTGTTCCGAGTATTATATGCCCTTTGGCGACACAGCCTTAGCGAACAAAGTTAAGGCGCCTCCAACAAAGCCGCGATTAAAATTCACATGTTCGGTTTTCTGCGCAGCTACTTCTCCAACGACCTGGCGATCGACCTCGGTACCGCCAACACGCTGATCTACGTTCGCGGCAAGGGCATCGTTCTGGACGAGCCCTCCGTCGTCGCGATCCGACAGGAAGGCGGGCCGAACGCGAAGAAGACAATTCAGGCAGTCGGCAAGGAAGCCAAGCAAATGCTCGGCAAGACGCCGGGCAACATCGTCGCCATCCGACCGATGAAGGACGGCGTCATCGCCGACTTCACGATCACCGAGCAGATGCTCAAGCAGTTCATCAAGAAGGTGCACGACAACAAGCTCTTTTCGCCCTCGCCGCGCATCATCATCTGCGTGCCCTGCGGCTCGACGCAGGTCGAGCGCCGTGCGATTCGCGAGAGCGCGATCGGCGCGGGCGCCGGCCAGGTGTACCTGATCGAGGAACCGATGGCTGCGGCGATTGGCGCCGACCTGCCGGTGGCCGAGGCCACGGGTTCGATGGTCGTCGACATCGGCGGCGGCACCACCGAGGTGGGCGTGATCTCGCTCGGCGGCATGGTGTACTCGGGCTCGGTGCGCGTGGGCGGCGACAAGTTCGACGAGGCGATCATCAATTACATCCGCCGCAACTACGGCATGCTGATTGGCGAGACGACCGCCGAGACCATCAAGAAGAACATCGGCTCCGCCTTCCCGGGGAGCGAGGTGCGCGAGATGGAAGTCAAGGGACGTAACCTCGCCGAGGGCATCCCGCGCAGCTTCACCATCAGCTCGAACGAGATCCTCGAGGCGCTCACCGAGCCGCTGAACCAGATCGTCGGCGCGGTGAAGTCCGCGCTCGAGCAGACCCCGCCCGAACTCGGCGCCGACATCGCCGAGAAGGGCATGGTGCTCACCGGCGGCGGCGCGCTGCTGCGGGACCTCGACCGCCTCTTCATGGAGGAAACAGGGCTGCCCGTGATCGTCGCCGACGACCCGCTCACCTGCGTGGTGCGCGGCTCGGGCAAGGCGCTCGAGCAAATGGAACATTTCGGCCCGATCTTCACCAACGACTGAGCCCAGGGTGAGGGGCGCCCAAACCCTTCGCTGACGTGGAGTACACGCCTCCACCGTTCTTTCTCCGCGGCCCCGCTCCCCTCGTCCGGCTCGCGTTCTTCGCTTCGCTGTCGCTGACCCTGCTGGTGCTGGACGCGCGCTTCGGCTACGCCGAGGCGATCCGCGCAGTGCTCTCGCTCGCGGTCTACCCGATCCAACAGGCCGCGCGCCTGCCGGTGGTGCTCGCCGAGGGCGTCACGCAGTACTTCACCAGCCAGTCGCAGCTGCGCGCCGAGAACCAGGCGTTGCGCGCGAAGCTGCTCGCCGCCAAACTCGACGCACAGCGCTACGAGTCCGCCGCGGCCGAGGCCGCGGCGCTGCGCCGCCTGATCGGCGCCTCCGAGCGCCTCGAGCGCAAGTCGATCCCGGCGGAAATCCTTTACACCGACCGCGACCCGTACTCGCGCAAGGTGATCGTCGACCGCGGTACGCAGCACGGCGTGCGCGCGGGCAGCCCCGTCGTCGACGAGACCGGCGTCGTGGGGCAGCTCACGCGCGCCAACGCCTTCGTCTCGGAAGTCACGCTGATCACCGACAAGGGCCAGGCTGTCCCGGTGCAGGTGCTGCGCAACGGACTGCGGGCGATCGCCTTCGGCGGGGGCGCCTCGGGCATGCTCGAGTTGCGCTACATGGCGGCGAACGCCGACGTGCAGGATGGCGATCGCCTGGTCACCTCCGGCATCGACGGCACGTACCCGCCGGGGTTGCCGGTGGCCTCGGTCGTGCGCGTCGAGCGCGACGCGTCCTACACCTTCGCGCGCGTGCTCGCGCAGCCGAGCGCCGGCGTCGAGCGCGGGCGCTACGTGCTGGTGCTCTCGCCGGGCCCGCGCGCGGCGCCATATCCGGAGGGCCCGGCCGAGCGCAGGCGGCCGCGGCGCGCGAAGAAGGATGCCGGTGGCGCCTGATCGTCCCCAGCACATCCTGCGGCCGGCGCGCACCCGGACGCTCGTGGCCTCGTTCGTGGCCGCGCTCGTGCTCGCGTTCCTGCCGTGGCCGAACCTCGCGCTTGCGCCCGACTTCGTCGGCCTCGTGCTCGCGTTCTGGTGCGTGCGCCAGCCGCGCCGCGTGGGCCTCGCCACCGGTTGGGCGCTCGGGCTCCTGGTCGACGCCGGCAACGGCGTGCTGCTCGGCCAGCATGCACTGGCGTATTCGGTTCTCGCCTTCGGCGGCATCGCGCTCTCGCGCCGCATCCTGTGGTTCGACCTCTGGGGCCAGATGCTGCACGTGGTGCTGCTGCTCGAGGTTGCGCAGGCGGTCTCGCTCGGCGTGCGGCTCGCGGCGGGCGCCGAGTTCCCGGGCTGGTCGATTTTCGCGGGGCCGGCGATCACGGTGCTGTTGTGGCCGGTCGCGAACTGGCTGGTGCTGCTGCCGCAGCGCCGCTCGTCGGCGCTCGACGAGACGCGCGTGTTGTGAGTGTGAGCTTCGCGGAGCTGCGCAACACCGAGCGCGAGCTGCGCGCCTTCCAGGGGCGGCTCGGCGTGGCCGGGCTCGCGGTGCTGGTCGCCTTCGCGCTGCTGCTGTCGCGCTTCGTCTGGCTGCAGGTGCTGCGCCACGACGCCTACAGCGCCATGGCCGAGGAGAATCGCATCGCGCTGGTGCCGCTGCCGCCCAACCGCGGGCTGATCCTCGACCGCAACGGCGAAGTACTCGCCCGCAACTACCTCGCCTACACGCTCGAGATCTATCCGGCCCAGGTGCGCGATCTCGACGCCACGATCGCGCAGCTGGCCGAGTTCGTCGACATCCAGCCGCGTGATCGCGCGCGCTTCCGCAAGCTCCTGCAGGAGACCAAGAACGCCGAAAGCTTGCCGATCCGCACGCGCCTCACCGACGAGGAGGTGGCGCGCATTGCCGCCAACCGCTGGCGCTTCAAGGGCGTGGACATCAAGGCGCGGCTGTTCCGCAAGTACCCGCACGGCGAGCTCGCTTCGCACGTGATCGGCTACATCGGGCGCATCACCGAGAGCGACCTCGACCAGCTGCAGACGATGGACGTCGAGCCCAACTACCGCGGCACCGACTACATCGGCAAGGCGGGCATCGAGGCGAGCTACGAGCGCGCACTGCACGGCACGACCGGCCTGGAGCGCGTCGAGATCGATGCCGCGGGACGCGGCGTGCGCACGCTGCCGCCGACCACGCCCGCGCAGGCCGGCAACAACGTCAGCCTCACGCTCGACCTGCGCCTGCAGCAGGTCGCCGAGGATGCCTTCGGCAATCGCCGCGGCGCGCTCGTGGCGATCGAGCCCGCGACCGGGGGCGTGCTCGCGTTCGTCTCCAAGCCCGACTACGACCCGAACCTTTTCGTCGACGGCATCGACCCTCAGAGCTGGGACGAGCTGATGAACTCGCCCGACCGGCCGCTCAACGACCGTGCCATCGCGGGCCTGTACCCACCAGGCTCGACGTTCAAGCCGTACATGGCGCTCGCCGCGCTCGAGCTCGGCAAGCGCACGCCGCGCAGCACGATCACCGACCCCGGCTACTTCGTGTTCGGCGACCGGCGCTTTCGCGACTCGGTGCCGGGCGGGCACGGCCAGGTGGACCTGTTCAAGTCGATCGTGGTGTCCTCCGACACCTACTACTACATGCTCGCCAACGACCTCGGCATCGACGCCATCGCAAGCTTCATGAGCCGCTTCGGCTTCGGCGCGCGCACCGGGATCGACCTCGACGGCGAGGCGCTCGGCGTGCTGCCTTCGCCCGAATGGAAGCAGGCGCGCTTTTCGCGCCCCGAGCAGCAGAAGTGGTACGCCGGCGAGACGATCTCGATCGGCATCGGCCAGGGCTACAACGCCTACACGCCTTTGCAGCTCGCTCGCGCGGTCGCCACGCTCGCCAACAACGGCGTTATGTACCGGCCGCACCTCGTGTCGCACATCGACAACCCGCGCACCGGCGAGCGCCACTACATCGAGCCCGAGCTCGTGCGCCAGCTGCAGCTGCGGCCCGAAAACGTGGACTTCATCAAGCGCGCCATGGCGGGCGTCAACCTCGAGGGCACTGCGGCCCGCGCCTTCGCCGGCGCTCAGTACACGAGCGGCGGCAAGACCGGCACCGCGCAGGTGGTGGCCATGAAGCAGGGCGAGAAGTACGAGGAAGACAAGGTCGCCGAGCGGCTGCGCGACCATTCGCTCTTCATCGCGTTCGCGCCGCTCGAGAGCCCCAAGATCGCGCTGGCCGTGGTGGTCGAGAACGGCGGTTTCGGCGCGCGCACGGCGGCGCCGATCGCGCGCACCGTGCTCGACTTCTTCCTGCTCGGCAAGCTGCCCGCCCGGCGGCGGCCCACGCCGGAAACCGACGTCGACGCCGGCCCGCAGGCCGATTGATGGAGATCGCCGGCTATCCCGTGCGGCGCCTGCGGGCGCGCTTGGTCGAGGGCATCGATCCGGCGCTGTTCGCCGTGGCGCTGGCGCTGAGCCTGCTCGGGCTCGCGGTGCTGTACTCGGCAAGCTACGAGAACGTCTCGCGCGTCGGCACCCAGGTCGCGAACCTCGGCCTCGGCATCGCCGCCATGTGGGCCGTGGCGCAGGTGCCGCCGCAGACACTCGCGCGCTTCGCGCTGCCGGCGTACGCGGTCGGCCTGGCCCTGCTCGTCGCAGTGGCGCTCGGCGGCGAGGTGGTGAACGGCGCGCGGCGCTGGCTCAACCTCGGCCTGATGCGCTTCCAGCCCTCCGAGTTGATGAAGGTCGCCATGCCGATGATGCTGGCCTGGTACTTCCACCGCAACGAAGGCGCAATCCGCTGGCGCGACTACGCGCTGGCCGGCCTGCTGGTCGCGGTCCCGGTCGCGCTGATCGTGCGCCAGCCCGACCTGGGCACGGCGCTGCTCGTGGCGGCCGCCGGGTTCTACGTAATCTTCTTCGCCGGCATCGGCTGGAAGTTGCTGGCGGGGCTGGCGCTGCTCGCGCTCGCGAGCCTGCCGCCGCTCTGGGGCCTGCTGCACGACTACCAGCGGCGCCGGATCCTGACGCTGTTCGACCCGTCGCAGGATCCGCTGGGCGCCGGCTACCACACGATCCAGTCCACCATCGCCGTGGGCTCCGGCGGCATCGCCGGCAAAGGCTGGCTGAACGGCTCGCAGTCGCACCTGGAGTTCATCCCGGAGCGCCACACCGACTTCATCTTCGCGGTGTTCTCGGAGGAGTTCGGGCTGATCGGCAACCTGGTGCTGCTCACGCTCTACGCGCTGCTGCTCGCGAGGTGCCTGTCGATCGCCGCGAGCGCGGCCACGCTCTACGGGCGGCTGCTGGCGGCCTCGCTCACGCTCGTCTTCTTCACCTACATCTTCGTCAACATGGGCATGGTGGCGGGCATCCTGCCCGTCGTCGGAGTGCCGCTGCCCTTCATCTCCTACGGCGGCACGGCGATGTTGATGCTCTTCATCAGCATCGGCATGCTGATGAGCATCAACCGGCATCGCAAGCTCGTGCAGACCTGAGCTGCCAGCCCGATTTTGCAAAGCAGCAAGATTTTGAAACCTGAATTCGCATCTCGAAATTCAGGGGTCATTTTATCTTCTAAGCCATTGTTCCTAAGAATAATAAGTTTTCTGCGCAGAGTTGTTGCTATGCGCCATGGCGCCTCGTATCTTCGGTGGTTTCAACGGATTTCTTGTTGGGTACCCCACGAGGAGAAATGATGAGTCGTCGAGAGCAGGACATCGCGCAACTGCAGAAGGACTGGTCGACCAACCCGCGCTGGAAAGGCATCAAGCGCGGCTACGACGCGGTCGACGTCGTCAAGTTGCGCGGCAGCGTGAAGCTCGAGCACACGCTGGCGACGCTCGGCGCCCAGAAGCTGTGGCAGAAGTGCACCGAGATGCCGTTCGTGAACTCGCTCGGTGCGCTCACCGGAAACCAGGCAATGCAGCAGGTGCGCGCGGGCGTGCCAGCGATCTACCTCTCGGGCTGGCAGGTGGCCGCCGACGCCAACGACTCGCTCGCGATGTACCCGGACCAGTCGCTGTACGCCGTCTCCTCGGTTCCCAACGTCGTGCGCCGCATCAACAACGCGCTGATGCGCGCCGACCAGATCCAGACCATGGAAGGCAAGAGCGACATCGACTGGTTCGCGCCGATCGTCGCCGACGCGGAATCGGGCTTCGGCGGCGTGCTGAACGCCTTCGAGCTGATGAAGGCGATGATCGAGGCCGGCGCGGCCGGCGTGCACTACGAGGACCAGCTCGCCTCGGTCAAGAAGTGCGGGCACATGGGCGGCAAGGTGCTGGTGCCGACCCAGGAAGCGGTGCAGAAGCTGGTCGCGGCGCGCCTCGCGGCCGACGTGATGGGCGTGCCGACGGTGCTGCTCGCGCGCACCGACGCGGAAGCCGCTGACATCGTCACCTCCGACGTGGACGAGAACGACAAGCCCTTCCTCACTGGCGAGCGCACTTCGGAGGGCTTCTACAAGACGAAGAAGGGCTTCGACCAGGCGCTCTCGCGCGGCATCGCATACGCGGAATACGCCGACATGGTGTGGTGCGAGACCGGCACGCCGGACCTCGCCTTCGCGAAGAAGTTTGCCGAAGGCGTGCGCAGGAAGTACCCCGAGCGGATGCTCGCCTACAACTGCTCGCCGTCGTTCAACTGGAAGCGCAATCTCGACGACGCGACGATCGCCCGCTTCCAGCGCGAGCTGGGCGCGATGGGTTACAAGTTCCAGTTCATCACGCTGGCCGGGTTCCACGCGCTGAACTACTCGATGTTCGAGCTCGCCTACGGCTACGCGCGCAACAACATGAGCGCGTTCGTCGAGCTGCAGCAGAAGGAGTTCGCCGCGGCCGACCTGGGCTTCACGGCGGTCAAGCACCAGCGCGAGGTCGGCACCAGCTACTTCGACCAGGTGACGCAGACCGTGACCGCGGGCAAGGCCTCGACCACCGCGCTGCACGGCTCGACCGAGGACGAGCAGTTCTTCGGCGAGGACGCGCTCGCGCAGTCGCGCGGCGGCCAGGCGAAGAAGGCCGCCTGATGTGAGCGCCCCGGCGAAGGTCCGCCCGATCCACGAGGCGCGCGGCCCGCGCGCCGAGTCGGTCGCACGCGCGATCCTCGCCGGGTTCGACAAGCACTACCGGCTGTTCCGCGAAGCCTCGGCGCGCGCGAAGCTGATGTTCGAGCGCGCCGACTGGCCGGCGCTGCGCGCGCTGGCGCGCGAGCGCATCCTGATGTACGACCGGCGCGTGCAGGAAGCCGTGGACGAGGTCATGGCGCGCTTTCCCGAGGCCGAAGCCGAGGAGACGCTGTGGCCGGCGATCAAGCTGGCCTACATCCCGCTGCTGCACGAGCACCGCCAGCCCGAGTGCGCCGAAACTTTCTACAACTCGGTCGCCTGCCAGGTGCTGCACCGGCGCTACTACCGCAACGAATTCATCTTCTGGCGCCCGGCGGTGGCGACCGAGCACCTCGAGGGCGACGAGCCCGCCTACCGCAGCTACTACCCGCACCGCCTCGGGCTGCGCCGCACGCTGCCGGCGATCGCCGCCGATTTCGGCCTTGCCAACGGCTGGGAAGACCTGCGACGCGACCTGCGCAGCCTCGTGCGCGCGCTGCGCCTGCGATTTCCGCGCCCGGCGCGCGCGCGCCCCAACCTGCAGATCCAGGTGCTGGGGTCGCTGTTCTTCCGCAACCGCGCCGCGTACGCGCTCGGCAAGATTATCAATGGCAGCGAGGAGGTGCCTTTCGTGGCGCCGGTCCTGCAGAACGCACGAGGCGAGCTCTACCTCGACGCGCTGCTGCTGGATATCGACCAGCTCATCATCCTGTTCTCGTTCGCGCGCGCCTACTTCTTTGTCGACATGGAGGTGCCCGCCGCCTACGTGTCGTTCCTGCGCCAGCTGATGCCGCGGAAGCCGCGCGCCGAGCTGTACATGAGCGTGGGGCTGGCCAAGCAGGGCAAGACGCTCTTCTACCGCGACCTGTTCTACCACCTGCGCCATTCGTCGGACAATTTCGTCGTCGCGCCGGGCATCCGCGGCATGGTGATGCTGGTGTTCACGCTGCCGTCGTTCCCGTACGTGTTCAAGGTGATCCGCGACCACTTCGCGCCGCCCAAGGAGATGGACCGGCAGACGGTCAAGGACAA
>JBOIFE010000274.1:0-2390 GCA_050741015.1 Burkholderiales bacterium | reverse complement strand
CGCAGACGCTCAGGGAATCGCCGCTCGGTAGCTAGTGTAGTGCGTCCAACGCTTCTTTACATTTGGCAATCGTCGCCATGATGCGTTCAACCGGCGCGCTCCAGACGAAGACCTTGGGGTTCTGGTTGTGATTGGCGAGATAGTCGGTGATGGCCTCGATGAGGGCCGGCACGTTCTGAAAGCTGCCGCGCCGCAGGCGCTTCTCGGTGAAGTCGCGGAACCAGCGCTCGACGAGGTTCAACCACGAACTGGACGTGGGGATGAAGTGGAGATGGAAGCGGGGATGGCGGCGTAGCCATGACTTCACCCGGGCGTGTTTGTGAGTGCCGTAGTTGTCGACGATGAGATGCAAGTCGAGGTCGGGAGGCGTCTGGCGGTCGATGGTGTTGAGAAAGCGGATGAACTCTTGATGGCGGTGGCGCGGCATGCAGGCGCCGATCACTTTGCCGTCGAGCATACTGAGCGCGGCAAACAGGGTGGTGGTCCCGTTGCGTTTGTAGTCGTGGGTGCGTGTGCCCAACCGGCCTTTCTTCATCGGCAGCCCGGGCTGGGTGCGATCGAGGGCTTGGATCTGGCTCTTCTCGTCCACGCACAGCAGCAGCGCCTTGTCGGGTGGATTCAGGTACAGCCCCACGACATCGCAGAGCTTCTCGACAAAGGCCGGATCGCGGCTGAGCTTGAAGGTCTTGACCAAATGCGGCTTGAGTCCGTGCTGCTTCCAGATCCGACGGACCGTCGCTTCGCTCAGACCGCAGGCGGCGGCCATCGTGCGTGTGCTCCAGTGCGTCGCGTTCGCCGGGGTCTGGTGCAGCGTCGCGTTGACGACCGCCTTGATCGTGGGGGCGGAGATCCGCGGGATGCGCCCGGGCCGTGGCGCGTCCTGCTCGAGTCCGGGCACGCGCAGCGCCAAAAACCGTTGCCGCCAGAGCTGCACGGTCGGTCGGGAGATCTGCAAGTCGCGGGCGATGTCCTGACTGAGAGCGCCCGCAGCGGCCATCTGAATGATGCGCGCCCGCTGCACCACCCGCAGCGGCAGACTTCTCCCGCGTGCCCACCCCTCCAACACCCCGCGCTCCTCGGGCGACAGCACGATTGCTTCCGCTCGCCGGCTCATACCGGACGGGCTATTTCATTCCGAGCGATAAGTAAAGAGATTTACGACGCACTACACTAGCTCTTGCGGCGCGGCTTCGCCGCCGGTCGCTTGCGCCGCGCCTGCCCGATGCGCTGCTCCAGCTGGTGCAGGCTCTGCTCGATGCGCTTCAACTCATTGCGCAGGGCAGGATGGCTGGTGACGCGCTCGACCGACTGCCGCACTTGTGCATCGATGCGCTGTTGCAACTCGTCGAGCGTCCGCTGCGGCGCTTCGAGCAAGTCGTCGAGCAGCGAGCCGCCCTTCTTCTTGCCTTTGCCGCGGCCGACCAATTCTTGCACGCGCTGGCCCGCGGCCTCGCGCACGCTTTCCAGCGCCTCACGGCCGCGCTCGACGCCGCGCCGCAAATCGCGCACCGCTTCGTCGCCGAACTGGACGAGGCGGCGCAACAGCGGCAGCGACAGCGTCCCCGAACCGCCGGTCGTCTTGCGCTCGGCCTCGTAGATGATCTGCGCCAACGTCAGTCTGGTCAGATCCTCGCCGGTGTCGTTGTCGAGGACGCGAACGTCGGCGCCGCCTTGCACCAGCGCGCGGATGCCGTCGAGGGTGACGTAGCGACTGGCCTCGACATCGTACAGTTTGCGGTTTCCGTAGCGCTTGATCTGCCGAACCGCCGTCTGGTCTGCGCTGCTCATCGCGAGTCGCGCTACCATACCCGTGCGCGCAGTCACAAGGAATCGCATTCTTGACGGCGCGCGCCGCGCCCGCATAGTGCTCGCGCGGGCCCAGCATGCGCCGATCGTTCTTTGCCGCGGCAATCCAGCTCGCCGCCGATTCCGACCGCGACGCCAACTTCGCGCGCGCGCAGCAGCTCGTGCGCACGGCAGCCGGGCGCGGCGCCGAGCTCGTCGTGCTGCCCGAGATGTTCGTCTGGCGCGGCGCGGCCGATGCCGAGATGGCCGCCGCAGAGCCGATTCCCGGCCCGACGAGCGAGCGCTTAGCGGCCCTGGCGCGTGAGCTCGGCATCGTGCTGGTCGGCGGTTCGCTGCTCGAGCGGGTCGCGGGCGAGCGCAAGGCGTTCAATACCTGCACGGTCTACGGTCGCGACGGCGCGCTGCTGGCGCGCTATCGCAAAGTGCATCTGTTCGACGTCGATATCGCCGGCCACGTGACCCATCGCGAGTCGGACACGCGTATGCACGGCGACGAGACGGTCGCGGTGCCGACTGATCTCGGCATGCTCGGTCTCAGCATCTGTTACGATCTGCGGTTCCCCGAGCTCTATCGCCGGCTGGCC
>JBOIFE010000273.1:0-28562 GCA_050741015.1 Burkholderiales bacterium | reverse complement strand
AGCGCACGCAGACGGTGCTCGACGAGGGCATCGCCAGCCTGAAGGGGCAGGGCTTCAAGGCCGAGGGCCACCTCGCGGTGGGCGAGCCGGTGGAGGAGATCTGCCGCCTGGCGAAGGAGCTCGCGGTGGACCTGATCGTCGTCGGCCACAACCAGAAGACCTCGTTCGCGGCGCGCTGGTGGAAGGGCTCGGTGGGCGCCTCGATCATCGACTATGCGCCCTGCAGCCTGCTGGTCGCCTTGTCGCACAACTAGAGGAACGCACATGGAGAGTTTCGGACGCCAGGGGCGCCTGGAGGACGAGCGCATGCTCAAGGGATCGGGGCGCTACGTCGCCGACTGGGCGCTGCCCAGGCAGGCCTGGGGGCATTTCCTGCGCTCGGACCATCCGCACGCCGAGATCGTCGCCATCGATGCGCAGGCGGCGCTCGTCATGCCGGGCGTCGTCGCGGTGATCACGGGCGAGGAGCTGGCCAGGGCGGGGCTGAAGCCGATCCCCGCGGCCGCGCCCTTCAAGTGGAGCGACGGCTCCGAGCAGCGCCAGGCGCTGCGGCCCTCGCTCGCGCACGGCCGCGTGCGCCACGTCGGCGAGCCGGTGGCGCTGGTGGTCGCCGAGAGCGCGGCGCAGGCGCAGGACGCCGCCGAGGCGCTCGCCGTCGAGTACCGCGAGCTGCCGTCGGCGGCGACCGCGGAAGACGCGCTGGCTGCGGGCGCGCCGCAGCTGCACGAGGTCGCGCCGGGCAACCTGGTGCTCGATTTCAGCGGCGGCGACAAGGTGGCGGCCGATGCCGCTTTCGCCAAGGCTGCGCGCGTGGTGAAGCTCAAGGCGTACCACACGCGCGTCGTCGGCAATCCGATGGAGCCGCGCGCGGCGATGGGCTCGTACGATCCGAAGACCGAGATCTACTACCTGCACGCGACCACGCAGGGCGTGGGGCCGATGCGCGCCCAGGTGTCCGCGGTGCTCGGCGTGCCGCCGGAAAGGCTGCGCGTGGTCGCCGAGGAGGTGGGCGGCGGCTTCGGCGTGCGCTTCAACGCCTATCCCGAGTACGCCACGCTGCTGTACGCGGCGAAGAAGCTCGGCCGGCCGGTGAAATGGGTCGGCAGCCGCTCGGAGGTGTTCCTGGGCGACGAGCAGGCGCGCGACATCGTGCACGTCGCCGAGATGGCGCTCGATGCCGAGGGCCGCATCCTCGGCATGCGCTTCGACTACCTCGCCAACATGGGGGCCTACATCGCCTTCACCGGCGCGGTCGTCAACACCATCGGCATGGTGAACGTGATCTGCGGGGTCTACGACGTGCAGGCGATCCATGTGCGCGGCCGGCTGGTGCTCACCAACACCATCCCGACCGCCGCGTATCGCGGCGCGGGGCGCCCCGTGGCCTCGTACGCGCTGGAGCGCCTGGTGGACCAGGCGGCGCACGAGCTGAAAATCGACCCGGCCGAGTTCCGCCGCCGCAACATGATCCCGAAGTCGAAGATGCCCTACAAGTTCGTGGGCAACTTCGAGTACGACTGCGGCGATTTCCCGGGCGTGCTGGAGCAGGCGAAGAAGGAAGCCAACTGGGACGGGTTCGAGAAGCGCCGCGCGGCGAGCGCCAAGCAGGGCAGGCTGCGCGGGCGCGGCATCTCCACCTACATCGAGGCCACCGCGCCGGGCGGCTTCGCGCCCTACGACCAGGTGGTGGTCAACTGGGACCAGGACGGCGGCGTTACGCTGCACACCGCCTCGCACAACCACGGCCAGGGCCACGAGACCGCCTTCGCGCAGATCGCGGCGAGCGTGCTCGGCATCCCGGTGGAGAAGATCCGGCTGCGCACCTCGGAACCCGACACCAACCTGGTGGCGAATCCGACTGGCGGCTCGAGGACGCTCCATGGCCTGGGCAGCGCGGTGCTGCTCGCCGCGCGCGAGATCGTGCAGAGTGGGCTCGACCTCGCCGCCGAGGAGCTGGAGAGCGCCAAGGCCGACCTCGAATTCGCGCAGGGCGAGTACCGCATCAAGGGCACCGACCGCAGGATCGCCATTACGGCGCTCGCGCAGAAGCACCCGGGCAAGCTCGACCTCGACTTCAAGGAGCGGCCCAAGGTCGGCTCGACCTTTCCGAACGGCTGCCACATCGCCGAGGTGGAGATCGAGCCCGAGACCGGCGAGATCGAGGTCGTGTCCTACCTCGCCTGCGACGACGCGGGCAACCTCGTCAACCCGCAGCTCGTGCACGGTCAGATGCACGGCGGCATCACGCAGGGCGCCGGGCACATCTTCATGGAGCAGGCGGTCTACGACGAGAGCGGCCAGCTCCTCACCGGCAGCTTCATGGACTACGCCATCCCGCGCCCGGGCCTGGTCGGCGGCCTTCGCCTCGCCGAGCACGGCGTGCCGACCGCGACCAACCCGCTCGGCGCCAAGGGGGTAGGCGAGGCGGGCGTCACGGGCTCGATGCCCTGCCTCATGAATGCGGTGCTCGACGCCCTCCGCCAGGCAGGCGTCACCCACTTCGACATGCCGGCCACACCGCAGCGCGTCTGGCAGGCCCTCCGCGACGCCAAGGCCGGCCGCCCCGCCGCCCTCGCGATCGCACAGCAATAAATATAAAAAGTAGGCAGCTGCGAACGTAGGGAAGGCTGACGGCGTCCCAGACGTTGACACATCTGGACATTTCACATCGTGCAAGTATGCTGGTCATGCGCCGAGGACGTCATGCGGCGCACCATTTCGGAGCCCATCACATGAAAAGATACCTGATTGCGATCGCGATTGCCGCCGTCGCCGGTGGCGCCTGGGCGCAAGGCGCCCCGGTCGTCGCGCCTGACACCGCCGCCCCGAAGGACACGCCGGATGCCAGCAAGGCGCGCCTCGAAGTGAGTGGCAAGGTCCAGCTCGACTTCATCTACGACTTCAACCGCGTCGATCCGACCTGGAAGACGACGCTGCGGCCCTCGACGATCCCGGTCAACTGCCCGGGCGACGCGGGCTGCGGCAAGGATGGCGAGACGGTCTTCAGCGTGCGGCAATCTTCGGTCGCGTTCAAAGGTTTCGTGCCGACCGAGGTGGGCGAGCTGAAGACGGAGCTCTCGCTCGACCTGTTCAACGTCGGCGGCGCCAACACGGGCTTCCGCCTGCTGAACGCCTGGGGCGAGATCGGCCGCTGGGGCGCCGGCCAGTACTACACGCTGTTCATGAACATCGACGCCTTCCCGAACACGATCGACTACTGGGGCCCGAGCGGCATGTCGTTCATCCGCAATCCCCAGGTGCGCTACACGGCGCCGCTCGGCGAAGGCACGAAGCTCGCGTTCTCGTTCGAGTCGCCCAACTCGGCGATCGACACCGGCAAGGCGTCCGCCGTCGCCTCGAACCTGGGGCTGCAGGGCAGGACCCAGTATCCCGATGTCCTCGCCAAGTACAGCATGGACCGAAACTGGGGCCACGCCGAGCTCGCCGGCATGATCCGCTCGGTCGGCTGGGAGAGCGCCGCCACGCCGGACAACAACCCCTCCGGCGCGAAAACCGGCTATGGCTTGAACTTCGGCGGCTGGTACAACGTCGGCGCCAAGGACCGCATCACCGGCACCCTGATCTACGGCGAGGGCATCGCGAGCTACATGAACGACGGCGGCGTCGACCTCGCGCCGGGCGCGAGCTTCCAGGCCGAGCTGGTGAAGACGCTCGGCTGGTTCCTCTACTACGACCACTACTGGAGCGAGCGATTCAGCAGCTCGTTCGGCGGCAGCCAGCACCGGCAGACCAACACCGACGGCCAGCTCGACAACGCGTTCAGGACCGGGTCCTACGCCTCGGCCAACCTGCTCTACAAGCCCGCGCGCAACGTGATGGTCGGCGTCGAGTTGCTGCAGGGCAAGCTCGAGCTGAAGGACGGGCAGAGCAACAAGGACACGCGCGTGCAGACCACGGCGCAGTTCAAGTTCTAGGACTGCCATGGAATTCCTGCATGCGTTTCCCGTCGCCATCATCGACGAGGATTTCGAGGGCACGAGCGCCGCGGGCCGCGGCATGCGCCAGCTCGCGCAGGCGATCGAGAAGGAGGGCTTCCGCGTGGTCGCGGGCCTGTCCTACGACGACGCCGAGCGGCTCGCGCAGATCTTCAACAGCGAGTCCTGCTGGCTGATCTCGGTCGACGGCGCCGAGGCGAAGCCGCGCCAGTGGGAGCGGCTGGAGGCGATGCTCGAAGCCAAGCGACGGCGCAACGACCGGCTGCCGATCTACCTGTTCGGCGACGATCGCACCGCGGAGAAGGTCCCCGCGGGCGTGCTGAAGCACGCCAATGCGTTCATGCGCCTGTTCGAGGATTCGCCGGAGTTCCTCGCGCGCTCGATCGCGCGCTCGGCGCAGCTGTACCTCGATCGCCTCGCGCCGCCGATGTTCAAGGCGCTGATGGACTACACGCTGCAGGCGAGCTACTCCTGGCACACGCCGGGCCACGGCGGCGGCATCGGCTTTCGCAAGAGCCCGGTCGGGCAGTTGTTCTACTCGTTCTTCGGCGAGAACACGCTGCGCTCCGACGTCTCGGTGTCGGTCGGGTCGCTCGGGTCGCTGCTCGACCACACCGGCCCGATCGCCGAGGGCGAACGCAACGCCGCGCGAATCTTCGGCTCGGACGAGACGCTGTTCGTCGTCGGCGGCACCTCGACCGCGAACAAGATCGTCTGGCACGGGATGGTGGGGCGCGGCGACCTCGTGCTCTGCGACCGCAATTGCCACAAGTCGATCCTGCACTCGCTGATCATGACCGGCGCGACGCCGATCTACCTCATACCCTCGAGGAACGGCCTCGGCATCATCGGCCCGATCTCGAAGGACCAGTTCACGCCGCAGTCGATCGCGAAGAAGATCGCCGCCAGCCCGTTCGCGAAGGGCGCGAAGGGCAAGGTACGCCTGATGGTGATGACGAACTCGACCTACGACGGGCTCTGCTACAACGTCGACGCCATCAAGCAAAGCCTCGGCGACGCGGCCGAGGTGCTGCACTTCGACGAGGCCTGGTACGCCTACGCCAATTTCCACGAGTTCTACGACGGCTTTCACGGCATCTCGTCGTCGAGCCCGGCGCGCTCGAAGAACGCGATCACGTTTGCCACCCACTCCACGCACAAGCTGCTGTGCGCGCTGTCGCAGGCCTCGATGATCCACGTGCAGAACGCCGAGTCGAAGAAGCTCGACATGATGCACTTCAACGACGCGTTCATGATGCATACCTCGACTTCGCCGCAGTACGGCATCATCGCCTCGTGCGACGTCGCCGCGGCGATGATGGAGCAGCCCGCCGGGCGCTCGCTGGTGCAGGAGATGATCGACGAGGCGCTCGACTTCCGGCGCGCGATGTCGAACGTGCGCAGGCAATTGAAGGGCGGCTGGTGGTTCGACGTCTGGCAGCCCGACGCGATCGCGAAGGCGCCCTCGGACAGGCACGACGCCTGGGTGTTGAAGCCGAAGGACAAGTGGCACGGCTTCGAAGGCCTCGCGGCCAACCACGCGCTGGTCGACCCGATCAAGGTCACGATCCTCACGCCCGGCATTGCGGCCAACGGCGCGATGGCAAAGAGCGGCATCCCGGCCGCGGTGGTGGTGAAGTTCCTCTCGGGCCGCCGGATCGAGATCGAGAAGACGGGGCTTTACTCGTTCCTGGTGCTGTTTTCGATGGGCGTCACCAAGGGCAAGTGGAGCACGCTGATCACGGAGCTGCTCAACTTCAGGGAGCTCTACGACGCTAACGCGCCGATCAAGCGCGCGATGCCGACGCTCGCCGCGGCGCACCCCGAGGCGTACGCGACGATGGGCCTGAAGGACCTGTGCGACGGCATCCACAAGGTCTACCGCGACGACAACGTCGGCAAGGCGCAGAAGGACATGTACACGACGTTGCCCGAGATGGCGCTGCGGCCGGCCGACGCCTACGACCACCTCGTGCGCGGGCATACCGAGAGCGTCGAGATCGACAAGCTCATGAACCGGATCCTCGCGGTGATGGTGGTGCCCTATCCGCCGGGCATCCCGGTGATCATGCCGGGCGAGCGGCTGACCAAGGCGACGAAGTCGATCCAGGATTACCTGCTCTACGCGCGCGAGTTCGACACCAGGTTCCCCGGCTTCGAGACCGACATCCACGGCCTGCGCTTCGAGCCGATCGAAGGCGGCGGCCGGCGCTACCTGGTCGACTGCGTGGCCGAGAAGGGGAGGGCGCGGCGTTGAACCCGCACTCGGTTCCGCCGCCGACGATCCCGATCCCCTTCCACAAGATGTTAAAGGTGGTGGCGATCGTCGACCCGGCCGACGCGCAGACGCAGGCGCTCGTCGCGCAGATCGAGTCGGAGAACTTCAAGGTCGAGGTCACCGACCGCTTCGAGCGCGACCTGTCCGAGGACGCCGAGGTCGGGGCCTACATCGTGCTGATCGACGGCGAACGGCGCGACAAGGCGCGCGGCCTCGCCGCCGGGGTGCGCGGCCTGGGCTTCACCACGCCGCTCTGGGCGCTCGCCGATTCGCACCGGATCTCGGACCTCGCGGTCATGGGCGGGCTGGGCGAGGTCGACGGCTACATCTACCTCGGCCAGCAGACGCCGGCCTTCTACGCCAAGCAAGTGATCGCGAGCCTGATCAAGTACGGCATGAGCCTGCTGCCGCCCTTCTTCGGCGGCATGGTCGCCTACGACACCGACGCGACCGTGGCGTTCGACTGCCCCGGGCACCAGGGCGGCCAGTTCTACCGCAAGTCGCCCGCGGGCCAGCTGTTCTTCAAGCACTTCGGCGAGAGCATCTTCCGCAACGACCTGTGCAACGCCGACGTCGACCTCGGCGACCTGCTGATCCACGAGGGCGCCGCCGCGCGCGCGCAGCAGAACGCGGCGCGCATCTTCGGCGCGGACAAGACCTATTTCGTCCTGAACGGCACCAGCAGCTCGAACAAGGTCGTCACCGGCGCGGTGCTGCGGCGCGGCGACCTGGTGCTGTTCGACCGCAACAACCACAAGTCGCTGCACCAGGGCGCGCTGGTGCAGGCGGGCGCGATCCCGGTGTTCCTGCCGACCGCGCGCAATTCGTTCGGCATGATCGGCCCCGTCGACTGGGACGCCTGGGACGAAAAGGCGCTGCGCGAGCGGATCCGCGCGCACCCGCTGCTCAAGGACAAGAAGCGCGCGGACGCCGAGCGTCCGTTCCGCCTCGCCTGCATCCAGCTCGCGACCTACGACGGCACGGTCTACAACGTGCGCAAGGTGATGGAGCGGATCGGCAAGCTCTGCGACTACGTGCTGTGGGACGAGGCGTGGATCGGCTACAACGCCTTCCACCCGCTCTACCACGACCACAGCCCGATGCGGCTCGAGAAGCTCGCGCCGGAGATGCCGGGCCTGTTTTCCACGCAGTCGGTGCACAAGCAGGGCGCGGGCTTCTCGCAGGCTTCGCAGATCCACAAGCGCGACGCGCACATCCGCGGCCAGAAGCGCTACGTCGAGCACAAGCGCTTCAACGAGTCGTTCCTGCAGCACGCCTCGACCTCGCCGTTCTACCCGCTGTTCGCCTCGCTCGACGTGAACGCGAAGCTGCACGAGGGCAAGGCGGGCGAGATGCTGTGGGACCGCTGCATCGAGCTCGGCATCGAGACGCGCAAGAAACTTCGGCAGTTCTGCAAGTACTACGCGCAGACGGGCGCGGGCAAGGAGGAACAGTGGTTCTTCGACCCGTTCGTGCCCGACACCGTCGGCGGGCGCCCCTGGGAGGAGATTCCGACCGAGCAGCTCAAGCGCGACCAGGCCTGCTGGAACTTCCACCCGAAGTCAACGTGGCACGGCTATGCGGGCATGGCCGAAGGCTACGCGATGGTGGACCCGAACAAGCTGATGCTGCTGACGCCGGGGATCGACCGCAAGACCGGGGACTACCTCGACTTCGGCGTGCCGGCCACCGTGCTCGCCAACTTCCTGCGCGAGCAGAAGGTCGTGCCCGAGAAGTGCGACCTCAACAGCATCCTGTTCCTGATGACGCCCGCCGAGGACGAGAGCAAGCTGAATACGCTGCTCGCCAAGCTGGTCAAGTTCAAGAACCTGTGGGATGGCGATGCGGACCTGGGCGAGGCGCTGCCGAGCATCGCGAAGGCGAACGGCGAGCGCTACGCAGGATACAGCCTGCGCAAGGTCTGTCAGGAAATGCATGAGTTCTACCGCAAGAAGAACGTGAAGGACCTGCAGCGCCTTTGCTTTCGGGCGCAGAGCTTCCCCGAGCTCGCGCTGCCGCCGCAGGAGGCCTACGGCGCCCTCGTGTCCAACGACGTCGACTACCTGCCGCTCGACAAGGCGAAGGGGCGCATCTCGGCGACGCTCGCGCTGATCTATCCGCCCGGCATCGGCGTGATCCTGCCCGGCGAGCGCTGGGACGAGCGGGCGAAGCCGATGATGGATTACTTCATGGCCTTCGAGGATTCGTTCAACCGCTTCCCCGGCTTCAACTACGAGGTGCAGGGCGTGTACCAGGAGCGCGTGGACGGCCGGATCAAGTTCCATACCTACGTGGTGCGCGAATAGTGCTGACGACCCCTGCCGCAGCTTTCCGCCCGCGCGTACTCGTCGTCGACGACTCGCTCGCGCATCCCGAGACCGCGATCGGCCGGGCAGCCGAGGCGATCGCCGCCGCGCTTGAGGCGCGCAACTGCGATGTCGTGCGCGCGCTCTCGTTCGAGGACGGCGAGGCGATCGTCGGCTCGGACGCGTCGCTGCGCGCAGTGATGGTCAACTGGCACCTGGGTACCGAGGGCAAGGACGCGCGCGCGTCGGCGCCGGCGCTGCTCTCCCGTCTGCGCGAGCGGCATCCGGACGTGCCGGCGTTCATGACCGCGGATCGCAAGCTGGTGCGGGGCGCCATGACGATCGAAATCGCCGAGATGATCGACGAGTTCGTCTGGCTGCTGGAGGACACGGCGGACTTCGTCGCCGGCCGCATGATGGCCGCGATGGAGCGCTACCGGTCGCAGCTGCTGCCGCCCTATGCGCGCGCGCTGGCGCAGTATTCGCAGCTGCACGAGCAATCGTGGTCGGCGCCGGGGCACCAGGGCGGCATTGCCTTCACCAAGCTGCCCGCGGGCCGCGCGTTCTTCGACTTCCTCGGCGAGAACATCTTCCGCATCGACATGGGCATCGAGCGCGGGGCGCTCGGGTCGCTGCTCGATCACACGGGCGTGGTGGCCGAGAGCGAGAAGTACGCCGCGCGCGTCTTCGGCGCGCACCGCAGCTACTCAGGCGTGGTCGGCACTTCGGGCTCGAACCGCAGCATCATGCAGGCCTGCATGAAGACGGACGACCTGGTCGTGCTCGATCGCAACTGCCACAAGTCGATCGAGCAGGGATTGATGCTCACCGGCGCGCGCCCCGTGTACATGGTGCCGACGCGCAACCGCTACGGCATCATCGGCCCGATCGCGCCCTCGGAGATGGAGCCGAAGACGATCCAGGCCAAGGCCAAGGCGGGCACGCTGACGAAGAAGGTTGCCGGCCAGAAGCCGGTGTACGCGGTGGTCACCAACAGCACCTATGATGGTTTGTGCTACAACTCTGCGCGCGTCGAAGCGCTGCTCGGCAAGTCGAGCGACCGCGTGCACATGGACGAGGCCTGGTACGGCTACGCGCGCTTCAACCCGATGTACGAGAGCCACTTCGCGATGCGCGGCGACCCGGCGAAGCACGAGGGCCCGACGGTGTTCGCGACGCACTCGACGCACAAGCTGCTCGCCGCGTTCTCGCAGGCGTCCTACATCCACGTGCGCGACGGCCGCGGGGCGATCGACCACCATCGCTTCAACCAGGCGTACATGATGCACACCAGCACCTCGCCGCTGTACGCGATCGTCGCCTCGAACGACATCACCTCGGCGATGATGGACGGCAGCGGCGGGCGCTCGCTCACACAGGAAGTAATCGACGAGGCGGTCGACTTCCGGCAGGTCGTGGGCCGCGTAAGGCGCGAGTTCGAGAAGAAGAAGGACTGGTTCTTCACGCCGTGGAACGTCGAGACTGTGAATGGCCCCGGCGGCCGCAAGGTCCCGTTCGAGGAGGCGCCCGCCGAGTTGCTTACGCGCCGGCAGGACCCCTGGGTGCTGCGCCCAGGCGACGCCTGGCACGGCTTCGGCGACATCGCCGACGACTGGTGCATGCTCGACCCGATCAAGGTGAGCATCCTCTCGCCCGGCGTGAAGGAGGACGGCAAGCTGGACAAGACCGGCGTGCCGGCGGCGCTGGTCAACGCCTGGTTCAACCGCTTCGGCATCGTGCCCACGCGCGTGACCGACTTCCAGGTGATGTTCCTGTTCTCGATCGGCATCACCCGGGGCAAGTGGGGCACGCTGCTGACGAACCTGCTCGCCTTCAAGCGCGACTACGACGCCAACCGCCCGGTGTCTCAATCGCTGCCCGAGATCGCCGCTCAGTATCCGGCGCGCTACGGCGCGATCGGCATGCGCGAGCTGGGCGAGGAGCTGTTCGCTTACCTGCGCGAGAAGCGCCCGGGCGACGTGCTGAACGCAGCCTACGAAACGCTCCCCGCCGCGGACATGACGCCGCGCGAAGCCTACGAGCGATTGGTGGCGGGCGAGGTCGAGCTCGTGCCCTCGGACCGGCTCGCCGGGCGCACGGCGGCCAACGCCGTGATGCCGTACCCGCCGGGCATCCCGATGCTGATGTCGGGCGAGAATTTCGGCGCCAAGAGCTCGCCGCAGATCGAGTACCTTATGAGCATGGAAAATCGCGAGGCGCAGTTCCCCGGCTTCTCCGGCGTGATCGAGGGCGCGGAGTTCGTCGACGGGGTATTCCACGTGTTGTGTGTGAAAAAATAAAGGAGACGACTATGGCTACCGCTGCTCCCAAGAAGATGACGATGATGCAGCTGACGGTGGTGGTCGCCGTCAACATGATGGGATCGGGCATCATCATGCTGCCCACCAACATGGCGCAGGTCGGCGCGATCTCGCTGCTGTCCTGGATCGTGACCGCGGTCGGCTCGATGGCGATCGCCTACGGCTTCGCGCAGGCCGGCATCTTCAACCAGCGGCCCGGCGGCATGGCGGCCTACGCCGAGGACGCCTACGGCAAGAGCGGCTATTTCGTCACGTTCCTGCTGTACTTCTTCTCTCTCGCCATCGGCAACGTGGCGATCGCGATCTCGGCGGTCGGCTACCTCGCGGGCTTCTTCCCGGGGATGTCGGCCACGCCGATCGCGACCTGCCTCAGCGTGATCGCGCTGATCTGGCTCACGACCGTGGCCAATTTCGGCGGCCCGTCGCTGACCGGCAGGTTCGGCTCGATCACGGTCTGGGGCGTGATCATCCCGGTGGCGGGCCTCTCGGTGATCGGCTGGATCTGGTTCAAGAGCGACGTGTTCGCCGCGGCCTGGAACCCGAAGCACCTGCCGATCCTCGAGGGCATGGGATCGAGCATCGCGCTCACTCTGTGGGCCTTCCTCGGCATGGAGTCGGCGGCGCAGAACTCCGACGCGGTTGAGAATCCCAAGCGCGACGTGCCGCTCGCCTGCATGTTCGGCACGCTCGGCGCCGCGGTGGTCTACATACTGTCCACCACCGTGATCCAGGGCATCGTGCCCAACGCAGAGCTCGCGAAGTCGACCGGGCCGTTCGCGCTCGCCTACGCCAAGATGTTCAATCCTACGGTCGGCTCGATCATCATGGCGCTCGCGGTGATCGCGTGCCTGGGGTCGCTGCTCGGCTGGCAGTTCACCATCGCGCAGACGGCGAAATCGGCGGCCGGCGACCGGCTGTTCCCCAAGATCTTCTCCAAGGAAAACCGGCTCGGCGCGCCGATCGCCGGCATGATCATCATGGGCATCGTGCAGACCGTGATGGCGTTCTCCACCATCTCGCCGTCGCTATCGGAGCAGTTCAGCGCGCTGGTCAACCTGGCGGTGGTGACCAACGTCATTCCGTACATCATCTCGCTCTCGGCGCTGGCGGTCATGATGAAGAACGCCGGCGTCGCCAATACGATCTTCAAGCGCAACATGTTCATCACGGTGGTCGCCACGCTCTACTCGACCTTCGCCATCTATGCCTCGGGCAAGGACGCGGTGCTGGGCGGCATGATCGTGCTCGCACTCACCTACATCGTCTACGGTTTTCTCGCACCGCGCTTCTCGGGCGCGGCGGCCGCGTCGAAAACGGCAATCGTGGCCGCGCTCGCGCTCGGCCTCGCTGGGATGTTCGCGCCGGACCCGGCGCAGGCGCAGACGCTGGCCGGCGTGCAGAAGTCGGGCAAGATCAAGCTCGGCTACCGCGCCGACGCGCGGCCGTTCTCGTTCAAGGACGAGTCCGGCCAGCCCGCGGGCTACTCGGTCGAGCTGTGCCGGCATATCGCGTCGTCGCTGAAAGCGACGGCCGACTGGGTGCAGGTCACGCTCGAGGACCGCTTCGCGCAGCTCAAGTCGGGCAAGGTGGACCTGCTGTGCGGCGCGGACACTGAGACGCTCTCGCGGCGCAAGGACGCATCCTTCTCGGTGCCGGTGTACCCGAGCGGCATCGGCGCAATCGTGCGCACCGACGCGCCCTACGGCCTCGTCCAGGCGCTGTCGGAACGGCAGCAGGCCTCGCGGCCGCTGTGGCGCGGCACGCCCACTGAAATGCTGCTGCAGGCGCAGACCTTCGCGGTGGTCGCCGGCACCCAGAGCGAGACGGCGCTGCAGGCGCGCCTGCGCGAATTCAAGCTCAAGGCGCGGATCCTCGCGGTGAAGGATTACGACGCCGGCGTTGAGGCGGTGCTGGCGGGCCAGGCGGGGGCGTTCTTCGCCGACCAGCCGATCCTGCTCGAGATCGTGCGGCGCAACGCAAAGGCCGCCGACCTGAAATTTATCGGTCGCCGCTTCACGTTCGAGCCCATCGCGCTGGCGATGCGCCGCGGCGACGAGGACTTCCGCCTGGCCGTGGACTCGGACCTCGCGCGGATGTTCCGCTCCGACGGGTTCCGCGCCCAGTACGCCTCCTGGTTCGGTGCCCCCGACGCGGAGGAAGCAGCGGCCATCGGCATGAGCGCGCTGCCGGAATAGGGGACAGGCACTTTGCAGAAACTCGGGGTCCACAGCGAGGTCGGCAAGCTTCGCACCGTGCTCGTGTGCCGCCCGGGGCTCGCGCACCAGCGCCTGACCCCGGGCAATGCCTCGTCGCTGCTGTTCGACGACGTGCTCTGGGTCCAGGAAGCGCAGAAGGACCATTACGACTTCGTCATCAAGATGCGCGAGCGCGGCATCGAGGTGCTTGAGCTGCACGAGATGCTCGCCGAGATGCTGAAGGACAAGGCGGCGCGCGCCTGGGTGCTCGACCGGCGCATCAACGTGAACGACGTTGGCCTCGGCGGCGTGCGCGCGGCGCGACCCTGGCTCGACGAGCTCGCGGCGGACAAGCTCGCCGAACACCTGGTCGGCGGCATTGCGGTCTGCGACCTTCCCAAGAGCGAATGGTCGGCCATGATCGCCGACGCCTTCGGCGACACAGAGTTCCTCGTGCCGCCGATCCCGAACACGCTGTTCCAGCGCGACCCCTCGTGCTGGATCTACGGCGGCGTCACCTGCAACCCGATGTACTGGCCGGCGCGCAAGCCCGAGACGCTGCTGCAGCGCGCGCTGTACAAGTTCCACCCGCGCTTCAAGGAGGCAGGCGTCAAGATCTGGTGGGGCGATTCGGACGAACCTTTCGGCGCCTCTACGCTCGAGGGCGGCGACGTGATGCCGGTCGGCAAGGGCGTGGTGCTGGTCGGCATGAGCGAGCGCAGCTCCGCGCAGGCGGTGTTCCAGGTCGCCGAGGCGCTGTTCCGGCAGAATGCGGCGACGCGCGTCATCGGCTGCCTGATGCCGAAGAGCCGCGCCGCGATGCACCTCGACACCGTATTCACCTTCTGCGACCGCGACCTGTGCACGGCCTTCCGCGAGGTCGCAGACCAGGTGCGCTGCTACAGCGCGCGCCCCGACGGCAAGGGCGGCGTCGACGTGCGCCCGGACCAGGGGCACCTGTTCGACGTCGTCAAGGAGGCGCTCGGCCTCAAGCAGCTGCGCGTGGTCGAGACCGGCGGCAACGCCTGGCAGGCGGCGCGCGAGCAGTGGGACGACGGCAACAACGTCGTCGCGCTCGAGCCCGGCGTCGTCGTCGGCTACGACCGCAACCCCTACACGAATACGCTGCTGCGCAAGGCCGGGGTCGAAGTCATCACCGTGCGTGGCGCCGAGCTCGGCCGCGGCCGCGGCGGTGGGCATTGCCTGACCTGCCCGATCTCGCGCGACCCGGCCTACTAGATAGAAAGGACCGCCCTTGAGCTTCAATCTCCGCAATCGCTCGCTGTTGACGGTGCAGGACTTCACCCTGCGCGAGTTCCGCTACCTGCTCGAGCTGTCGCGCGACCTCAAGCGCGCCAAGTACGCGCGCACCGAGACCAAGTCGCTCGAGGGCAAGGAGATCGTACTGATCTTCGAGAAGACCTCGACGCGCACGCGCTGTGCGTTCGAGGTCGCGTGCCACGACCAGGGCGCCAACGTCACCTACCTTGACCCGGCGGGCTCGCAGATCGGCCACAAGGAGTCCTTCAAGGACACCGCACGCGTGCTCGGCCGCATGTTCGACGCCATCGAGTACCGCGGCGCGAGCCAGAAGGGGGTCGAGACGCTGGCGAAGTACGCCGGCGTGCCGGTGTTCAACGGCCTGACCGACGAGTATCACCCGACGCAGATGCTGGCCGACGTGATGACGATGCGCGAGCACGCCGACAAGCCGATCCCGCGGATCAAGTACGCATTCCTCGGTGATACCCGCAACAACATGGGGCATTCGCTGATGATCGTCGGCTGCATGCTGGGCATGGACGTGCGCCTCTGCGGCCCGAAGAAGCTGTGGCCGGCCGACGAGTTCGTGAAAATCGCGCGCGAGCTCGAAGCCAAGTCGGGCGCCACGCTGACGATCACCGACGACCCGAAGGCGGCGGTGAAGGACGTGGACTTCATCCACACCGACGTCTGGGTGTCGATGGGCGAGCCGAAGGAGGTCTGGAAGGAGCGCATCGACCTGCTGATGAAGTACCAGGTCAACGCCGCGCTGATGAAGGCGAGCGGCAACCCGCGCGCGAAGTTCATGCATTGCCTGCCCGCGTTCCACGACACCGAGACGGTCCTGGGCAAGCAGATTGCCGACACCTACGGCATCAAGGACGGCCTCGAGGTCACGGACGAAGTCTTCGAGTCGGAGGCGAACATCGCCTTCGAGCAGGCCGAGAACCGCCTGCACACCATCAAGGCGATCCTCGTCGCGACGCTGGGCGACTAGGGCGGCGATGACCTCCTCGGTGAATGGCAAGGGCCTGGGGCTGGTCGCCTGCACTGCGGTGGTGGTCGGCAACGTGATCGGCTCGGGCTTCTACGTCTCGCCGGCGGCAGTCGCGCCCTACGGCCAGCTTGCGATCCTGATGTGGATCGTGATGGGGATCGGCGCGGTCTGCCTCGGCCTTGCGTTCGCGCGCCTCGCGCGCATCGCGCCGGCGACCGGCGGCCCCTACGCCTACACTCGCATGGCCTACGGCGACTTCGCCGGATTCCTCGTCGCCTGGGTCTACTGGATCTCGGTGTGGGCCTCGCTGCCGGCGATCGCGTTCGCCTTCGCGGGGGCGATCTTCAAGCTGGCGCCGGGGCTGCAGAGCCGGCCGGTCGCCATCGCGCTCACGATCGGCTCGATCTGGGCAGTGGCGCTCATCAACCTGCGCGGGGTCAAGGCGGCCGGCGCGTTCGCCACGGTCGCCACGTTCACCAAGCTCGTGCCCTTCATCGTGCTTTCGCTGGTCGGCCTGTTCTACCTGAAGCCCGCGAACCTTGCGGGCTTCAACCCGAGCGGGCAGCCGGTGCTTGCCTCGCTGGCGGCGCTCGCGCCGCTCACGATGTTCGCCTACCTCGGCATGGAATCGGCCACCGTGCCGGCTGGCGACGTGCGCGATCCGACGCGCACGATCCCGCGCTCGACCGTGATCGGCATCCTCATCGCGGCAGTGTTCTACGTCGTCGGCACCGTGGTGGTCTTCGGGCTGGTCCCGCGCGGGCAACTGGTTGGCTCGATCTCGCCGTTCAGCGACGCGGCGCGCGTGCTCTGGGGCGACTGGGGCGGCGACGCGATCGCGCTCGCGGTCATCGTCTCGTCGATAGGCGCGCTGAACGGCTGGGCGCTGCTGATGGGCCAGGTGCCGATGGCCGCCGCGCGCGACCGGCTGTTTCCGGCCGTGTTTGGCCGCATGTCGAGCCGGGGCGTGCCGGCGCTCGGCATCGTCATCTCGGCCGCGCTCGCCACCGGCCTGCTGCTGATGGCCGCGTGGGGAACGAAGAACGCGCAGTCCTTCTACAGCGAGGTGGTCAACCTCGCCACCATGGCCGCGGTGGTTCCGTACGCGTTCTGCGCGCTTGCCGTGAGCCTGATCTCGGCCGGCAGCGCCGCGACGGGCAAGCGGCACCGGCTCACCGCCGTCGAATGGATCGCTTTCGCATTCTCGATCTTCACGCTCTACGGCTGCGGGCCGCAGGCGGTGCTGTACGGCACGATCCTGCTGATGCTCGGCATCCCGATCTTCGTCTGGCTGCGCACGGGCGCGCCGAAGGAATAGGACCGTGCTCGTCCTGGTGGCGCTCGGCGGCAACGCGCTCCTGCGGCGCGGCGAGCCGATGAGCGCCGGCAACATGCGGCGCAACGTGCGCATCGCCGCCGAGGCGCTCGCCCCCGTGGCGCGCAAGCACAAGCTCGTCGTCACTCACGGCAACGGCCCGCAGGTCGGCCTGCTCGCGCTCGAGGCCGCGGCCTACGAGGAGGCCGAGGATTTCCCACTCGACGTGATGGGCGCGGAGACCGAGGGCTCGATCGGCTACATGATCGAGCAGGAGCTCGGCAACCTGCTGCCGTTCAACCGGCCGTTCGCGACGCTGCTCACCATGGTCGAGGTCGACGCGAAGGATCCGGCCTTCGGCAACCCGACCAAGTTCATCGGCCCGGTCTACGACAAGGCGGACGCCGATCGCCTTGCCGCCGCGAACCGGTGGAGCATCAAGCAGGACGGCGACAAGTGGCGCCGCGTGGTGCCTTCGCCGCTGCCCAAGCGCATCTTCGAGGTGCGGCCGATGAAGTGGCTGCTCGCGCGCAACACCATCGTCATCGCCGCGGGCGGCGGCGGCATCCCGACCCTGTACCTGCCGAAGCAGAAGCGCAAGCTCGCGGGCGTCGAATGCGTGATCGACAAGGACCTCGCCTCGGCGCTGCTCGCGCGAACGTTGAAGGCGGACCTGTTCGTCATGCTGACCGACGCCGACGCGGTCTACGTCGACTGGGGCAAGCCGACGCAGAAGGCGATCCGGCGCGCTTCGCCCAAGGCGCTTGGCGCGATGAAGTTCGCCGCCGGCTCGATGGGGCCGAAGGTCGAGGCGGCGTGCAAGTTCGCCGCGGCCACCGGCAAGAAGACCGCGATCGGCGCGCTCGCCGACCTCGGTCGCATCCTCGAAGGCAAGGCGGGCACGACGATCACGCGCAAGGAGCGCGGCATCGTCTACGGGTAGAATCGCTGCGAGCCGGAACGTGCTGCAACCGAAAGGAATGGCAATGCCGAAGTCGTGGGTCCGCGCCGTATCCGTGCTCGCCGCGGCTTTCCTGGCGCACGCCTGCTCCAAGGAAGCGCCGCCGCCGCCCCGTCCCGCGCCGCAGGTGACGGTGATCACCGCGACGCCGAAGACGATTCCGTACGTGGTGACCTTCGTCGCGCAGACCGAGAGCTCGCACCAGGTCGACATCGTCGCGCGCGTCTCGGGGTATCTCGACAAGATCGCCTACCGCGAGGGCGAGCTGGTGAAGCAGGGGCAGGTGCTGTTCCAGATCGACGCGAGGCCGTTCCAGGCGCAGCTCGATGCCGCAAAGGGCGAGTTGCTCGCGCAGCAGGCGCGCTACGCGACCGCGAAGGCCACCCTGGCTCGCGTCAAGCCGCTCGCGGCGCAGGACGCGGTGTCCAAGGCCGACCTCGACAAGGCGCAAGGTGAAAACGACGCGGCGAACGCGGCGGTGTTCGCCGCCGAGGCGAAAGTGAAGGAGCAGGCGCTGAACCTCGCCTATACCACGATCCGCTCGCCGGTCACCGGGCTCGCGAGCAAGTCCACGCAGCGCCAGGGCGCCTACATCAACGCGGTGTCCGAGGGCGCCAAGCTCACCTACGTCGCCACGCTCGACCCGATGTGGGTGAACTTCAGCGTCTCGCAGAACCAGATGGCGAAGATGAAGGAGCTGACGGAGAAGAAGCTGCTGGTCCCGCCGCCCGGCCAGGCCTACGGGGTCGAGCTCGTGATGTCCGACGGGTCGCTGTACCCGGAGAAAGGCAAGATCAGCTTCGCCGACCCGTCGTTCAGCCAGGAGACGGGCTCGTTCCTCGTGCGCGCGGTGCTGCCGAACCCGGACAACGCGCTGCGGCCCGGCATGTTCGTCACCGCGCGCGTACTGGGCGCGACGCAGCCCGACGCGATCGTCGTCCCGCAGCTCGCCGTGCAGCAGGGCTCGAACGGCCACCTGGTCTACGTGGTGAAGAAGGACGGCACCGCCGAGTTGCGCCCCGTGGTGGTCGGCGACTACGAGGGCAAGAAGGACATCGTCATCCAGAGCGGGCTGCAGGCCGGCGACCGCGTGGTGGTCGAGGGCGCGCTCAAGGTCGTGCCCGGGCAGCCGGTCAAGATCGTCGAGCCGGGCGCCGACGCCGCGCAGAAGAAGTAGCTCCGCTTGTTCACCCACTTCTTCATCGACCGGCCGATCCTGTCGTCGGTCATCTCGCTGCTGATCGTGCTCGCGGGCGCGGTCTCGATGACCGTGGCGCCGATCGAGCAGTACCCCGACATGTCGCCGCCGCAGGTGACGATTACCGCGATCTACCCCGGCGCCACCGCGGAAGTCATCGCCAACAACGTCGCCGCGCCGATCGAGGTGCAGCTGAACGGCATCGACAACCTGCTGTACTACTACTCGACCAGCTCCTCGAGCGGCAACGCGGAGATCGTCGTGGTGTTCCGGCCGGGGAGCGACCCGGACATCAACCAGGTCAACGTGCAGAACAAGCTCTCCCAGGCCACGCCGCAGATCCCGCAGGCCGTGGTGCAGCAGGGCCTGATCGTGGAGAAGAAGTCGCCGAGCATCATGATGGTGGTCTCGGTGTATTCGCCCGACGAGCGCTACGACTCGGCCTACATCGACAACTACACCAACCTGTACGTGCTGGACGAGTTGAAGCGCATCCCGGGCGCCAACCGCTCGTCGGTGTTCGGCTCGCCCGACATCGCGATGCGCGTCTGGCTGCGCCCCGATCGCATGGCGCAGCTCGGCATCAACGTGCAGGACGTCGCGGCCGCGGTCCAGAGCCAGAACCAGGCCTTCGGCGTCGGCCAGATCGGCGCGCCGCCGGCCCCGCCCGGCACCGAGCAGCAGTTCGTGGTCACCGCGCAGGGGCTGCTGACCAAGCCCGAGGAATTCGAGAACATCATCGTGCGCACCGCCAAGGAGGGCGTGGCGAGCGTGCGCATCAAGGACATCGGCCGCGTCGAGCTCGCCAAGCGCGACTACTCGCTCGCGAGCCGCATGAACGGCAAGACCGCGACCACGATCGGCATCTACCAGCAGCCCGGCGCCAACGCGGTGGCCACCGCCAAGCTGGTGCGCGCCAAGATGGAGGAGCTGAAGGCCAAGTTCCCCACCGGCCTCGATTACAAGATCGTGCTCGACACCAGCCAGTTCACGCTGTACTCGATCGACAAGGTGGTGCACACGTTCTTCGAGGCGGTCCTGCTCGTGGTGCTGGTGGTGTTCGTGTTCCTGCAGTCGCTGCGCGCGACCGTGATCCCGATCCTCGCGGTGCCGGTGTCGATCGTCGGCACCTTCGTTGGCATGCACCTGCTCGGCTTCTCGATCAACATGCTGACGATGTTCGGCATGATCCTGGCGATCGGCCTGGTGGTCGACGACGCGATCGTCGTGGTCGAAAACGTCGAGGTCAACATCACGACCAAGAAGCTCTCGCCGCTCGAGGCGGCGAAGCAGGCGATGACCGAGATCGCCGGCGCGCTGATCTCGATCGTGCTGGTGCTGCTCGCGGTGTTCCTGCCGGTGGCGTTCCTCGGCGGCGTCACCGGGACGCTCTACAAGCAGTTCGCGGTCACCATCGCCATCTCGATGGTGATCTCCGGCGTGATGGCGCTCACGCTCTCGCCCGCGCTCGCCGCGATCATCATCAAGCCGCACCACGGCGAGAAGAACCGGTTCTTCCGCGCCTTCGAGGCGGGCTTCGACAAGGTGCGCCAGGGCTACCTCAGCGGCGCCTCGCTGGTGATCCGCCACTGGGCGGTGTTCCTCGGCGTGTTCGTGGCCGTGATCGCGGGCATCCTGCTGATGTTCCGCGTCGTGCCCTCGAGCTTCGTGCCCGAGGAGGACCAGGGCTACTTCTTCGTCGTCGCGCAGGTGCAGGACGCGGCCAGCCTCGGCGTCACCTCGCATTTCACGAGCGAGCTCGAAAAGCTGCTGCTCAAGGACCCGGCGGTGCAGGACGTGGGCACCGTGAACGGCTACAGCTTCATCGACGGCCAGCAGAACAACAGCGCCGCGGTGATGTTCGGGCTGCTGAAGCCCTTCGAGGAGCGCAAGGACAAGTCGCTGCTGTCCTTCGACACGCTCAAGCGCCTGAACCGCGAGTTCGCCGGCCGCAACGACGGCGTGGCGTTCGCGGTCAACCCGCCCTCGATCCCCGGGTTGGGCACCACCGGCGGCTTCGAGTTCTACGTGCAGAACCGCGGCTCGGGCGACCCGCGCGCGACCGACCAGGCAGTGCGCGCCTTCCTCGAGAAGGCGCGCCAGCGGCCGGAGCTCTCCGGTGTCAGCACCACGTTCAGCGCCAACAGCCAGCAGCTGTTCGTCGACCTCGACCGCAGCAAGGCCGAGGTGCTGGGTGTGCGCGTGGGCGACGTGTTCCAGGCGCTGCAGGCCTACTTCGGTTCGCAGGTCGCCGGGCAGTTCTCGCAGTTCAGCCGCGTCTGGTTCGTGATCCTGCAGGCGGACGCGGAGTACCGTGCCAAGCCCTCCGACTTCAACCGGGTCTATGTGCGCGCCGACAACGGCGCCAACATCCCGCTGTCCTCGCTGATCACGACGCGCTACGTGGCCTCGCCGAAGCTCGTCACGCGCTTCAACGGCTTCCCGGCGGTCAAGGTCACCGGCAATCCGGCGCCGGGCTTCAGCTCGGGCCAGGCGATCCGCGCCATGGAGGCGGCGGCCACCGCCACCCTGCCGGGGGACTTCGCCTACGCCTGGGCGGGGCAGGCACTGCAGGAGAAGGAGTCGGGCAGCACCTCGTCCTCGGCCTTCGTCTTCGGCCTGGTCATCGTGTTCCTGCTACTCGCCGCGCAGTTCGAGAAATGGACGCTGCCGATCGCGGTGGTGCTGACCGTGCCATTCGCGGTACTCGGCGCGCTGCTGCTGACCTGGGTGCTGGGCCTGGAGAACGACGTGTACTTCCAGGTGGGCCTGGTGACGCTGGTCGGCCTCGCGGCAAAGAACGCGATCCTGATCTGCGAGTTCGCCATCGAGCGCGTGCACCACGGCATGCCGCCGCGCGAGGCGGCGATCGAGGCGGCGGGGCTGCGGCTGCGCGCGATCGTGATGACCTCGTTCGCGTTCATCCTCGGGTGCGTGCCGCTCGCGATCGCCACCGGGCCAGGCGCCAACAGCCTGCGCGCGATCGGCACCGGCGTGATCGGCGGCATGCTCGCCTCGACCGTGATCGCGATCTTCTTCGTGCCGCTCTTTTTCTGGATGCTGGAATCGATGAGCGAGCGCTTCGCGGGCGAAAAGAGGGCGGCGCCGCCCGCCTCGCGCGAGGACGGCTGAGGTGAAGCGTCGCGCCGCCCTGCTTGCGCTCGCCGTGTTCACCCTGCTGGCCGGCTGCTCGGTCGGCCCGGACTGGAAGAAGCCCGAGGTCGCGACGCCGCCGGCCTGGCGCATCGACTACGGCGAAGCGACCGAAGTCGCCAACACCCGCTGGTGGGAGCAGTTCGGCGACCCGGTGCTCGACCAGCTGATCGATGACGCGCTGCGCGATAACCGCGACCTGGTGCAAGCGGCCGCGCGCGTCGACCGCTTCCTCGGTGCGCTCAGCGTAACGCGCTCGCAGTTCTACCCGCAGATCGGCTACAGCGGCGACGCGAGCCGCAATCGCGCGAGCCAGAACGGCCCGACGCCGCTGCCCGCGGGCGTGGACCGCGACTACTCGGTGTACGAGGCCGCGCTCGGCGCGAGCTGGCAGATCGACCTCTTCGGCCGCGTGCGCCGGCAGGCCGAGGCCGCGCAGGCGCTGGTGTACGCCAGCGAGCAGGGGCGCCGCGGCGTGGTGCTGTCGGTGGTGACGAGCGTCGCCACGGCCTACATCGCGCTGCGCGCGCTCGACCGGGAGCTCGAGATCGCGCGCGCCACCGAGAAGAACTACGCCGGCTCGCTGAAGCTGTTCGAGCTGCGCCACGAGGGCGGCACCGTGTCCGAGCTCGAGCGCGCCCAGGTCGAATCGCAATACCGCCAGGCGCAGGCCGCGGTGCCGGGCTTCGAGCGGCAGGTCGCGCAGCAGGAGAACCTGCTCTCGGTGCTGCTCGGGCGCAACCCCGGCGACATCCCTCGCGGCAAGCCGATCGACCAGCTCACGGATCCCGTGGTCCCCGCGGGACTGCCTTCGGCGCTGCTCGAGCGCCGGCCCGATGTCCTGCAGGCCGAAGAAAACCTGCGCGCCGCGAACGCGAGCATCGGCGCGGCCAAGGCGCTGTACTTCCCGACGCTGTCGCTGACGGGGCTGTTCGGCCTGCAGAGCACGTCGCTCGACAACTTCACCAAGGGCAGCTCGACCACCGGCTCGCTGGTGGCGGGCCTCGCGGGGCCGATCTTCACCTTCGGCGCGATCTCGGGGCAGGTTTCAAGTGCCGAGGCGGGCGAGCGCGAGGCGTTCGCGTTCTACGAGCAGGTGGTGCAGAACGCCTTCCGCGAGACCAACGACGCGCTGATCGGCGTGCAGAAGCGGCGCGAGGAATACGACGCGCTCGCCAAGCGCGCCGAAGCACTGCGCACCTACGCCCGGCTCTCGCGCGCCAAGTACGAGGGCGGCCTGTCGAGCTACATCGAGGTGCTGTACGCGGAGAACGAGCTCTTCGCCGCCGAGCTGACCGCGGTCTCGACGCTCGCGCAGCGCGACGCCGAGCTCGTCAACCTCTACAAGGCGCTCGGCGGCGGCTGGGTCGACGCCGCTGATCCGCTGGCGCCGAAGCCGAAGCAAGCGCCCGAGGAGAAGAAGTGAGGCGCGTTGCGGCGCTCGCCGGCGCCGCCCTGCTGCTCGCCGGCTGCAGCAGCATGGGTCCGCCCACGATCGCGCGCGACCGCTTCGACTACGTGAGCTCGATCTCGGAGTCGTGGAAGAAGCAGATGCTGCTCAACGTGGTCAAGGTGCGCTACTCCGACGCACCGGTGTTCCTCGACGTCACCTCGGTCATCAACGCCTATGGGCTCGAAGGCACGATTTCGCTTGTCGGCCAGACCGCGCCGATCGGCCGCGAGGGCGACAGCTTCGCGAACCTCGGCGCGAACGCGCGCTACAGCGACCATCCGACGATCACGTACGTGCCGCTGTCGGGCGACAAATTCGCGCGCAGTGTCATGACGCCCATTCCGGTCAACGGCATCCTCTCGCTGGTCGAGGGTGGCTACCCGGTCGACGTCGTGTTGCGCTTCTGCGCCAACTCGATCAACGACCTCGATAACTCGCGCGGGGGCGTGGCAGGACGGTCGGCCGGCGACGACGGCTTTCGCGAGCTGCTCGAGCTGCTGCGCGAGGAGCAGTCGGAGAACGGGGCGCCCGTGATTTCGGGCGACAAGCGCAGCGACTTCTACCTGTATCTGCGGCGGCCGAGGAACGCCGAGACCCGGGCCCGGCAGGGCCGGATCGTCGAGCTGCTCGGTCTCCAACCCGGGCGCATGGAGTACCGCATCCGCTACGGCGTTCGCCAGGACGACAGGACCGAGGTCGCGATCCAGAGCCGCTCGATGCTGCAGGTGCTGGGCGACTTTGCCTCCTACGTCGACGTGCCGGCGGCCGACGTGGCCGACGGGCGCGCGTTCCCGGTGCAGCGTACGGCCGAGGAACTGAGCCGCTTTCCGCCTCTCGTGGCGGTACGCAGCGGCGCCTCGGCGCCGGACAGCGCCTACGTTTCCGTGCACTACCGCGGGAAGTGGTTCTGGATCAGCGACCGCGACTACCGCTCGAAGGGGGCGCTGTCGTTCCTGATGCTGATGTTCTCGCTCACCGATTCGGACACATCGGCGGCCGCCCCCATCCTCACCGTGCCGACTCGCTGAGCGGGGGGCGCTACTCGAAGCGCCGCTGCGTCCACCAGGGGTAGAACGGCGGCATGTCGCTCGAGACGCGCATGCCGAAGTGCGGTTTCCTCTTTTCCTTGAACGAGGCGATGCCCTCGGCGACGTCGGGCGAGCGGCCCATATGGAGGATGCCGCGCGAATCGACCTTGTGCGCTTCCATCGGGTGGTCGGCGCCGAGCATCTTCCACATCATCTGCCGCGCGAGCGCAACCGCAACGGGCGAGGTGTTCTCGACGATTTCGCGCGCCCAGGCCTGCGCGGCGGGCAGCAGGTCGGCGGGCGCCACGACTCTCTGCACGAGGCCGCCCGCGAGCGCCTCGTCCGCGCCGAAGACGCGCCCGGTGAGCGTCCAGTCGAGCGCCTGCGCGATGCCGACGAGCCGCGGCAGGAAGAAGCTCGAGCAGGCTTCGGGCACGATGCCGCGGCGAGTGAAGACGAAGCCGAAGCGCGCTTCGCTCGAGGCGAGGCGGAGGTCCATCGGCAGGAGCATGGTCGCGCCGATGCCGACCGCGGGCCCGTTCACCGCGGCGATGACAGGTTTCTTCATGTCGTACAGGCGCAGCGTCACCTGCCCACCGCCGTCGCGATGCGTCTGCTCGTCGAGCCCCTCGCGCTTCGCGTAGTCGAAGGTCTCGCGCCCGGCGGAAAGGTCGGCGCCGGCGCAGTACGCCCGGCCCGCGCCGGTGACGATCACCGCGCGCACCTCATCGTCTTCGTCCGCGCGCGAGAACGCGTCCACCAGCTCGTCGCGCATGACATGCGTGAACGCGTTCAGCTTCTCCGGACGATGCAACGTGATGGTGGCGACGCGGTCAACGACCGCGTAGACAATTTGCTGGTAATTCATTGCAGCTCCCAAATAGGGACAGTCCCCATTTAACTGTCCAAATAGGGACAGTCCCCATTTAACTGTCGCTCCGCTTGGTTAAATGGGGACAGTCCCTAATGTATCCGCCGCTCGCGACCCTGCCAGTAGGGCTCGCGCAGCACGCGCTTCAGGATCTTGCCGGTGGGGTTGCGCGGGATTGCCTCGAGGAAGTCGACCGTCTTCGGGCACTTGAAGTGCGCGATGCGGCCGCGCATGAATTCGATGACCTCCACCGCGGTCGCCTTCGCCCCGGGCTTGAGCACCACGCAGGCCTTGACCGCCTCGCCCCACTGCTCGTCGGGCACGCCGATCACGGCGCCGTCGGCGATCGCCGGGTGCTGCATCAGCGCGTTCTCGACCTCGGCGGGGTAGATGTTCTCGCCGCCCGAGATGATCATGTCCTTCATGCGGTCGTGCAGGAACAGGTACGGGCCCTTGAGGTAGCCCGCGTCGCCCGAGTGGAACCACTCGCCACTGAACGCGGCCTTCGTCGACTTCTCGTTCGCCCAGTAGCCCTTCATGTTCTGGCCGCTGCGGATCCAGACCTCGCCGACCTGGCCCTCGGGGCAGTCCACGCCGGTCGCCGGATCGACCACGCGCAGCGTGGTGCCCTCGATGGCCTTGCCTGCCGAGCGCAGGAGGTCTTTCTTCGGGCCTTCGGGGTCGTGGTCCTCGGGCGGCAACAGCGTGATGGCGCCGGTTGTCTCGGTCAGGCCATAGACCTGCATGAAGTTGCACTTGAAAGTCTTCATCGCCTCGACCAGCACCTTGTCCGAGATCGGCGAGGCGCCGTAGGAGATGCCCTTCAGCGTGGCGAAGTCGGCGGTCTTCGCCGCGGGCACCTGCAGCATGAACTGGATCATCGCGGGCACGAGGAAGACGTGCGTGATGCGGTGCTCGGCGATGGCGTCGATCGCCTTCGCCGGGTCGAAATCGGGGTAGAGCACGCTCATGCCGCCGTGCGTCGCGGTCAGCAGCCCCACGCCCACGCCCGCGATGTGATAGGTCGGCAGCAGGTTCAGCATCACGTCCGGCGCGCCGTGGTAGCCGATGGCGTCCGCGGTCACCGACATCATGGAGGCGGCGAGGTTGCCGTGCGTGATCTCGACGCCCTTGGGCAGCCCCGTGGTGCCCGAGGAATACAACTGCAGCGCCGTCACGTCCATCGAAGGCGGCGCCCGCTCTTCCATCGGTGCGAACGCGCTCGCCCAGCCGGCCATCTCCTCGGTGATCAGGTTCGGCTTCACGATCGCGGCGAAGGCCTGGTCGGCCATCATGAACTTCGCGCGCCCGTCCTTGACGATGAAGTCGATTTCCGGGGGCGCGAGGCGCCAGTTGACCGGCATGCAGACTGCGCCCAGGCGGCACGCGGCCAGTACAAGCGCCACGCACTGCGCGGTGTGCTTGGTGAGGCAGGCGACGCGGTCGCCGGGGCCGACGCCGTGCCTCGCGAGCCCGCTCGCCAGCCGCCCGGACGTCTCCCACAGGTCGGCGAAAGTCCAGGCGCGCGTCGGCGTCCAGTACACGCGCTCCTTCCCGCGCTCCCGGGCGTGCTGCCCGATCGCGTCCAGTATCGTCATCATGCCGTTCTCCTCCTCCCGCTATTCTGTTGTAGGGTGGGCCGTTGGCCCACCGTACAATAAAGTTCTGCACGTGGCCAAGCTGAAAATCAACGGAGTCGAGCGCGAAGTGGCGCTGGAGAGCGATGCGCCGCTGCTCTGGGCGCTGCGCGACGAGCTCGGGCTCACGGGCACCAAGTTCGGCTGCGGCATCGCCTCCTGCGGCGCCTGCACCGTGCTCGTGGACGGGCAGCCCACGCGCTCCTGCGTCATGCCGATCGCCGCGCTCGCCGGGAAGTCCATCCACACGATCGAAGGCGCCGAAGCGCGCAAGCCCTATGCTGCGGTGCGGGACGCCTGGATCGCGGAGCAGGTGCCGCAGTGCGGCTACTGCCAGCCTGGGATGGTGATGGCGACGGTGGGGCTGCTCGAAGTCAATCCCGCGCCCTCGGATGCGGACATCGATGCCGCGATCACGAACGTGTGCCGCTGCGGCACCTACCCGCGCATCCGCAAGGCGATCCACCGCGCAGCCGCAGCGCTCTCGAAGGCACCCAAATAATGCGTAGCCGAGGGCGCCGGCGCTTTCTCATCGCTTCGGGGCTCGTCGGCGGCGCGCTCGTCGTCGGCGGGTACTTCTTCTACCGCCCGCGCGACCGCCTGCGCGTGCCGGAAGGCGCCGTCGCGGGGACGGTTGGTCCGTGGCTCACCGCATGGCTGCGCATTGGCGCCGATGGCACGGTGACCGTTTCCGTCGCGCGCCAGGAGATGGGGCAGGGGATCACCACGGCGCTGCCGATGCTCGTCGCCGAGGAGCTCGAGTGCGACCTGGCGAGCCTCGCTTTCGAGCAGGCACCGATCGATGCGGTGTACGCCAACGCCACGATGCTCGCCGACGGCGTGCCGTTCCGCCCGGACGACCACGGTTGGCTCGCGCGCCTCGCGCGCGTGTCGCAGTACAAGGTGGCCGAGCTGCTCGGCGTGCAGGCGACGGGCGGCTCCTCGAGCGTGCGCGACGCGTGGCCGATCCTGCGGCGGGCGGGCGCGACGGCGCGCGAGATGCTCGTCGCGGCAGCCGCCGAGCGATGGAAGGTGCCCGCCGCGCAGTGCCGCGCCGAGCGCGGCCGCGTGTTGCATGAGGATCGCAGCCTCGGGTTCGGCGAACTCGCCGCCGACGCCGCGCGCCAGTCCATGCCGGGCTCGCCCGAGATGAAGGACCCCGCGCAGTATCGCGTCATCGGCACCTCGATGCCGCGCCTGGACATCCCGGCGAAAACCGAAGGCAAGGCGGTGTTCGGCATCGATACGCGCCTGGCGGGGCAGCGCTATGCCGCGATCGCGCAATGCCCGGTGTTCGGCGGCTCGCTCAAGCACGCAGAAAGCACGAAGGCAAAGTCGATGCCTGGCGTGCAGGCCATCGTCGAGCTGGAAGCCACTTCTACCTCTGCCGCCGCGGTGGCGGTGGTCGCCGACAACTGGTGGCGCGCGAAGAGCGCGCTCGCGGCAATCGAGATCGAGTGGAATCCCGGGGCGCAGGTCGCGCTCGATACGGCGAAGCAGCGCGAGGCGTACGCCACGCTCCTCGACCTGGGTGAAGCGCGCGCGTACGAGAATGCCGGCGACGCCACCACCGCGCTCGCGGGCGCGAAGGACGTGATCGAGGCGCACTACGAGGCGCCCTACCTCGCGC
>JBOIFE010000272.1:0-2917 GCA_050741015.1 Burkholderiales bacterium | reverse complement strand
GGCGCTCGAGGGCGAGGCCGAGCGCAGCGACGGCCTGCGGGCCTGCGCGCGGCGCGCGGCGCAAGCGCGCGGCCTGCTCGAGCGCATCGCGGGCGAGCCCGACGGCGAGCACGTGCGCTGGGCGGAGGTCTTCGCCCAGGCTGCGCAGCTGCACCTGACGCCGCTTTCCTGCGCCGAGATGTTTCGGCGCCAGATCGAGGAGGCACCGCGCGCCTGGATCTTCACCTCGGCTACGCTTTCGATCGCGGGCGAGTTCACGCACTATGCGAGCGAGATGGGGCTCGAGGCGGCCGAGGCGCGCAGCTGGCCGAGCCCCTTCGACTTCGAGCGCCAGGCGCTGCTCTACGTCCCGCGCGGGCTGCCCGCCGACCCGAACGATCCGGGCTACACCGAAGCCGTGGTCGAGGCCGCGCTGCCGGTGCTGGAGGCGAGCGGCGGGCGCGCGTTCCTGCTGTTCACGACGCTGCGCGCGCTGCGCCGCGCGCGCGAGCTTCTCGCCGGCCGGCTGCCTTATCCGCTGCTCGTGCAGGGCGAGGGCTCGAGGAGCGCGCTGCTCGAGCGCTTTCGCCGCCTCGGCAACGCGGTGCTGCTCGGCAGCGCGTCGTTCCGCGAGGGCGTGGACGTGCGCGGCGAGGCGCTGTCGGTCGTCATCCTCGACAAGCTGCCGTTCGCTCCGCCCGATGATCCCGTGCTCGCCGCGCGCATCGAGGCGCTGCGCGCGCGCGGCGGCAACCCGTTCACGGAGCTGCAACTGCCGCAGGCGATCCTCCAGCTCAAGCAGGGCGCGGGCCGCCTGATCCGCGGAGAATCCGAACGCGGCGTGCTGATGCTGTGCGACCCGCGCCTGTACTCGCGGCCCTACGGGCGCCTGGTGCGCGCGAGCCTGCCGCCGATGACACCGACGAGGGAGCTCGCGGACGTGCGCGCGTTCTTCGCTAGAATTGGCGCATGAAGATCCTCATCACCGGCGGCGGCGGCTTTCTCGGATTTCGGCTCGCCCGGGCGCTGCTCGCGCGCGGGCAGCTCGGCGGGCGCGCGATCACCGCGCTCACGCTGCTCGACGGGGCGTTTCCGCCCGCGGCGGCGGCCGATCCCCGGCTGCGGGCCGTCGTCGGCGACGTCAGCGACGCGGCGACGATCGCGGCGGTATGCCCGCCCGACACCGACGCCGTCTTCCACCTTGCGGCGGTCGTGAGCGGCGCCGCCGAGGCCGATTTCGACCTCGGCATGCGCGTGAACCTGCGCGGCATGCAGCTGCTGCTCGAACAGATGCGAAAGTGCGCGCGGCCACCGCGTCTGGTCTATACGAGCTCGGTCGCAGCCTTCGGCGGCGACCTGCCGGCCGTGCTCGACGACGAGACGCTCGCCAACCCGCAGACCTCCTACGGCGCGCAGAAGGTGATCGGCGAATACCTCGTCAGCGACTATTCGAGGAAGGGCTCCCTCGACGGGCGGTCGCTGCGGCTGCCGACCATCGTGGTGCGCGCCGGCAAGCCCAACGCGGCGGCCTCGTCGTTCGCGAGCGGAATCCTGCGCGAGCCGTTGAACGGCCAGCCAAGCGAGTGCCCGGTTGGACCCGACACCGGCGTCTGGATGCTCTCGCCCGGCCGCGTGGTGGAGGCGTTCCTCCATGCCTGGGAACTCGCTCCCGAGGCCTGGGGCACGCGGCGGTGGCTCAACCTGCCGGGGATCACTGCGACAGTCGCCGAGATGGTGGCGGCGCTGAAGAAGGTCGCGGGCGCGAAGGCCGCCGAGCGCGTGGTGTTCAAGCCCGACGCGCGAATCCAGGCGATCGTGAAGACCTGGCCGGCCAACTTCCGCACGCCGCGGTCGCTTGCGATGGGCTTCAAGGCCGACGCGGACGTGGAATCCATCATCCGCCAGTACGTCGCGGACGAGGGGTTGAAACTCTAGTTACCAGTCCGGGTCCCAGATCCGCCACCAGGACACGTCGCGCTTCACCGGTCCCTGGTACCAGGCGCTCTTGGGGAAGTTGAGGTGCATCAGGCGCTCGGTGTCCGCGCGCAGGGCCTCCAGCCCGAGGGCCTTGTAGGCCTCGATCATGATGTAGAGCGCTTCTTCGGTCGCGGGTGCCTGCGGGAAGTTCAGCACTGCCTGCTGCGCGCGGTTGGCTGCCGCGACGTAGGCCTCGCGCTTCATGTAGTAGCGAGCGACATGGACCTCGTGGCGCGCCAGCGAGTTGACGAGATAGCGCATGCGCTGTGCCGAGTCCGGCGCGTATTTGGAGCCCGGGAACCGCGTCGTCACCTCGTGAAAGGCGACGAAGGCCTCGCGCGAGGCCTTCGGGTCGCGCTCGGCGAAATCGGGCTCCGACAGGAACGCGAACAGCCCCGGGGCCTCGGTGAAGAAGATGACGCCCTTCAGGTAGTACGCGTAGTCGAGCGACTCGTGGCTCGGATACTGCTTGATGAAGCGGTCGAGCGAGGCGATCGCGGCCGGTCGCTCGTCGTACTTCCAGTGGGCGTACGCCACGTCGAGCAGCGACTGCTGCGCGTAGCGGCCGTAGGGAAATCGTCCCTCCAGCTTGTCCAGCAGGTCGATCGCCTTCTTCCAGTCCCGGCTCTTCATCGCGTCGTGCGCCTCGCCATAGAGGTGCTCGACGGTCCAGTTGGCGGTCTCGTCGGGCGCCTCCGGCGTGCTGCCGCAGCCCGCGGCGAGCAGCGCCGCGGCGGCCAGTGCCAGTACACTTGCTCGCATGATGGGGCGCGATTATACGGACGATGAGGCCGCCGACTGGGAGACGGGCCTGGCCGTGGCGATGGAGGCCGAGGCGCCGCGCGCGCTGGCGGGGATGCGGTTGGACCAGGCGCTGGCGCGCATGTTCCCGCAGTACTCGAGGAGCCGCCTGCAGGCCTGGCTCGCCTAAGGGCACATCCGCGTGGACTGCGCGGCCGCG
>JBOIFE010000271.1:0-20026 GCA_050741015.1 Burkholderiales bacterium | reverse complement strand
GTGCTGTGCGGCGGCTGCGTCGAGCTGGTCAAGGCCGGCTTCGATACGCTGGTGGACGCCGGCTACGCCCCGGAGATGGCGTATTTCGAGTGCCTGCACGAGCTCAAGCTGATCGTCGACCTGATGTACGAGGGCGGCATCGGCACCATGAACTACTCCATCTCCAACAATGCCGAGTACGGCGAGTACGTCAGCGGGCCGAAAATCATCGACGCGGGCACGCGCGCGCGCATGAAGGAAATCCTCGGCCGCATCCAGACCGGCGAGTACGCGAAGGATTTCGTGCTCGAGAACCGCGCTGGCGCCCCCGAGCTGCTCAGCCGCCGGCGCATGACCGCGGAACTGCCGATCGAAAAGGTCGGCGCGCGGCTGCGCGAGATGATGCCGTGGATTCGCAAGAACCGGCTCGTCGATACCTCCAAGAACTGACGCCCGCGTAGTGCGCCCGCCTTACCCGCATCCGCTCATCGCGCGCGAGGGCTGGCCGTTCCTCGGCCTCGCCATAGCCGCCGCGCTGGGCATATCCTGGGTTGCCGGCTTTGGCTGGTCGCTGCCGGTGTGGGTCGCGGCGCTCTTCGTCCTGCAGTTCTTCCGCGACCCGCCCCGCGACGTGCCCGATGTGCCCGGTGCAGTCGTCTCCCCTGCCGATGGCCGCATCGTCGCGGTGGAAAAGGCGCGCGACCCGTGGCTCGAGCGCGACGCGCTCAAGATCAGCGTGTTCATGAATGTCTTCAACGTGCATTCGAACCGCTCGCCGGTCGACGGCACGGTACAGCGCCGCTGGTATCACGCCGGAAGCTTTTTCAACGCGGCGCTCGACAAGGCCTCGATCGAAAACGAGCGCAACGCGCTGTGGCTGCGCACGGACGCGGGCGCCGACGTGACCTGCGTGCAGATCGCCGGCCTCGTAGCGCGCCGGATCCTGTGCTACGTCGGCGAAGGCGCCGCGCTTGGGCGCGGGCAGCGCTTCGGCTTCATCCGCTTCGGCTCGCGCGTCGACGTCTACCTGCCGCTCGACGCCCGGCCGGTGGCGGCGATCGGCGACAAGGTCTACGCTGCGGAGTCGGTGCTGGCAAGGCTGGGAACGGAGGACTGACGATGGCCGAACTGCGCGAGCAGCAGAAGCAGGACTACCTGCCTGGCCTGATGCCGCCCCGTGCCGGCACCTTGCGCCGGCGCGGCATCTACCTGCTGCCCAATCTGTTCACGACCGCCGCGCTGTTCGCCGGCTTCTACGCCATCGTGCAGGCGATGAACGGGCGCTTCGGCGAGTCGGCGGTGGCGATCTTCGTCGCGGGGCTGCTCGACGGCCTGGACGGCCGCGTCGCCCGCCTGACGCGCACGCAAAGCGCGTTCGGCGCCGAGTACGACAGCCTGTCCGACATGGTGTCCTTTGGCGCGGCGCCCGCCCTCGTGCTGTACGAATGGGTGCTGAAGGACCTCGGCCGCATCGGCTGGGTCGCGGCCTTCGTTTATTGCGTGGGCGCGGCGCTGAGGCTTGCGCGCTTCAACATCATGATCGACGTCGTCGACAAGCGCTATTTCCAGGGCCTGCCGAGCCCGGCCGCCGCGGCGCTCGTGGCCGGCTTCGTCTGGCTGGTGCATGACAACAAGATCCAGGTCGACGCCTACGGCCTGCCCTGGATCGCAGCCCTGGTCGCGCTCTACGGCGGGCTGACCATGGTGTCGAACGCCCCGTTCTACAGCTTCAAGGACGTCAACTTCAGGAAAAGCGTGCCGTTCTGGGCGATCCTGCTGATCGTGCTGGGTTTCGTGCTGGTGTCGTCGAATCCTCCGGTCGTGCTGTTCCTGCTGTTCTGCGCCTATGGACTGTCGGGCTACGTGCTCTGGGCGCTCGGCAAGCGGCCGCGTCCCCGTCCTTGACGCCCGCGCGCGGCGCGGGCTATAGTCGCCGCATGCATCAGGCGATGTTTCTCGGCATCACCCTCACGCTCGCGCTTCTCGCGCTGGGCGGCCTGCTGCTGCGCCCCGCGCGCACAAACTAAACCCCCCAATTCGGCAGTACCCCTCACCGCCCACCCGGCGGCAAGGACCCATCGCATTCCCACGAGGAGCGGCACATGACCAAGGGCAAATTGATCATCTTCGACACCACCATGCGCGACGGCGAACAGAGCCCTGGCGCGTCGATGACGCGCGACGAGAAGCTGCGCATCGCGCGGGCGCTGGAGCGCATGCGCGTCGACGTGATCGAAGCGGGCTTCCCCGCGTCCTCCAACGGTGATTTCGAGGCCGTGCAGGCCATCGCCCGGGTCGTGAAGGACTCGACGGTCGCCGGCCTGTGCCGCGCCAACGACCGCGACATCCAGCGCGGTATCGACGCGCTGAAAGGCGCCAAGTCGTGGCGCGTGCACACCTTCATCGCCACCAGCGCCCTGCACATGGAGAAGAAGCTGCGCATGACGCCCGAGCAGGTGCTCGAGCAGTCGAAGCTCTCGGTGCGCTACGCGAAGAATGCCTGTCCCGACGTCGAGTTCTCGCCCGAGGACGCCAGCCGCTCGGATCCGGAGTTCCTGTGCCGCGTGCTCGAAGCCGTGATCAAGGAGGGCGCGACCACGATCAACATTCCTGACACTGTCGGCTACGCGGTGCCGGAGCAGTTCGGCGCGATGATCCGCTCGTTGCGCGAGCGCGTGCCCAATTCGGACAAGGCGGTGTGGAGCGTGCACTGCCACAATGACCTCGGCATGGCGGTCGCCAATTCCCTCGCCGCCGTCGTCATCGGCGGGGCGCGCCAGATCGAATGCACGATCAACGGCCTGGGCGAGCGCGCCGGCAACACCTCCCTCGAAGAAGTGGTGATGGCCCTGCGCACGCGCAGGGATTTCTTCGATCTCGACACGCAACTCGACACGACGCAGATCGTGCCGACCTCGCGACTGGTGTCGCAGATCACCGGCTTTGTCGTGCAGCCGAACAAGGCGGTCGTCGGCGCCAACGCGTTCGCTCACGCTTCCGGCATCCACCAGGACGGCGTGCTGAAGGCGCGCGAGACCTACGAGATCATGACCGCCGAGGATGTGGGCTGGACGACCAATCGCATCGTGCTGGGGAAGCTCTCGGGCCGCACCGCGTTCAAGCAGCGCCTGAAGGAGATCGGCATCGAGCTCGACGGCGAGGACGCCTACAACAAGGCGTTCCAGCGCTTCAAGGACCTGGCCGACAAGAAGGCCGACATCTTCGACGAGGACCTGCAGGCCCTGGTGGCGCAGCAGGCCGGAGCGGCAGGCGACGAGCACTGGCGGCTGGTCACCATGAATCAGGCGAGCGGCATGGGTGAAAAGCCGCACGCGCGCATCGTGCTCGCTGAGAACGGCGCCGAGCGCAAGGCCGAATCGCAGGGCGACGGACCCGTGGACGCGACCTTCAAGGCGATCGAATTGTTGGCCAAGAGCGGCGCGGAGCTGCTGCTGTATTCGGTGAATGCAGTCACGCAGGGCACCGAGTCGCAGGGCGAGGTGACCGTGCGGCTGTCCAAGGGCGGCCGCATCGTCAACGGCGTGGGCGCGGACACCGACATCGTCGTCGCATCGGCCAAGGCCTACATCAGCGCGCTGAACAAGCTGGCGAGCAAGACCGAGCGCCTGAACCCGCAACATCCGCATTGATTGGAGGTGCAGCATGACTGAAGGCAAACTGAAGCGGCCCGAGATCACCGTCTCGACGGCGGATCTGGACCGGCTCGAGGGCCTGCTCAGCGAGCTGCGCGCGGGGGCGCCCGAGATCGCCGATGGCCTGCGCTCGGAGCTGGACCGAGCGCACATCGTCGAGCCGCAGGACGTCCCGAAAGACCTGGTGACGATGAATTCCACCGTGCGCTTCGCCGACGAGGAAAGCGGCCGGGAATTCGAGCGCACCCTGTGCTATCCGAGGGAAGCGACCGGTGGTGAAGACAAGGTGTCGATCCTGGCGCCGCTCGGCGGCGCATTGCTCGGCCTGTCGGTCGGCCAGCGCATCGACTGGCCGGTCCCCGGTGGCCGCACAGCGCACATCCGCATCCTCGGCGTGGTCTCGCAGCCCGGGCGCGAGGGCCGGCGCGACTAGGCGCCCGCTCGCGTTCGCCGTGCGTAGGCCACGACCGCGGCGAAGAAGGCGAGACTGAGCGCGACCTCCGCGATCGCACAGACCTGGCTGGCGCCGCGCTCGCTCCAGGCCCTTACGACGCCCTCGGCGAAGTAGGCGAGGACCAGCATCGACGACCACTGGTAGGTGTAGCGGCGGCCGGACAGGATGCCCGGCAGGGCCAGGGCGAGCGGCGCTGCCTTGAGCGCGAGGAACGAGCCGCCCGGCCTGAGCGGGGCGAGCCACATCTCCCAGGCGAGGCCCAGGAGCACCAGGCCGACCAGGCCGCCGGAGGCTGCTAGCCGAAGCGCACGCAATGGATCGGCGGCAACTGGGAGGACAGGCAGCGCCAGGAATCGCCCTGGTCCTCGGAAAGCCAGAGTCCTCCCGTGGTCGAGCCGAAGGCGACTCGCTTGCCGGTTCCGTCCACGTCCAGGCAGTGCCGGTAGACGAGGTCGTAGGCGGGCGTCTTCGGCAGCCCCTTGCTCAGCACCTGGAAGCTCCTGCCGCCGTCGCGCGTTCGCGCGACCACGAGCTTCGCATCCACCGGGACTCGGCACTCGTCCTTTACCGCGGGCACGAACCACGCGAGGTCGGGATCCTTCGGGTGCACCGCCACGGCGAAGCCAAACTTGGAGGGGCGGACTGCGGTGACCTCCCGCCAGCTGGCCGCGCCGTCGGTGGAACGGAAGACGCCGTTATGGTGCTGCGCCCACATCACGTCGGGACGGGACGCGCAAAGTACGAGGCGGTGCACGTCCTGCGCGTTCTGTTCGAATTTCATCTCGGGCGGCATGTACTCCGCGTACATTCCCTGCGCGCAGATCGACCATTTACGACCCCCGTCGCGCGTTTGCCAGGCGCCGCCTGTGGACACGCCCACGGTGATGCGCTTCGGGTCCTTCGGGTCGATGGCAATGGAGTGGACTCCGGCATGGTCGTAGCCGCCGCCGGTCCACTCCATGCGTTCGGGCCGGTCCCACAGGCTGCGTACCAGCGTCCAGCTCGCGCCGCGGTCCTCCGACGTGAACAGGCCCCCGGGAATCGTCCCCGCCCAGAGGCGCTTGCCATCGGATTCCAGCGACCAGAGCTGCACGAGCTTCCACGGCGTCTTGTCCGTCGAGTCCTTGGGCTGTGGCGGGTACTCCGGGGCCGCGACTTCTTGCCAGGACTTGCCGCCGTCCCGGCTGCGGCGCAGCTTCACGCCGAAATGCCCCAGGTTGAGCGCCGCATACAGCGTGCCGTCGCGATCGGGCAGCACCATGCTCACCGGATCGCCGAGGAAATGCGGCTTGCCGATGCCGCGGGCGCCCGCGATGAAGAGCCCTTTGCGCGTGCCGATGTAGAGTTTCATGATCAGCCTCCGGTAAGCGCCTGCATCACATAGACCTCGCTCGACTCGCCAACCGGGTCGCTCAGGCGATCCCGATCGCGGACGCGCGTGCCGTCGACGAACACCGTCACATGCCTGCGCAGCTGCCCCTGCTCGTCGAGAACGTAGGAGCGCGCCCAGGGCTGCGCGGCGAAAACCTCGGCCAGCGCGCTCGCGACCGTGCCCGGTGCAACGCGCGACTCCGGGCAGCGTACGTGGCGCTGCAGGTTCGACGTGAAGACGACGCGCGCCATGCTGCTAGCGCGACAGCCGCACCGCGATCTCGGCCAGCCGCCGGCCCTGTGCGATGCACAGCGCGCGCTCGGCATCGGTCACCGGCTCGTCGTCGGCGACGCCCGCAAAGTGGCTTGGCCCGTAGGGCGAGCCGCCCGTGCGAGTCGCGCTCAGCTCGGCCTGCGTGTAGGGCAGGCCGAGGATCAGCATGCCGTGATGCAGGAGCGGCAGCATCATCGTCACCAGCGTCGTCTCCTGGCCGCCGTGCATCGAAGCCGTGGCGGTGAATACGCACGCGGGCTTGCCCGCGAGCGATCCTTTCAGCCACAGCGGCCCGGTGCCGTCGAGGAAATGCTTGATCGGCGCCGCCATGTTGCCAAAGCGCGTGGGGCTGCCGAGCGCGAGGGCATTGCAATCCTCGAGGTCTTTCAACTCGCAGTAGGGCGCGCCGCTCGGCGGAATCGCGGGCTCCGCGCGCTCCGTTGCCGGCGCAACCCTGGGCACCGTTCGCAATCGCGCCGCCGCGCCGGGCACGCGTTCCACGCCTTCGGCGACGAGCTCGGCCATGCGGCGCACCGACCCGCCCACGCTGTAGTACAGGACCAGAATCTCGGCCATGCCCCTGTATCATAAGGCCCCGATGCGCCGCCCTGATATTCGCGCGCTGCTCGAGTTCTGCAAGGCGTTGGTGCGACGCCTTCGCGACGACCGCGGATTCCAGACCGCGGGCTCGCTCACGTTCACGACGCTGCTTGCACTGGTGCCCCTCGTGACTGTGGCGCTCGCCTTGTCGACGGCGTTTCCCGTATTCGATCGTGCAATCGACGCGCTCGCCAGCTACGTGTCGACCCAGCTCTTGCCCCAGGGCGGGGCGCGCGTAAGCCAGCAGCTGAGCAGCTTCGCCGCAAAGGCGGGCCGCCTCACGGCAGTCGGGATCGCCTTCCTCGCGGTGACCGCGCTGATGCTGATGCTCACCGTGGACGAAGTCCTGAACCGCATGTTCCGCGTGCGCCGCCGGCGCGGAATCGCCCGGCGCCTGCTGATGTACTGGGCGGTGCTGTCGCTCGGCCCCGTGCTGATGGGCGTGAGCCTCTCGATGACGTCTTTCCTCGTTGGCAGTTCGCTCGGCCTGCTCGACCTCGGCCACCTCACGCGGTCGATCCTCGCGTTGCTGCCGTTCGTCTTTACCTGCGCCGCCTTTACGATGCTGTACCTGGTCGTCCCGTACCGCCGCATCGTCCCGCGCCATGCGCTAGCCGGCGGGATCGTGGCCGGCGTGCTGTTCGAGCTCGCCAAGCGCGGGTTCGCGCTGTACATCGCCCGGTTCCCAACCTACGCCCTGATCTACGGTGCGTTCGCGGCGGTGCCGATCTTCCTGCTGTGGCTCTACGTGTCGTGGGTCGTCGTGCTACTCGGCGCGACGCTGACCGCCGCGCTGCCGTCGTTTCGGGCCTTCCACGCCCCTGCGGGCGAGGCGCCGGGGCGCGATCTGGTCGACGCCGTGGCGGTGCTGCGCACGCTCGCGCTCGCGCACCGGACCGAGGGTCCGATGGCGGCCGGGCGCATTGCGCTCCAGGCGCGGCTGGCGCCGGAGCGCTGCGAGGAAATACTCGAGCGCTGCGCGGCGCGGGGATGGGCCGAACGCACCGAGCGCGAGAACTGGCTGCTCGCGCGCGATCCCGGCGCCATCGCCATGAGCGAGGTGCTGCGCGCCTTCGCCATCGATGCCGAGGTCGTCCGCTACGCGGTACCCACTGCGCTGGCCGAGCAGTTGGCGCGCGCCGGCGAGCACCTGACCGCAACCCTGCAGGACTTGTTGGAGGAGGACGCCGTCGCATGATCCCGATCGCAAACCGCGAGCGCCTGATCGCCGCCCTCGACCTGCCCGACGCCGCTGCCGCGCGCGCGCTTGTCGAGCGGCTCGGCGACGCGGTGCATTTCTACAAGATCGGGCTGGAGCTCTTCAGCGCCGGGGGCTACTTCGAGTTGCTGCAGTGGCTGCGCGGGCGCGGGGCAAGTGTTTTCGCCGATCTCAAGCTCTACGACATCCCGGAAACGGTGCGCCGCGCCGTGGCGAACCTGCGGGCGAGCGGAGCGACGTTCCTCACCGTGCACGCGGAGCGCTCGATTCTGGAGGCGGCCGCGGCCGAGAAGGGCGCGCTCAAGATCCTCGCCGTCACGGTGCTCACGAGTTTCGACCAGCGCAACCTCGCCGAGATGGGCTACACGGGCAGCGTCGAGGATCTCGTGCTGCAGCGTGCGCGCGCCGCGCTCGAGTCGGGCTGCGACGGCGTAGTCGCTTCCGGTCTCGAGGCGCCGCGGATCAAGGCCGAGTTCGGCGACCGGCTACTCGTGGTTACGCCGGGGGTGCGTCCCGCCGGCGCAGGCGCGCAGGACCAGAAGCGGGTGGTCGACGTCGCGCGGGCTTTTGACAATGGCGCGGACTATATCGTGGTCGGTCGCCCGATTCGCGACGCCGCGGACCCGCGGACAGCGGCCGAGGCGATCCAGAAAACGATCGCAACCGCGGTCAGGGGCTGACGTGTTCGCGCAGATCGAGATCACGACGATCTGCAACTACCGCTGCTTCTACTGCGCCGGGCGCGACATGCCCCAGGAACACATGACCTGGGAGTGCTTCGAAGGCGTGATCGCACGCCTGCCCGAGGGGCGCTTCTCCGTGTCGCTGCAGGGCGAGGGCGAGCCGATGGCGCACCGGGATTTCTGGCGCATGGTCGAGCGCGTGCAGGCGGCGGGCAAGATCCCGTACACGATCACCAATGGCAGCCTGATCCGCGACTCGAGGCGCCTCGCGGCGGCGTTCCCGTCGATTGGCGTATCGGTGGACACGCTCGACCCAGCCGAAGCCGAGAGAATCGGCCGGCTGCGCCTGCGCAACGTACTGCGGAATCTCGAGCGGCTCGCTGCCTGCATGGCGCCCGAGCGCATCGTGGTGCACACGGTTGACTACGGTCAGCCGCTCGGTCCGCTGCGGGACTGGCTCGGCGAACGCGGCTTCCGCAGCCATGTGGTGCAGGCCATCCAGCAGAAGCCGGACTACAACTACCGGTATCCCGCGCTCGTGAAGCTCCACCGCCCGTCCGACTACACTTACGCCTGCCGTCGAATTGACCGGCGCGACATGCGCTACTACGACTTGCACGGCGTGGAAATGCCCTGCTGCTTCATCAAGGACGTGCGCCAGTTCGTATCCACCGATCATATTGCGGGGGAGCTCGCGTCGAGGCGGGTGCCGCCGTGCTGCACCGGTTGCCGCGAGATCATTGCGCCGCAACACGGCCAGCGCTAAGTCGCGTACAATGCGCGGCCTTTTTCTTTTCTGATCAACGTCATGCCGCGCGCGCTCCGCAACCTCGCCATCATCGCCCACGTCGACCACGGCAAGACCACGCTGGTCGACAAACTGCTGCGCGCCGCGGGCACCTTCGCCGCCCACGAGCACCTCGAGGAGCGAGTGATGGACTCCAACGACCTGGAGCGCGAGCGCGGCATCACCATCCTCGCCAAGAACTGCGCGGTGCGCTACGAGGGTACGCACATCAACATCGTCGACACACCGGGACATGCCGACTTCGGCGGCGAGGTCGAGCGCGTGCTGTCCATGGTCGACGGCGTGCTGCTGCTGGTGGACGCGGTGGAGGGCCCCATGCCGCAGACGCGATTTGTCACGCGCAAGGCGCTGGCGCAGGGCCTGAAGCCGATTGTTGTCGTCAATAAGGTGGACCGGCCCGGCGCGCGTGCGCAGTGGACCGTGAACCAGACCTTCGACCTGTTCGACAAGCTCGGCGCGACCGAGGAGCAGCTCGACTTTCCCGTGGTGTACGCATCGGCGCTGGAAGGCTGGGCGAGCCGCGAGCCGGGCGTGCGTGGCACCGACATGAAGGCGCTGTTCGAGGCCATCCTCGAGTACGTGCCGATGCGCGACGAGGACGCCGATGCGCCGCTGCAGCTGCAGATCTGCTCGCTCGACTATTCGAGCTATGTCGGCAAGATCGGCATCGGCCGCATCCGCCGCGGGCGCCTGCGCGCCGCGCAGGAAGTCCTCGTCCTGAACGGGCCCGAGGCCGCGCCGCTGAAGGCCAAGGTGAACCAGGTGCTGATGTTCGAGGGCCTGCAGCGCGTGCAGGTCGAGGAGGCGCAGGCCGGCGACATCGTGCTCGTCAACGGCATCGAGGAGCTCGGCATCGGCACGACGCTGTGCCACCCCGAGCATCCGGATGCGCTGCCGCTGCTCAAGGTGGACGAGCCGACGCTGACGATGAATTTTCTCGTCAACGCCTCGCCGCTCGCCGGCCGCGAGGGCAAGTACGTCACCAGCCGCCAGATCCGCGAGCGCCTGGAGCGCGAGACCAAGTCGAACGTCGCTCTGCGCGTCGAATACCCGGAAGACACCGACACGTTCATCGTGCATGGGCGCGGCGAGCTGCACCTGACGATCCTGCTGGAGAACATGCGCCGCGAGGGCTACGAGATCGCGGTCTCGCGCCCGCGCGTGGTCTACAAGGTCATCGGTGGCGTGCGCAGCGAGCCCTTCGAGGTGCTGACGGTGGACGTCGAGGAAGTCAATCAGGGCGGCGTCATGGAGGAGCTCGGGCGGCGCCGGGGCGAGCTGCTCGAGATGCAGCCCGACGGCAAGGGGCGCGTGCGCCTCGACTACCGCATTCCGGCGCGGGGCCTCATCGGCTTCCAGGGCGAATTCATGACGCTCACGCGCGGCACGGGCGTCATGAGCCACGTGTTCGACGAGTACGCGCCGGCGAACGCCGAGGACATGGCCGAGCGCAGGAACGGCGTGCTGGTCTCGCAGGACGACGGTGTCGCCGTCGCCTATGCGCTGTGGAAGCTGCAGGAGCGCGGGCGCATGTTCGTGCATCCCGGCGATCCGGTGTACGAGGGCATGATCATCGGCATCCACAGCCGCGACAACGACCTGGTGGTCAACCCGATCCGCACCAAGCAGCTCACCAACATCCGCGCATCGGGCAAGGACGAGGCGATCGACCTCACGCCGCCGATCGGCCTCACACTCGAGTATGCAGTGGAGTTCATCGCTGACGACGAGCTCGTGGAAATCACGCCGAAGTCGATCCGGCTCCGCAAGCGCCACCTGCGCGAGCACGAGCGCCGGCGCGCCGAGCGCGCGGCGGCCTAGGGGCTCAGGGAATCGGAACCGCGGCGAGCAGGCGCGCACCGACGTCGACGCGGCGAGCCGAGTCGTGCGCCGGGCGCAGCCGGTGCGTCGCCACGCCGGGCAGCACCGCCTGCACGTCCTCCGGAATCACCTTGTCGCGGCCTTCGAGCAGCGCCCAGGCGCGCGCCGAGTGAACCAGCGCGAGCGCAGCGCGCGGCGAAAGCCCCGCGACGTAGTCCGCAGAACGACGCGTGTGCTCCACGATCGCTTGCACATAGTCGAGCAGGGCGGGGGCGACATGAACGCGCTGCGCCTCGGCCTGCAGCGCGACCAGCTCGGCCGGCGTCAGGCTCGGCGCAAGGCACGCGAGCAGGTCGCGCCGGTCGGCGCCCGACAGCAGCGCGCGCTCGGCGTCGCGGCCGGGATAGCCGAGCTCGATGCGCATCAGGAAGCGGTCGAGCTGCGACTCGGGCAGCGGAAAGGTACCGACCTGCTCGGACGGATTCTGCGTGGCGATGACGAAGAAGGGCTCGGGAAGCTTGCGCGTCTCGGTCTCCACCGTCACCTGGTGCTCCTCCATCGCCTCCAGCAGCGCGCTCTGCGTCTTGGGCGTAGTGCGATTCACCTCGTCGGCGAGGATCAACTGCGCAAAGATCGGGCCGGGATGGAACTTGAAGCTGCCTCTGTCCCTCTCATACACGGAGACCCCGAGAATGTCGGCTGGCAGCATGTCGCTGGTGAACTGGATGCGCTGGAACTGCAGCCCGAGCGTGCGCGCCAGCACGTGCGCGAGCGTGGTCTTGCCCACGCCGGGAAGGTCCTCGATCAGCAAGTGGCCGCGCGCGATCAGGCAGGCGAGCGCCAGTCGAACCTGCGGTTCCTTGCCGAGGATCACCTCGCTCGCTGCGGCGACGAGCCGGTCGATCGGGCGCTCGGTGCGCACCGGTTTGATCTGCGTCTTCAGCAACATCGGGCAATTGTACAAGGTATGATTTGAGCGACCATGACCGTGGCATTTGTCACGCACGCGGACTGCCTCAAGCACGAGATGGGCGAATGGCATCCCGAGCGGCCCGAGCGCCTGACCGCGATCGAGGACCAGCTGATCGCCTCGGGCATTGGCCAGTTCCTCGAGCGTCACGAAGCGCCGCTCGCAACTGACGAGCAGCTTACGCGCGTGCATCCTGCCGAGTACCTGCGCGCGATTCGCGACGCCGCGCCAAGCGAGGGGACCGTGCACCTCGATCCGGACACCGCGATGAATCCGTACTCGCTGCAGGCCGCGCTGCGCGCCGCGGGCGCAGCCGTGCTCGCGACCGACCTCGTGATGCACGCGCAGACGGACGCGGCGTTCTGCAGCGTGCGCCCGCCGGGGCACCATGCCTGCCGCGCGCGCCCGATGGGCTTCTGCATCTTCAACAACGTGGCGGTCGCCGCGCGGCACGCGCTCGAGGCGCACGGGCTGGAGCGCGTGGCGATCATCGACTTCGACGTGCACCACGGCAACGGCACCGAGGACATCTTCGAGTCCGACCCGCGCGTGCTGATGGCTTCGACTTTCCAGCATCCGTTCTACCCGTACAGCGGGACGGAGGATCCGGCGCCGAACATGGTCAACGTGCCGCTGTCGGCGGGCGCCGGTTCCAGGCAGTTCCGCGCGGCAGTTGCCGACGCGTGGCTGCCCGCGCTCGAGCGCTTCCGCCCGCAGCTCGTGCTCTTTTCCGCTGGATTCGACGCGCACGTCGAGGATGACATGGCGATGCTCTCGCTGACCGACGACGATTACGCCTGGGTCACGCGCGAGGTCAAGTCCGTCGCCGATCGCCACGCGCAGGGACGCATCGTCTCGATGCTGGAGGGCGGCTATGCGCTGCCGGCGCTGGCGCGCAGCGTCGTGCTGCACCTGCGCGTGCTGGCCGAGTTGGACATCTGACAGTTGACACAAGGAGCTCCTATGGACCGCAGAATCTTCCTCAAGACTTCCGCCGCGGCCGCGGCCACGGCCGCGTTGCCCTGGCGCGGCGCGCGGGCAGCCGAGGGCTGGCGCACGTTCGAGACCGTAACCCGCGTCGAGGTGCTCGGACCGAGCGGTGTGTCGCGCGCGTGGGTGCCGCTGCCGCTGGTCCAGCCGACCGACTGGTTCCGCGCCATCGACAGCCAATGGAGCGGCAACGCCTCGCAAGCGCGCGTCGCGACCGAGGCCAAGTTCGGCTCGAGCATGGTGGCGGCCGATTGGGCCGCTGGCGAGCCCGCGCCCGTACTCGAGGTGACGAGCCGCTTCATGACGCGCGACCGCGCGACCGACCTGACGCGGCCCGCGGACTCGTCGATCCGCCTCGAGGCGGAGAACCGCGCGCACTACACGGCGCCCACCGAGCTCATCCCCACCGACGGAATCGTGCGCAAGACCGCGCTGGAGGCGACCCGAGGCGCGCACGGCGACGTCGAGAAGGCGCGCGCGATCTACGAATGGGTCGTCGATAACACGTTCCGCGATCCGAAGGTGCGCGGCTGCGGCTGGGGCGACGTGAAGGGAATGCTGGAATCGGGGAACCTGGGCGGCAAGTGTGGCGACCTAAATGCGATATTCGTCGGCCTGGCGCGCGCGGTTGGCGTGCCAGCGCGGGACGTCTACGGCGTGCGCGTTGCGCCTTCGGCGTACGGCTACAAGAGCCTGGGCGCGGGCACCGCCAACGTCACCAAGGCGCAGCATTGCCGCGCGGAATTCTTCGCCGACGGCTATGGCTGGATCGCGGTCGATCCCGCGGACGTGCGCAAGGTTGTGCTCGAGGAGCCGCCGGGTCACCTCGGCATCGACGACCCCAAGGTCGTCGCGGCGCGCAAGCGCCTGTTCGGGAGCTGGGAAATGAACTGGCTCCCTTACAACCGGGGCCACGACATCGCGCTGCCCGGGTCGAGCGGTCCCGTGCTGTCCTACCTGATGTACATCTACGCCGAATCGGGCGGCGAGCGGCGCGATCCGCTCGACCCCGACCACGTGAAATACACGATCACCGCGCGCGAGGTGTCCGCCTAGTGCGCTGGCTGCTCGCGCTCGCCGCCTGCGCGCTGGCGACGACAGCCTCCGCGCAGGACCTCAAGTCCTGGCAGGGCCCGACGCCGGAGCTCGCACTCCCGGACCTGCAGGGCCGCGTGCACCAGCTCGCCGACTACCGCGGCCGCGTGGTACTGGTGAACTTCTGGGCCACGTGGTGCGGGCCGTGCCGCGAGGAAATGCCTTCGATCGAGCGCCTGCGCCGCTCGCTCGAAGGGCAGCCCTTCGAGGTCCTCGCCATCAACCTTGGCGAGCCGCCTTCGCGCGTTCGAAATTTCCTCGAGCAGAATCCGCTCGGCCTCCCGGTGCTGCTGGACGCCGACACCCAGGCCGCGCGTGCATGGATGGCGCGCGTGCTGCCGGCCACCTACCTTGTGGACGCGGAGGGCCGCATCCGCTACTGGGGCTTCGGCGCCCTGGATTGGACGGAGGCGCCCGCGCGCAGCAAGGTGCTCGAGCTTCTCGGGCGCATCCCGCGCAAGGCCTCCGAGAGCGCCGAGCGCTCGGCCGACGGCGCGTGCCTGCTGCGCCTTGCCGCCATCGCGCGCTGAAGGCGCGCGTAGAAGTCGGCGTCGGCCTGCGCGCGATGGATCAGCCGGGACAGCGCCTTCGAGTCGCCTGTCCGGTAGTAGCCGGGGTAGCCGCGCCCCAACATGCCGACGTTGCCCTCGATGCGCGAGGCGAGCACCGGCACCCTGAGCCGCGCGGCTTCCGCGATCACGTTGGCGCCGCCCTCCATTCGCGAGCTGACCACCAGCACGTGGCTGCGCGCGATCCAGCCGAGCGCGCGCGCGTGGGGCAGGCTGCCCAGCCACCGGTAGCGCGGCTCGCGCGCCATGCACCGGCGCGCTTCGCGCGCCATGGCAGGCGAAAGCGCGCCGCCGACCTGGACCACCTCGACGCCGAGCGCCGGCGGCAGGTGCGCGAGCGCCGCCGCAGCGCGAAACGGGTCCTTCTCCTCGCGCAGGTGGCCCACGACGGCAATGCGGAACACGCGCGAGGGCGCAGCGCGCCGAGCGCGCACGTCCGAGGACTGATAGACGACGCGCGCCTTGCGGCGCTCGCGCGACGGCAGCCGGTGCCGGGCCTCGCTCTGGAGCACGATGAGGCGGTCGGCCCACGCGAGCGAGAGGCGCGCCTCGGCCGAGGCGGGCAGGTCGCGATAGAGGTCCGTGCCTGTAAGCGCTACGCACAGGCCGCCGCGCGGATGCGCCGCGCGAAACCGGGCGATCGCCTCGTGGCTGCGCCGCGCGTGGAGCGCGAGCATGACGTCGCAGGGCGTTCCGTCCCAGGTCGTCGACATCGCGACGCGATGGCCGTCGGCGCGCAAGAACCCGGCCCAGCGCTGCGCGGTATGGCGGTTGCCGCTTCGCGCGCCGGCACGCGCGGGGGTGACGAGAACGATGCGCGACATGGGATGCCGCTAGACTAGCAGGGCATGGCGCGCGATCCCGATCGTCTGCGGACGATGCTGCACGAAGCCCGCGCGCGCACGGCGCGAGCGACGGCCGGATTCGAGGGAGCGCGACTGCTCGGACCGAAGCTCGCCATCGTCAATCCGCCGCTGTGGGAGCTCGGGCACGTGGGCTGGTTCCAGGAGCGCTGGTGCCTGCGCACCGCGCGCAGCGGTACGGCGATGGACTCGATCCTGCCGGGTGCCGACGTCCGCTACGATTCCTCCACCGTTCCCCACGGTGCGCGCTGGGACCTGCCGCTGCCGACGCTCGAGGCGACGCACCGGTACCTCGAGGACGTGCTCGGGCGTGTCCTCGCGCGCCTTGAGCGCGAGCCGGAGAACGCGGCGCTCGCCTACTTCGCGGAGTTATGCGCCGGGCACGAGGACATGCACGCGGAGGCCTTCCACTACACGCGCCAGACCGTGGGTGACCCGGACCCGGCGGGCGCGGGCCCGAAAGCCGCGGATGCGCCCGGCGACCTCGATCTGGCCGGCGGGCGCTTTGAGCGCGGCGCGCGGCCGGGCGGCGCATTCGCCTACGACAACGAGAAGTGGGCGCACGAAGTCAGCATCGGGCCGTTCCGGATCGCGCGCGCGCCCGTCACGAACGCGCAGTACCTCGCGTACGTGGAGGCTGGCGGCGCGGCGCCGCGATATTGGCGCCTCGGCAGCGAAGGATGGGAGCAAAGGTGCTTCGACCGCTGGCGGCCGCTCGAGGCGGCGGCGCCCGTCATGCATGTGAGCGCGCCCGAGGCCGAGGCCCATTGCCGGTGGGCGGGGCGGCGCCTGCCGACGGAGGCCGAATGGGAGTTCGCGGCGCGGCACGGGCCGATCGCGCACGGTGCGGTCTGGGAATGGACTGCAAGTCCGTTCGAGCCGTATCCCGGATTCTGGCCCGATCCCTACGAGGACTATTCGCAGCCGTGGTTCGGCACGCACCGCGCGCTGCGCGGCGGAAGTTTCGCCACGCCGGCGCACCTGGCGCGCCCGGGCTTTCGCAATTTCTACACCGCGGACCGCGCCGACGTCTTCTGCGGATTCCGGACCTGCGCAGCCTAGGCCGCTTCCTTGCCCTTCACGGCGGCCGGCGTTTCTTCGAGCAGCGCGATCACGCGCTTGGCGTGCCGGTAGAGCTTCTCGCCCTTGTCGGTGACGATGACGCCGCGTCGATGGCGTTCAAACAGCTGCACGCCGAGGAACAACTCGAGTCGCCGGATACGCGCCGATACGTTGGATTGCACCGTGTCGAGCTGCACGCCCGCGCGCGCGAATCCACGCTCCTCATAGACGGCGACGAAATAGCGCAGATCCTTGATGTCCATGGCTCGAGGCACTATAGCAAAGGCCTCGTGACATCTGCATTCGTGCTAGCTCGGCGCGTCCCGTCTGCAAAAATCTGTCAATCGACTTGCCAGGGCTCGCACTCTCCCGACGCCGCGCCCGAGGGCAGTCGCTCGAACGCGCGATCGGGATCGCTCGCCGCGCTCATGTCGAAGTGCCATGCATGAGTGGCGCGGAAGCGGACGCAGATCTGCTCCTCGCCTTTCCATTTTCGCCGCTCGCACCCGGTCAGCGTGGTGACGCGCACGCTCGGTCCGTCGTACTCGATGAAGTGCACCGCCTTCGCCGTCGAGCGCACCTGCACCGGGCGCCGTCCCGGCACGCGCGTGGACACGACCTGCGCCGAATCATGCGTCACCGACTCGTAGACGAGCAGCAAGTCCGCGCGGCGCGGCGCGGCGACCAGGTCGGCGACCAGGCTGGGGCGGCCGGGCGCGCCGAATTCGCAGATCAGGTCGCCCACCTGCAGTGCGCGGTCGAGGTCGCCCGCCACTGCAGGCAGCGTCGCGAGCAGCAGCGCGGCCGCGAGCGGTCTCATGCAGGCAGCGCCTGCGCCAGGGCGGCGAAGGCCTCCTCGTCGGCCGACTCGACGCGCATCACGCGCGCCTCGGACAGGCGCGGGAAATTCCGCTGCGCGGACTTGCGGTACGCCGGGTCGTAGTGCTCCTCGAGCAGCCGGGCAACGAGCGCCTGCCAGTCGCCCGAGGCGCCAAGCGCCTTCCACGCCTGCACCGTCTCCCGGCCATGCAGCGGCGCGAGACAGTCGAGCTGTGCGTTGAGCGTCTGCGTTGCGTCGAAAAAATGCCGGTACTCGTCCATCAGCATCGCGACGCGCGCTTCGGTTGCCGCCTCCAGGCGGACGCACTCGGACGCGCGCATCGTTGCGATCAGCGCCTCGGGCACCTGCAGCTGCCCGATCTTGCGGCTCTCCCCCTCGACGTACACCGGGCGCGCGGGATCAAAGCCCGCGAGCGCCTGCAGCACGCGGCTCTCGAACATTTTCTGCGACGGCTGCGGCTGCCCCGGCAGTTCGCCCAGCACCGAGCCTCGGTGCGCGGCGATCGCCTCGAGGTCGAGTACCTGCGCGCCGGCATGCGCGAGTGCCCGCAGCAGCCGGCTCTTGCCGCTGCCGGTCGCGCCGTGCACGACCCGGAAGGCGACGCCCGCGGGAAGCACCGCGAGGCGGGCCACGACCCAGCGCCGGTAGGCGCGGTAGCCCCCGTCCAGCGTCGCGGCCGGCCAGCCGACTTCCCGCAGCACGTGCGCGAAGGCGCCGCTGCGCTTGCCGCCGCGCCAGCAGTACACGAGCGGGCGCCAGGCGCGCGGGTGGTCGGCGAACTCGGTCTCGAGGTGGCGCGCGATGTTTCTGGCCACGAGCGCCGCGCCGAGCCGCTTGGCGGCGAACGGCGATTCCTGGCTGTAGAGGGTGCCGATGCGCGCGCGCTCCGCGTCGTCCAGCACCGGCAGCGAGCGCGCGCCCGGCAGGTGATCCTCGGCGAACTCGGCGGGCGAGCGCGCGTCGATCAGCGTGTCGTACGACGTCAGGACCGCCGGGTCCATGGCGACGGAGTGGGAAGGCAGCTTCATCCGTTAAAATTTTACGCTTCCGCATGAGCGATCCCGATTCCCGTCGCGCGCTCGAGCAGTACCGGCGCCATGCGCCCGGCTACGACGCCAGCGCCCGGCGCACGATGGACATCCGGCGGCGCACGGTTGCTTTGCTCGCGCTCGCACCCGGCGAGCGCGTTCTCGACGTCGATTGCGGCACCGGGCTGTCGTTTCCACTGCTCGCCGAGGCCGTGGGCCCGTCGGGGCGCGTCACTGGTGTCGAGGTGAGCCCGGAGATGGCGGCGCAGGCGCGCGCGCGCGTCGCGGCCGCCGGATGGACGAACGTTTCGGTCGTCGAGGCATCGGTCGAGAGCGCGACGCTCGAGGGACTGTATGACGCCTTGCTTTTTCACTACACGCATGACGTCCTGCAGTCGCCAACGGCGCTCGCGCGCGTCTTCGCCCACGCCCGCCGCGGCGCTCGCGTAGCCGTCGCCGGGGTGAAGCACCTGCCGCGATGGCTGTATCCGGCGCGGCTGTACACGCTGTGGAAGGCGCGACCGTACCTGACGACCTTCCGGGGCCTTGAGCGCCCGTGGGTGGGGCTTGACCCCTACGTCGAGGGCCTCGAGGTCACCCCGGTGCGGCTCGGCACCAACTACATCGCGAGCGGCCGCGTGCGGGTCTCGGCTACCATGGCGCCATGAACGCACCCGAGAAGATCCGCCTCACTGAGTTCAGCCACGGCGGGGGCTGCGGCTGCAAGATCGCTCCCGCGGTGCTGTCGGAGATCCTGTCCGCGTCGCCGGTGCGCGGGTTGCCGCCGGAGCTGTTGGTCGGAACCGAGACCGCGGACGATGCCGCCGTGTACCGGCTAAATGACGACCAGGCGCTCGTCGCGACCACGGACTTCTTCACGCCGATCGTCGACGACCCCTACGACTTCGGCCGCATCGCGGCGACCAACGCGCTGTCCGACATCTACGCGATGGGCGGCCGGCCGATCCTCGCGCTGGCGATCGTGGGCATGCCGCTGGAGAAGCTGCCGGTATCGGTGATCCGGCGCATCCTCGAGGGCGGCGAGTCGGTGTGCGCGGCGGCGGGCATTCCCATCGCCGGCGGGCATTCGATCGACACGCTGGAGCCCATCTACGGCCTGGTCGGCCTCGGGCTCGTGCATCCGGGCAAGGTGAAGAAGAACAGCGCCGGCCGCGCGGGCGATGCGATCGTGCTGGGCAAGCCGCTCGGCGTGGGCATTCTCTCGGCGGCCCTGAAGAAGGGCACGCTCTCGCCGTCCGGCTATGGCCAGATGGTCGAGGTCACTACGCGGCTCAACACGCCGGGCGAGGCGCTCGCCGACCTTGCTGGCGTGCACGCGGTCACCGACGTCACGGGCTTCGGCCTCGCCGGTCATCTGCTCGAGATCTGCCGTGGCTCCGGCCTTGCCGCCGAGATCCGCTTCGACGCGCTGCCGCTGATCGCCGAGGCGCTTCAATGGGCGAAGCAGGGCGTCGCAACGGGCGCCTCCGAGCGCAACTGGGCGGGCTATGGCGCCGACGTCCGGCTTGCGCCGGGCGCGCCCGACTGGCAGCGCAAGCTGCTCACCGACCCGCAGACGAGCGGCGGCCTGCTCGTCTCGTGCTCCACCGACGCGCTTCCGGCGGTGCTGCGCGCGTTCCAAGAGCGCGGTTTCTCCGAGGCCGCGGACATCGGGCGCCTGTCGTCCGGCGCGCCGCAGCTTACAGTCGTCTGAACGTACGGTGGGCCGAAGGCCCACCCTACAGC
>JBOIFE010000270.1:0-2310 GCA_050741015.1 Burkholderiales bacterium | reverse complement strand
GCGATCGCCACGCGCTGCAGCTCGCCGCCCGAGAGCTCGCGCGGCATCGCGTGCTCACGCCCGCCCAGCCCCACAGCGCCGAGCAGAGCGCGCGCTCGGCTGCGGATCTCGGCCGCCGGCCGCCCGCGCAGCAGCAGCGGCAGGCCGACGTTCTGCTCGGCATCGAGGTGCGGCAGCAGGTGGAAGGCCTGGAACACGAACCCGAAGCACTGGCGCCGCAGCCGCGTGGCCGCGTCGTCGGAGAGCGCCGCGACTTCGAAGCTGTCGAACGCGATCGAGCCCGCGTCCACCGGCTCGAGACCCGCGATCACGTTGAGCAGCGTCGATTTGCCGATCCCCGACTCGCCGATCACCGCCACCATCTCGCCCGGCGCGACCTCGAGCGAGACGGCCTTCAGCACCGTGCGGCCGCCGAAGCGCTTGGTGACACCGGAGAGTCGCAGCACAGGAGCGCCTAGGCGCCGCGCGCGAGCTCGCGCAACTTGAAGCGCTGCACCTTGCCGGTCGACGTGCGCGGCAGCTCGGCCATGAAGTGCACGCGCTGCGGGCGCTTGAATTTCGGCAGTTGCTCGGCGGCCTTCGCCAGGATCTCCGCCGCGAGCGGATCGCCGGCGGCGCAACCCTGCCGCAGCAATACATAGGCGGCCGGGATGGTCGCGCCGTTGCCGTCGGCCTCCGCGATCACGGCCGCCTCGAGCACGGCCGGATGCCGCGCGATCGCCTCCTCGACTTCCCCGGGCGACACCCAGAGGCCGGAGCACTTGAAGAGATCATCCGCACGACCCTCGAACCAGTAGTAGCCGTCCTCGTCGCGCCGGTAGACGTCGCCCGTGCGCACCCAGCCGTCGCGGATCGTCTCGGCGGTCTTCTCGGGCTTTTCCCAGTAGTACGGCGTCGCGCTGCCGCCGCGCACGTGCAGCGCGCCGCGTCCCACGCCGTCGACCCCCGCGCCCGCCTCATCCTTCAGGGCGATCTCGAAGCCGTCGACCGCGCGCCCCGAGCTGCCGGGGCGGTTGGCGTCGAGGCGGTTGTGGATGAACGCGTACAGCAGCTCCGTGGTGCCGATCGTCTCGACGATATCGTGGCCCGCGAGCGCCTTCCAGTCGTTCCAGGTCGCGAGCGGCAGCACTTCGCCCGCCGAGACCGAGAACCTGACCGAGCTCGCGTCGACGCGGTGTCCCTGGCGCGCGTGCTCGAGCAGCATGCGGAACACGGTGGGCACGCCGAAGAACACCGTCGGCCGGTAGCGCTCGAGCGTCTCGGCGACGAGCGCGGGGCTCGGCCGCTCGCTCACCAGCACTACGGAGGCGCCCACGCCGAGCGGCACCGTCAGGCTGTTGCCCAAGCCGTAGGCGAAGAACAGCCGCGGCACCGAGAACAGCCGGTCCTCCGGTCCGAGGCGATGGATCTTCTTCGCCACGTTCTCGACGACGAACGGCAGGTGGCCGTGCCGGTGCACCGCGCCCTTGGGCAGGCCGGTGCTACCCGAGGTGTAGAGGATCAGGCAGGGCGTTTGCGCGTCGAACGCGCCCAACGGTGCCGGCGCCGCCTTCTCGAGCAGCGCGCCGAACTCCTCCGGCGCAGCCACCACTCGCGGCGCGCCGGCGGCCCGCGCGTTGGCGAGGTGCTCCGCGCTCGCAATCACGAGGGTCGCGCCGCAGTCGCGCAGCACGTAGGCGAGCCCTTCGACCGGCTGCAGCGTATTGCAAGGCACCACGATCGCGCCGAGGCTCATGACGCCCAGGAGCGCGATCACCATCTCGGGCGAATCGCCCATGACGAGTGCCACGCGCTCGCCCGGCTTCACGCCCAGGCCGGCAAGCGCACCGCGGCAGCGGGCGACCGCCACCTCGAGCTCGCCGTAGGAAAGCGTCTGGTCGCGGTGCAGGATCGCCGCGCGCGCGGGAGCACGAGCGGCGTGCTCCGCGACGTAATCGACGATGCTGCGCCTGGGCGTCACGCACGAACTATATCCGCTCCTCTTGCAGGCGGGCCGCATCGTATCTAGACTGCCCGAGCGCCTACACCGCGTGAACTATAATTCCTGAGGGAGGAGACCATGTTCCGTCCGATTCGAGCCGCGCTGGCAGGCGCGATTGCCGTCGCCGTCGCTTTCAGCGCGCCGGCCTTTGCACAGCAGAAGATCAAGATCGGCTTCATTACGACGCTGTCGGGGCCCGCCGGCGTCATTGGCAAGCACATGAAGGACTCGGTCGAACTCGCGCTCGACCACCTCGGCCACAAGATGGGCGGCGTGCCCGTCGAAGTGGTCTTCGGCGACGACCAGTTCAAGCCCGACGTCGGCGTGCA
>JBOIFE010000269.1:0-10237 GCA_050741015.1 Burkholderiales bacterium | reverse complement strand
GTGGGCCGAAGGCCCACCCTACGAGCTTCGCCAGACCACCTTCCCGCCCGCCTCTTTCGCCATGCCGTCGAGGTAGCGCTCGTGCGCCTCGGCTTCCTCGGGCGAGGCGCGCAGGAGCGCGAGGCGCGAGGCGTCCACGGGCGCGGCCGCGCCCGCCCCGGCGGCAGGTGCATCGAGTTCCATCATCAGGCTGTCCTGGCCGCGCGTCATCGCGAGGTACACCTCGGCGAGCAGGCGCGCGTCGAGCAGCGCGCCGTGCAAGGTGCGGTGCGCGTTGTTCACCGCGTAGCGCTCGCAAAGGGCGTCCAGCGAGTTGCGCTTGCCGGGGTGCAGCTCGCGCGCGAGGGCGAGCGTGTCCACCACGCCGGCGACGTGGTCGGCCAGGTGCCCGAGGCCCGCCTGGCCGAGCTCGAGGTCGAGGAACTCGACGTCGAAGCCCGCGTTGTGGATCACCAGCTCGGCGCCGCGCACATGCTCGACGAAGGCTGCCGCGACCTCGGCGAACTTCGGCTTGTCGGCGAGGAATTCTTCGGTCAGCCCGTGCACCCTGAGCGCGCCCTCCTCGCTCGGCCGCTCGGGATTGACGTACTGGTGATAGGTCCGGTCGGTCACCCGGCGGCTCACCATTTCGATGCAGCCGATCTCGATCACGCGATCGCCGAGCCTGGCGTTGAGGCCCGTGGTTTCGGTGTCGAGCACCACCTGCCTAACCGAAGGCATCGTCGAGCCCCAGGTTGGCGAGCGCGTCGGCGCGCTCGTTTTCCGGATGTCCGGCGTGGCCCTTCACCCAGTGCCATTCGACTTCGTGCGCACGCGCGGCCTCGTCGAGCAGCATCCACAGGTCCTGGTTCTTGACCGGCTTCTTGTCGGCGGTGCGCCAACCGCGCCGCTTCCAGTCGCGCAGCCACTGCGTCATGCCTTTTTGCACGTACTGCGAGTCGGTATACACGCGCACCCGCGTGCCCGGGCCGAGCGCCTCCAGGGCGCGGATGACGGCGGTGAGCTCCATGCGGTTGTTGGTGGTCGCGGGTTCGCCGCCGCGCAGCTCGCGCTCGCGACCGCCTTCGCGCAGCAGCGCGCCCCAGCCGCCCGGGCCCGGGTTGCCGCGGCAGGCCCCGTCGGCGTAGACCTCCACCTCCTCACTCATGCCGCTGCCGCGCGGCGTGGCCCGGATGGCCGTTCTTCTGCGGCAACGCCGCCATCGCGCGCCGGCGCTGCCGCTCCTTGCGCCACGCGGGCGTGATGAGGCGCATGCCTTGCACGCGCTTGACGGCGCGCACCACATAGACCCCGCCGAGAATGGGCCACCAGCGCGGGCCCGCGCGGTCCATGAACTCGAATCGGCGCTGCCACATCGGATTGGCGAGCGGCGGCGCGTAGCAGCCGAAGCGCCCGCCGTTCAACTCGAAGCTGAGCAGCTGCAGCCAGTCCTTGAGCCGCAGCAGCCCGATGAAGCGGGCGTCCCACGGCGAGCCGCGCTCGCGCCCGGCAAACCGTCGCCGCAGGCCCCAGAGCGACGCCGTGTTGAATCCCGAGATCACCACCTGGCCTTCCGGGCGCAGCACGCGCTCGGCCTCGCGCAGCAGCTGATGCGGGTCGAGGTGGGACTCGAGCGCGTGCGGCAGCGCGACCAGGTCGAGGCTCTGCGAGGCGACCGGAAGCTGCAGCGGGTCGGCCGCCACCGTCGCGCCGGCCTCCAGCGCCACGCTGTAGCGGTAGGGAATCCGGTTCCGGCGCAGCACGTCGGTCTCGGGCAGCCCGACCTGCATTGCGCGGAAGCCGAATACGTCCTCCACGGCGTTGTCGAATTGCGCGAGCTCCCAGTCGAGCACGTAGCGCCCGAGGGGCGTGGTGCACCACTGCGAGAACGACTCGCGCTCGCCGTTATACTTGGCTGCGGCCACCGACACGAAGGATTGGCGATCCATGCTGGAAATCGTTCCGCTACCCGCGTTGCGCGACAACTACATCTGGGCCCTGCGCAACGGCCCGCACGCCGCGGTCGTCGACCCGGGCGAGGCGCAGCCCGTGCTCGACTACCTCGCGCGGGAAAAGCTCGCGCTGGCGGCGATCCTCGCGACGCATCACCACCCGGACCATGTGGGGGGCATCCCGCAGATCCTCGCCGGGCATCGCGCGCCGGTCTACGGACCCAGGGGCGAGCCGATCGCGGTCCTCACGCACCCGGTGGCCGAAGGCGACACGGTGGAGATTGCCGAGCTCGATCTCGCGCTCTCGGTGCTCGACATCCCGGGGCATACGCGAGCGCATGTGGCCTATTATGGCGCAGGCAACCTTTTCTGCGGCGACACGCTCTTCGCCTGCGGCTGCGGGCGGCTGTTCGAGGGCACGCCCGAGCAGATGGTCGCGTCGCTCACGAAGCTCGCCGCGCTGCCCGACGCGACCCGGGTGTACTGCGGCCACGAATACACGCTCGCCAACATCGCGTTCGCGCAGCAGGTCGAGCCTGCGAACGCCGCGCTCGCTGCGCGGCTCGAGCGCGACCGGCGCCTGCGCGAGGCGGGCCGGCCGACGCTGCCCTCGACGCTGGGCGAGGAGCGCGCGACGAATCCCTTCCTGCGCTGGAAGGAGCCCGCGGTGATCGAATCCGCCAACAAGTACCTGGGTTCGCGAGTTTCGGACCCGGTCCGGGTCTTCGCCGCCATACGGGAGTGGAAGAATCGCGGCTGACCTAGTAGTATCCCCACCTATGCAAGGGGTTAGGGGACCTACTGCAAGTGCTTTCGCGGTGGCCGTCGCGCTGGTCGCCGGCTGCGCGACTGAACCTGCAATGACGCCGGTTCAACCGTCGTCAACGCCTGTCGCGGCGCTGCCCGCACCCGCCCCGGCGCCCACGCCCGATCCCGCGTCGCGCATTCCGCCCCTGCAGACCGTGCAGCTGCTCGACGTGACGCGGCTGCCGCCGTTCGAGGGCGAGACGCGCAATCTGCGCGAGCGCGAGCCGATCGCCAAGCTCGACCGCACCGCGCCGACCGACGACCTGTGGCTGCGGCTGCGTCGCGGCTTCGCGATGCCCGATCTTTACTCACCGCGTGTCGACGAGCGCACGGCCTGGTACGTCGCGAACCAGGACTACCTGCAGCGCGTGTTCGAGCGCAGCAGGCGCTACCTGTTCCACATCGTCGCGGAGCTCGAGAAGCGCCAGATGCCGACCGAGCTCGCGCTGCTGCCGATGGTCGAGAGCGCGTTCAACCCGATGGCCTACTCGCGCTCGCACGCCTCGGGCCTGTGGCAGTTCATACCCGGCACCGGCAAGCGCTACGAGCTGACGCAGAACTGGTGGTACGACGGGCGGCGCGACGTCGTCGACTCGACCAACGCCGCGCTCGACTACCTGCAGGACCTGTACCAGATGACCGGCGACTGGTACCTGGCGCTCGCCTCCTACAATTGCGGCGAAAACAACGTCGCGCGCGCGATCGCGAAGAACCGCAAGGCCGGCAAGCCGACCGACTACCTGAGCCTGCCGCTGCCGCGCGAGACGCGCGGCTACGTGCCCAAGCTCCAGGCGCTGAAGAACCTGATCGCCAATCCCGCGGCCTACGGCATCACGCTCGCCCCGATCCCGAACGAGCCCTACTTCGCCACGGTGGACAAGCTGCGCGACATCGACGTGCAACTCGCCGCCAAGCTCGCCGAGATGCCGCTCGACGAGTTCATCGCGCTCAACCCGGGGCTGTCGCGCCCCGTGATCCGCTCGGCGGAGGCTCCGCGCATTGTCCTGCCCGCCGACAAGGTGGAAACCTTCAACGCGAACCTGGCGAAGGTCGACGATGACGCGCTGGTGTCGTGGAAGAACTACCAGCCGCGGCAAGGCGACTCGCTCGCGTCGATCGCGCGCAAGCACGGCCTCACGCTCAGCCAGCTGCGCGAAGTGAACGGCATCTCGCCCTACGCGCACCACATGCCGAAGCTGCTCGTGGTGCCGATCGATGCGGCATCGGAGTCCTTCACGCCCATGCCCATCATGTACGCGCCGCCCGTGCCGAGCGGTGGGCGCACGCACGTCGTGCGCCGCGGCGAGACCGAGTGGGGCATCGCGCGGCGCTACGGCGTGACGGTGAAGGACCTGCGGCGCTGGAACCGCATCGGCCCGCAGCTGCGGGCCGGCCAGCGGCTGGCGATCTTCTAGCGTCTAGCCGATCCTCGGCACCGCCTCGAGCAACGCACGCGTATAGGGATGCGCGGGCGAGCGCAGCAGCTGCGCCGCCCGCCCCTGCTCGACGATGCGCCCGCCGGTCATCACCGCCACCTCGTGCGCGAGGTACTCGACCACCGCAAGATTGTGCGTGATGAAGAGGTAGGCGAGCCCCAGGCGATCCTGCAGGGAGCGCAGCAGGTTCAGGATCTGCGCCTGCACTGAGACGTCCAGCGCGCTGGTGGGTTCATCGCAGACGATCAGCTTCGGCTCCACGGCAAGCGCGCGCGCGATCGCGATGCGCTGGCGCTGGCCGCCCGAGAACTCATGCGGGTAGCGCGACTTCGCCGCGGCCGGCAGGCCGACCTGCTCGAGCAGCTCGTCGATGCGCGCGGCGCGCTCGCGCTCGTCGGCGCCCACGCCGAGGCTGCGCATGCCCTCGGCCAGGGTCTCGGCGACGCGCATGCGCGGGTCGAGCGACGCGTACGGATCCTGGAACACGATCTGCATGGCGCGCCGGTAGGGCCGCAGCGCCGCGCGGGGGAGCCCGGTCAGCTCCGCACCGTCGTAGCGTACGCGGCCCGCGGTGGGCCGGATCAACTGCAGGATCGCCTTGCCCACCGTGGTCTTGCCCGAGCCCGATTCGCCCACGAGCGCGAGCGTGCGGCCCTCGCCCACGGCAAGCGAGACGCCGTCCACCGCCTTGACCAGCCCCACCGTGCGGCGGAATACGCCGCGCCGAATCGGGAAATGCACCTTGAGATCCGTCACTTCGAGCAGCGGGCGTGCCGGCGACGCGACCCGGGCGTCGGCGACGCCCGAAGATGCCGTGCGCGGCGCGGCGCGCTCCTTCTCGCGCAGATGGCAACGCGCGCGCCGACCTTCGCCGAGGTCGAGCAGCCTAGGCGCCTCCCGGCGGCAGCGCTCGAAGACCTGCTCGCAACGGTCGGCGAAGCGGCAGCCGGAGAACGCGCGCGTCAGCGGCGGCACCTGGCCGGGGATCTGGGCGAGCGGCCCGGCGCGCTGCGCCGCGCGCGGCAGCGCGGCGAAGAGCTTCTGCGAATAGGGGTGCTGCGGGGCGCGGAAGAACGCCTCGCGCGGCGCTACCTCGACCACTTCGCCCGCGTACATCACTGCGACGCGGTCGGCCATTTTCGCCACGATGCCAAGGTCGTGCGTGATGAGCAGCAGCGCCATGCCGCGCTCGCGCTGCAGCTTCGCCAGCAGCTCCAGGATCTGCGCCTGGATCGTGACGTCGAGGGCGGTGGTGGGTTCGTCGGCGATCAGCACCTCCGGATCGACCGCAAGCGCGGCCGCGATCATCACGCGCTGGCGCAGGCCGCCGGAAAGCTGGAACGCATACTCGCCGATGCGGCGCTCCGCCTCCGGGATGCCGACCGCCTCGAGCAGTTCCAGCGTACGCCGGCGAACCGCCGCGCCGCGCAGGCTCGTATGGCGCTCGAGCACCTCGGCCACCTGGCGGCCCGCGGTCAGCACGGGGTTGAGCGCGGTCGCGGGCTCCTGGAAGATCATCGCCGCGCGCCTGCCGCGCACCGCACGCATCGCCGCCTCGGGCAGCGCCAGGAGGTCCTGCCCGTCCAGCCGCACCTGGCCGCTAGTGATGCGGCCGACGTCGGGCAGCAAACGCAGGATCGAGAGCGCGGTCATCGACTTGCCGCAGCCCGACTCGCCGACCAGCGCGAAGCACTCGCCCTTGGCGATCGAGAGATCGACGCCGTCGACGGCCCGCAGCTCCCCCTCCGGGGTATCGAGCACCGTGCGCAGGCCCTCGAGCTCGAGCATCGCGCTCATGCGCGCACCCGCGGGTCGAAGCCGTCGCGCACCGCGTCGGCGAACAGGTTGGCCGAGAGCACGAGCGCGAACATGAAGCAGAAGGCGGCGGCGAGCGACCACCAGACCATCGGCTCGCGCGCCATCTCCATGCGCGCGGCATTGATCATGGTGCCGAAGCTGATCGTCGAGGGGTCGACGCCGACGCCGACATAGGACAGGACCGCCTCGGCCAGCACGAACCCCGAGAAATCCAGTACGAGTGAAATGATCACGATGTGCGCCACGTTGGGCAGCAAGTGGCGCGCGAGGATGCGCACGTGCGACACGCCGAAAGCGTGCGCGGCCTGCACGTACTCCTGCTCCGAGAGCTTGAGCGACTCCCCGCGCAGCAGCCGCGCGAGGCCGGTCCAGCTGGTCAGGCCGAGGATTGCGCACAAGGCGAGCAGCCGCATGTCGGCGCGCTGCGCCGCGGTCTGGAACGCCTCGGGATGGCTGTCGATCAGCACCTGGATCATGAGCACCGACGCGGCGATGAGCAGCACGCCGGGAATCGAGTTGAGCGTCGTGTAGATGAACTGGATGACGTCGTCTACCCAGCCGCGGAAATAGCCGGCGGCGACGCCGGCGGCGACGCCGAGCGGCAGCAGCACGAGCGTGGTGACCGTGCCGATGACGAGGCTCGTGCGGATGCTCTTGAGCGCCTGGTAGAGGACGTCAACGCCGACCTGGTTGGTGCCGAGTACGTGGTAGCCCGTGGCGAGTGCGGCCGCGGGGCCGGCGAGCGCAAGGATCGCCCCGAGCGCCGCAGCGGCCGCGCCCCAGGGCACGCGAGTCCAGCGCCGCGCGAGCGTGCGTCGCCCGGCGAGCACGACCAGCGTCCAGGCGATTGCGGCGCCGGCGAGGCCCGCCAGCGCGCGAAGCGCGACGTCGCGGGCCCAGTCGCCCTCCTCCTTCAGCTGCGCGCCGCCGTAGGCGAGCCGTGGATACTCGCGCACGGTGGTGCCGTCCGGGAGCTCCACCGACTCCTTCTGGAACAGCCGCGTGGCGAGCGGCGCCGAGTAGGTCTTTTCCAACCGCGTGCGCAGAGGCATAAGGAGCGCATCGAGAACCGAACGCACTTCGACCGCGTAGGCGGCGGGCGCCGCAGGGTCCGTCGCGGGAAGCCGCGGCCGGTAGTGCAGCGAGTCGAGCAACCCCACCACGAGGTAGCAAGCGAGAACCACCGAGCACGCGACCGCGGCGCGACTGCGGAACACGCGCGCCCAGGAGGCGGCGAGATGTGGCTTGCCGAAAGTGTAGAGGGCGAACGCGACTAGCGCGGCGACCAGGAGCCAGACGAGATAGTCGGTCGGCAGCGGGTAGAACATCTCAGTTCAACCGCACGCGGGGGTCCACGATCGTGTACGAAATATCGGTCAGCAGCAGGCCGACGATGTACAGCACCGACCCGATGAACACCATCGAGCGCACGACCGCGAAGTCCTGCGCCTGGATGGCGTCGATCGTGTAGCTACCCAGCCCCGGAATGCCGAAGAAGGACTCGGTCAGCAGGCTGCCCATGAATAGCAGCGGGATCACCACGACCACGCCGGTGAGGATCGGGACCAATGCGTTTTGCAGCACGTGGCGGAACATGACCGTGGACTCGGCCAGCCCCTTGGCGCGCGCGGTGCGCACATAATCCTTGCCCATCTCCTCCAGGAACAGCGTGCGATACCAGCGGCTGCCGGCGCCGATGCCGCCCGCCACGCCGATCAGCACCGGCAACGCCAGGAACTTGGCCGCGTCGAACCCGCCGGCATAGCCCGAGATCGGCACCAGGTGCCAGAGCTTCGAAATCAGGTATTGCCCGCCGATGATGTAGAACAGGGATGAAATCGACATCATCGCCACGCACAGGATCACGCCCCAGAAGTCCAGGTACGTCGCGCGGAAGAACGCCATTCCGAGAGCGAAGGTGATGTTCACCGCCAGCCCGACGATAAAGGCGGGAATGGCGAGCGCGAGGCTCGGCCCCATCCGCGCGCGGATCTCGCTGCCGATGTCGCGGTTGTCCTCGGCGCGACCGAAATCGAGCACGAACAATCGCACCGACTTCTCGAAGAAGATGGTGTCGGTGAACTGCTGCACGCCGGCTGCGGAGCCGTTCCAGAACTCCGGCTTGTCGTAGCCGCGCTCGGCCTTCCACTTGTGGATCGCCTCCGCGGTCACGCGCTTCGTGCCGAGCTGCATGCGCGCCATGTCGTCGGGCGTGTTCACCAGGAAGAACAGCGCGAACGTAATGACGTTGATCATGACCAGGATCGGAATCGCATACAGCGTTCGCCTGACGATATACGCCAACATCAGGCTAGCCTTGCCGCTGTGCGCTCGCGGCGGCGATAGCCCAGGACTGCCGGAATTGCCGAGGCGATCAGCAGCGCCAGGATCAGTCCGATCGGCCACAGCACCGGCTGGTTCCACTCGCGGCGCAGCCGCTCGCGCAGCGCGACGTCCACGCGGAGGTACTTCAGGTTGTTGCGCGCCATGTTGTTGGGCTTGCTGTTCAGCATCCAGGCGTGCGACAGGCTGTAGGTCACCGGGTGGAAGCCCCCGATCCACGGCGCATCGCGCCGCACGATGTCCACCATGCGGTCGATGACCGCCTGGCGCTCGGGCGAGTTCGCCATGTTCTTCATTTTCTCGAACAGCGCGTCGTACTCCGGATTGTCGTAGTTGCTGGTGTTTTCGCCGCCGTGCGGGATCCGCGCCTGCGCCCCGTTCAGCAGGAACAGGAAGTTCTCCGGATCCGGGTAGTCCGCGTTCCAGCCCAGGATGTAGAGCTGCTGGCTGCCCTTGCGGATCTTTTCCTGGAACCGGTTCCAGTCGGTATCGCGGATTTCGAGCTGCACCGAGAGCTTGGCGAACTGGCGGCGCCACCAGTCGAAGCGCGCTTTGTCGCCCGGTCCCCGCCCCACGGTGTCGAGGTAGAGCACGAGCGGCGCGCCGGTCTTCGCGTCGCGCCCGTCCGGGTAGCCCGCCTCGGCGAGCAAGCGCCGCGCGTCCTCGATCGGGCGGCGCACGGCCCGGCCGTTCTGCCAGAGGTGCGTCACCGGGTCGATGCCCTCGGCGCCGGTGCGCTGGCCGAAAATCCCCGGCGCCATCGGATCCTGCGCCACGCGGCCGCGGCCGTTCAGGAAGATCGAGATGAACTCCTCCCAGTCCACCGCGATCGCGAGCGCGTGCCGCAGCTTTCTCGCGCGCGGCGCGTCGCCGCCGACCACGGGATCGAGCCAGTTGACGCCGAGGTAGAAGATCGACGGGTCGATCGAGGTGCGAAGGCGGATGCCCTTCGCCTCCATCTCCGGCGTGAGCGAGACGTCGCCCCCCACCGCGACGCGAACGGCCTGGTCGAAGGTGTCGTTCGGGATTCCCGCGGCGTCGTAGTAGCCCTGCAGGAACTTGTTCCAGTACGGGATGCTTTCTTTTTCGCGGGAGAAAACCACACGGTCGACGAAAGGCATCGGCTTGCCCGCGTCGGCGAGCAGCCCGGCGCCCGCGTCCCCGGCGGCGCCCTCCGAGGGGTACGGCTCGCCGCGGTAATTCGGGTTTCGCTCGAGCACCATGCGTGCGTTCGGATTATTCTCGGTCAACAGGTAGGCGCCGGTACCCACCGGCCACCAGTCGAGCGTGAAATTCCGCTCCGCCATGCCGGGCTGCTGGAAGAACCTGTCCGCCTCCCAGGGCATCGGCGCGAAGAACGGCATGGCGAGCCAATACAGGAACTGCGGATAGGGTTCCTTGAGCCGCACCCGGTACGTATGGGCGTCGACCTTCTCCACGCCCTCGAGTCGGTGCTTGCGCAGGTCGAGCCAGTCCTGCTTGCGGGTGTCGAACTTGCGCAGCCGCGTAGCGAAATCGGCGAGGCCCACGATCTTGTCGGCCATCAGCCCGAGGATCGGCGACTGCAGCCGGGGACTGGCAAGCCGCTTGATCTCGTAGATGTAGTCGTCGGCGGTGAGCTCGCGCGTGCCGAGCGGCAGCTGGTAGGGGCTCGCGAGCCCGGCAATGCGCGCGCGCGCAAGCGCTAGGTTCTGCGGCACGAACGCCGGGTGCGGCGCGTAGAGGATCCCCGGGCGAATGCGGATCGTGTACACGACGCCGTGCCCATCGTGGGCGCGCGTCGCCTGCGGCATCTCGAGCGCCGTCAGGGGCACGAGCTCGTAGGGCCGCTTCAGGTACTGGTACTGAAGCGGTGGCTCGTACACCTGCTGCGTGAATTGCGCCTCGTCCTCGGTATAGGAC
>JBOIFE010000268.1:0-2543 GCA_050741015.1 Burkholderiales bacterium | reverse complement strand
TTTTCGACGGCCGCAACCTGTACGATCCGGCCGTGGTGAAGGCGCATGGCTTCGAGTACCTCCCGATCGGGAGGAAGACGTGAAGGCACCCGACCTCGCGCGCGCGCGCGTGCTTGTCGTCGGCGATGTGATGCTCGACCGCTACTGGTATGGCGACGCCACGCGTATTTCGCCCGAGGCGCCGGTGCCGGTGGTGTTGTGGCAGCGCGAGGAAGAGCGCCTGGGCGGCGCGGCCAACGTGGCGCGCAACTGCGCCGCGCTCGGCGCGCGCACGCGCCTGCTCTCAGTGACCGGGCGCGACGAGGCGGGCGAGAGCGTGGCGCGGCTGCTGCGCGAGGACGGCGTGGCGGCGAGCCTGCGCCGCGATGCGTCGATCCGCACGACGCAAAAGCTGCGCGTGGTGCACCGCAAGCACCAGCTGCTGCGCATCGACATGGAAACGGCGCCGTCCAGGGAGGTGCTCGCCTCCAAGCTCGCCGATTTCCGCAAGGCGCTGCCCGAGTGCGACGCGGTGCTGCTGTCGGACTACGGCAAGGGCGGCCTTGCGCACGTCGCGACGATGATTCGCGAGGGGCGGCGCGCCCGCAAGACGGTGCTGGTCGATCCCAAGGGCAGCGACTGGTCGCGCTACCGGGGCGCGAGTCTGCTGACGCCCAACCTGAAGGAATTCGAGGACGTGGTCGGCCCCTGGCGCGACGAGCGCGACCTCGCGGCCCGCGCGCAAGCGCTGCGCGCAAAGCTGCGGTTCGACGCGCTGCTGCTGACGCGCGGCGAGGACGGCATGACGCTGTTCCGCCCGGGTCGCGCCGTGCGCATTCGCGGCGAGCGGCGCGAGGTGGCCGACGTCACGGGCGCCGGAGACACGGTGATCGCGGTGCTGGCGGTGATGCTGGCGGCCGGCGAGAGCCTGGAATCGGCGGCGCGCCTCGCCAACCGCGCGGGCGGGATCAAGGTGACCAAGTTCGGCACGGCGGTGGTCACCCCCGCCGAACTCTTCGGAGGCGCATGATGCCCTACGTCGTGACCGGCGCGGCCGGTTTCATCGGATCGCGGCTCGTCGCTGCGCTCAATCGGATCGGGATCACGGAGATCCTGGCGGTGGACGACCTCAAGGACGGCGAGAAGGGGCGCAATATCTTCTCGCTCGAGATCGAGGATTACATGGACAAGCGCGAGTTCCTCGCGCGGCTGACGGGCGGGGCGCTCGACGACGCGGTGGAGGCGGTGCTGCACCAGGGCGCCTGCACCAACACCATGGAGACCGACGGCGCCTACATGATGGAGAACAACTACGCCTACTCGAAGACGATCCTCGACTGGTGCCACGACGAGGAGGTGCCGCTCGTCTACGCCTCGTCGGCCTCGATCTACGGCGCGGGGCGCGAGTTCGCCGAGCGGCCCGACAACGAGGCCCCGATCAATCTTTACGCTTACTCCAAGCACCTGTTCGACCACCTCGTGCGCCGGCGCCTGCCGGATCGCTCGGCGCAGATCGCGGGGCTGCGCTACTTCAATGTCTACGGTCCGAACGAGCGGCACAAGAAGAAAGAGGGCATGAATTCGATCGCGATGCAGGCCTACGAGCAGTTCCGGGCGCAGGGCCACGTGCGGCTGTTCGTGGGGTCGGACGGCTTCGGCGACGGCGGCCAATTGCGCGACTTCGTGCACGTGGACGACGTGGTCGCGGTCAACCTGTGGCTGCTCGAGCACGGCAGCGTCTCGGGGATCTTCAACTGCGGCAGCGGCCGCGCGCAGACCTTCAACGAGGTCGCGGCGGCCGTGATCAACACCGCGGGTGGCACGCGGCTCACGATCGGCGAGCTCGTCAACCAGGGCCTGATCCGCTACGTCCCGTTCCCGCCCGCGCTGGTCGGCAAGTACCAGAGCTACACCCAGGCCGACCTCACGCAGCTGCGCGCGGCCGGGTGCGACGTCGAGTTCCGGCCGGTCGAGCAGGGCGTTGCCGAGTACGTGGGCGGCCTCATGAGGGACGAGTGAAGCGGACGATCGAGGACTTCATCGGCGGCACGCCGCTCGTGCGGCTGCAGCGCCTGCCGGGCGAGGAGATCGGCCGGCGCGGCAACGTGCTGCTGGCGAAGCTCGAGGGCAACAACCCGGCGGGCTCGGTCAAGGACCGCCCGGCGATCTCGATGGTGCGGCGCGCCGAGGAGCGGGGCCAGATCCGCAAGGGCGACGTGCTGATCGAGCCGACCTCGGGCAATACCGGCATCGCGCTCGCCATGGCGGCGGCGATCCGGGGCTTCCGCATGATCCTGATCCTGCCCGAGCACCTGTCGATGGAGCGGCGGCAGACCATGCGCGCCTTCGGCGCCGAGATCATCCTCACGCCGCAAAAAGGCGGCATGGAGGCCGCGCGCGACCTGGCGGAAAAGATGGTGCGCGAGGGCAAGGGCATCATGCTCGACCAGTTCGCCAACCCCGACAACCCGCTGGCGCACTACGAGCATACGGGGCCGGAGATCTGGCGCGACACCGAGGGCAAAATCACCCATCTCGTCTCGAGCATGGGCACCACGGGCACC
>JBOIFE010000267.1:0-4257 GCA_050741015.1 Burkholderiales bacterium | reverse complement strand
AGGTCGCTCCTGCGCATCATCGACGACCTGCTCGATTTCTCGAAAATCGAGGCGGGCAAGCTCGAAATTCGCCCGGAGGTCACCTCGGTCGCGGGCGTGGTCGAGAGCGTGCGGCAGGTCTATGCGGGCGTCGCCAGCGCGAAGGACATCGTGCTGAGCACGTCGGTCGACCCGGCGATCAGCCCGGCGCTCAATGTCGATCCGCTGCGCCTGCGCCAGATCCTCAACAATTTCGTCAGCAATGCGATCAAGTTCACCGCCCAGGGCGGCGTCGAGATCGGCGCCGCGCTCGCTGGGCGCGCCGACGGTCGCGACGTCGTGCGCTTTTCCGTGACCGACACCGGCATCGGCATCCCGATCGAGGCGCAGGCGCGGCTCTTCCAGCCGTTCGTGCAGGCCGAGGCCGACACCACGCGCCGGTTCGGCGGCACCGGTCTCGGCCTCACCATCTGCCAGCGACTCGCGGACATGATGGGAGGTGTGATCGCCATGCAGAGCGAGGTCGGCAAGGGCACCATGATGACGCTGACGCTGACCCTGCCAATCGCAGATGCAAGCGAGCTGCCAAAGGCAGTCTTGGCGGACGACGAGGCGGCCGCGCTTGTCGCTTTTCGCAGGCGCGCTCCTGCGGTCGCGTCCGCGAGGAAACAAGGCAAGCTCATTCTCATCGCCGAAGATCACCCGACTAACCGAAACCTGCTGACGCGCCTGCTCGCCCGGCTTGGCTACGCCGCGGAGACAGCGGAGAACGGGCGCGAGGCGCTCGAGAAGGTGAAATCGGGCCGCTACGGCGCGATCCTCACCGACTGCAACATGCCCGAGTTGGATGGCTACGACCTGGCGCGGGCCATCCGCGCCCGCGAGTCGGTTCGCGGTTCGCGCATCCCGATCATCGCTTGCACGGCGAACGCGCTGGCGGGTGAAGCCGAGCGCTGTTTCGAGGCCGGGATGGACGATTTCGTCACCAAGCCGATCGAGCTCGAGGCGCTTGCGCAGGCGATGCAGCGGTGGCTGCCGCTGCCGGCCCCGGGCAGGCGCGCTGCGCCGATCGATCGGTCGAGCCTCGCGATCATCACCGGCGGCGATGCCGCCCTGGAGCGGGAGATTCTCGCCGAATTCAAGGCGGCGAACGACGCGGACATGAGCGCGTTGCGCGCGGCCATCTCCGAGCGCGATAGCACAAAAGTCGCGCGCGCCTCGCACCGCGTGAAGGGAGCGTGCAAAATGGTGGGCGCCATGGCGCTGGCGAGCGTATGCGAGCGCATGGAGGCGGCGGGACGGCGCAAGCGTTGGCGCGATGTAGCGCTCGAGCAGTCCGCGCTCGAGCGCGAGTTCGAGCGGCTGAACGCCTGGTTGAGCGCGCACTGAGAGGGAAGCCATCCATGGGCATCGAGGCGCTGCACCTTCTCGTCGCGGAGGACCACGACTTCCAGCGCAAGACGCTGGTCCGCATGCTCAAGGCCCTCGGCGTGAAGCATGTGAGCGAGGCGTCCGACGGCCAGGCCGCACTCGACATGCTCGCTGCCCCGGCGCGGCGAATTGACATCATCATCAGCGACCTCGAGATGCCGGGCATGGACGGCATGGAATTCATGCGGCACATCGGCGAAGCGGAAATCCCGGTCTCCGTGATTATTACCAGCTCGCTCGACCAGGCGCTCATCGCCTCGGTCGAGACGATGACCCGGGCCTTCGGCATCACGCTGCTGGGCGCAATCGAGAAGCCGGCGACGCCGGAAAAGCTGCGCGCGCTGATCGACCGGTACGCGCCGCCCAGGCGCAAGGCGCCGCGGCCGGCCGCGCCGGCGATCCCGCTGGAGGAGATCCGCCGCGGCCTTGATGCCGGCGAATTCGAGCCATTCTTCCAGCCGAAGGTGAGCCTCGGCGACGGCGGCGTGGTCGGCGCGGAGGCGCTGGCGCGCTGGCGCCACCCGCAGAAGGGGGTGCTCGCGCCTTTCGCGTTCATCACCGAGATGGAGAACAACAATTTGATCGACCCACTGACCTGGTCGATCCTGGACAAGTCGACGGCATCCTGCCGTGAATGGCTCGCGCGCGGCCTGCAGGCGACGGTGTCGGTCAACCTGTCCCTGAAGTCGCTCGGCGACCCCGGGCTGGCGGATCGCATCACCGCGCGGGTCGCTGCGCGGAAGCTTTCTGCCAGGAACGTGATGCTCGAGATCACGGAGAGCGCCGCGATGACCGATGTCGCGAAGGCGCTGGAGAACCTCGCGCGCCTGCGCATGAAGGGATTCGGCCTGTCGATCGACGACTACGGCACCGGCTATTCATCGATGCAGCAGCTCTCGCGCATCTCGTTCACCGAATTGAAGATCGACCAGTCCTTCGTCTTCAGCGCGGTCGAGAAGGAGTCGAGCCGGGTCATCCTCGCCTCGAGCCTTGACATGGCGAAGAAGCTCAAGCTGAAGGTGGTAGCGGAGGGCGTCGAAACGCGTGCGCATTGGGATTTGCTGAAGGGCCTGGGCTGCGACGTCGCCCAGGGATATTTCATCGCCAGGCCGATGGAGGCCGCGGCGTTCCAGCAATGGGCGCACGACTGGCGGCCGCCGGGGTAGGCGCGGCGAGGGCCTTCGCGACGAAAGTGCCTTCAATCCGGCGAAGCGCTATGCCTTGACGGACTGTCTTGCGCGAAGCATGCACGCAGCTTGCATGAACGTCAGGGACACGCGGCGCGACAAGCGATTTGTCGCGGCGGCGATTGATTGGAGTCAATTACAGCGATTTCTCGCGACGCGCAGCATGAATCGCGGCATCGGGCCGCGGTTTGAACGAATCGTGCGCAACATTCTCGGGAGGGATCGATCATGGAAGCAAATAGTCGATTCAAGGTTTCCACGCTTGCCGTCGCCGTCGCGCTCGCCCTGAGCGCGCCGGCGCGCGCGCAGGACGTGGCGCCTGCCAACGGGCAAATGCCGGGCTCGGCGCTGGCTTTCAAGGTGGGCGGAGGCGAGGTGTCGCTCTACGGGCATATCGATGTCTCGGTTGACTACACGGACAACGGGCTTTCCGAGTCCGAGTTTGTCAGCCGCGGGGCGATAGGCAACAACGGGTGGCTCGGCCAGGTGTCGAGCAACCTGTCGTATTTCGGCGTCCGCGGGAGCCGTCCGCTCAATGAGGATCTCAAGGGCGTGTTCCAGTTCGAAACCGAAGTGGACTACTCGCAGACGCCGGGCTCGACGTCCACGGACAGCGCTGCCTCCAAGACGGGTCTCGGATCGCGCAATAGCTTCGTGGGTCTGCAAGGCGGCTGGGGCGCCATCAAGGCGGGCAAGACCGATGCGCCGTACAAGACGTCGACGGGGCGCATGGATCCGTTTTCGTCGACGATCGGCGACTACAACAGCATCATGGGCAATTCGGGTGGCGACAACCGGGCGGAATTCGACACCCGCGTGCCGCATTCTGTCTGGTATGAGTCCCCGCACATGGGCGGCTTTACGATCAACGGCCTGTTCTCGCCCGGACAGAACCGCTCCACGGACAACGACATCAACGCGCGCGGCGAACCGAGCTGCACGGGGGGCAACACCGGCGGCCCGTCGGTCGGCTCCTGCGAGGACGGAGCATTCGGCGACCTGGTCAGCCTGGCGGGCGCGTATACGGGCGGGCCCCTGTATGTCATCGCTGCCTACGAGCGGCACTCGAAGGTCAATCGCCTTGGCGACGAAGCGCCGGACGCGAACGGCGTGACTCCAGTGGTCGGCATTGCCGACGAGTACGCGGTCAAGGTCGGGGTACAGTACAAATTTCCAACGCACACGACCGTCAACTTGATCCTGGAGCGCTTGCGCCGGGACGCGCCCGATCCGGCGTTCAACGAGCGTTCCCGCAACGGCTCGTGGCTGGCGGTGACGCAGAACATTTCCGGGCAGGACGACCTTAACCTCGGTTGGGCGCACGCCGGAGCGACGCCCGGCGATCCCGGGGGCGTCATCAATCAGCCCAGTGGAGCCAACGTGGCGGGTCCGATCGACAACGAATCCAACATGTTCAGTTTGGGCTACAAGCATCACTTCGCGGACAAGCGGACCTCCTGGTACGCGGTGGCTGCGGAGCAGAAGAACCACGCCGGCTCGCACTTTGACCTCGGAGCGAGCGGCCACGGCATCGTCACCGACTGCAAGGACGCCAATAACAGTTGCTTTGCCGGGACCACGATCAAGGCGATCTCCGCCGGCGTGACCTACGACTTCTAGCATTCCGTATTGAAGTCCGGCCGGGCGGCGTCGTCAGACG
>JBOIFE010000266.1:0-5753 GCA_050741015.1 Burkholderiales bacterium | reverse complement strand
GTCGCCGACCGCCGCAGAAGCCCCGGTTTCCTATGTGCGCATGGCGCCCGCGCCCGCCGGCGTGCAGCAGGGCCTGCAGCTCGCCCAGCCCGCGGCCGCGTACCAGGGCTTCATGGCCGCGGCGGCGAGGTTGGAAAATGCGTTCCCCCTGCCCCAGACCGAGAACGCGCCACTCGGCTACGCCCTCGCCCAGCTCCACGGCGTCTACATCCTCGCGCAGAACGAGGCCGGGCTCGTCCTCGTCGACATGCACGCGGCGCACGAGCGCATCGTGTACGAGCAGCTCAAGACCGGAATCGACGCGGGCCGCGTGGAGCGTCAGCAGCTCCTGGTGCAGGCGGCGTTCCGCGCCGAGGCGCTGGACGTCGCTCTCGCGGAAGAAAATGCCGGTACGCTCGAGCGCCTCGGCTTCGAGATTTCTGCCGCGGGCCCAAACGAGCTCGCGGTGCGCGCGGCGCCCGCGCTCCTCGCCGGCGGCGACATCGTCGGCCTCACCCGAGGGGTGCTCAAGGACCTGCGCGAGTACGGCGCAAGCGAAGTACTGAAGGCGCGCCAGAACGAGCTCCTCGCGACGATGGCCTGCCACGCCGCGGTGCGCGCGAACCGCGCGCTCTCTTCGCCGGAGATGAATGCGCTGCTGCGCGAGATGGAGGAGACCGAGCGCTCGGGCAGCTGCAACCACGGCCGGCCGACTTGGTACCAGCTCACGATGGCGGACCTCGACAAGCTGTTCCTGCGCGGGCGATGAGCGGCGTCGTACTGATCACCGGCAGTGGCCGCGGCATCGGCGCCGCCACCGCGCGGCTCGCCGCAGCCCGCGGCTATGCGGTCTGCGTCAACTACCTGCGCGACGGCGCCGCGGCGGATGCGGTCGTGCGAGACATTGTCGGCGCAGGCGGCCGGGCGGTCGCGGCGCGCGGCGACGTATCCGTGGAGCAGGACGTCGTCCGCATCTTCGAGGAATGCGATCGCGCGCTGGGGCGGCTGACCGCGCTCGTCAACAACGCCGGCATCGTCGACCGGCAGGCACGCGTCGAGGCGATGGACGCTGCGCGCCTGCAGCGCATGTTCGCGACCAACGTCATCGGAGCCTTCCTCTGCGCGCGCGAGGCGATCCGCCGCATGTCGACGAAGCACGGCGGCAAGGGCGGCGCCGTCGTCAACATTTCCTCGGGCGCGGCGCGGCTGGGCTCGCCGGGCGAGTGGGTCGACTACGCCGCCTCCAAGGGCGCGATCGACACGATGACGCTCGGCCTGGCGAAGGAGCTCGCGGGCGAAGGCATACGCGTGAACTGCGTGCGCCCGGGGTTCGTCCACACCGACATCCACGCTGCCGGCGGCGAGCCGAATCGCATCGATCGGCTGCGCGACTCGATCCCGATGAGGCGCGGCGGCGATCCCGAGGAGGTCGCGCGCGCGGTCCTGTGGCTGCTGTCGGACGAGGCCTCCTACTCCACCGGCGCGATCCTGGACGTGACCGGCGGGCGCTAGTCTGCGAACCGCCTACGCCCTGCTCGGCCCGACCGCGAGCGGAAAGTCCCGCCTCGCGCTCGAGCTCGCCGCGCGCCGCCCGGTGGAGATCGTCTCGATGGACTCGGCGCTGGTCTATCGCGGCATGGACGTGGGTACGGCAAAACCTTCGCTTTCCGAACGCAATCGCGTCCGGCACCACCTGGTGGACCTCATCGACCCGACGGAGCGCTATTCCGCCGGCCGGTTTCGCGCCGACTGCGTCGACGCGATCTTGGAAATTCAAGGGCGCGGGAAGATACCGCTGCTCGTTGGTGGGACGATGCTCTACTACAAGGCGCTCGTGGGCGGTCTCGACGAGCTTCCCGAAGGCGACCCAGGGCTTCGCGCGCAGATCGACGCGCGCGCGGCGCGCCACGGCTGGCCCGCGCTGCATGCCGACCTCGCGCGCGTGGATCCTGCGAGCGCGACTCGAATCGCCCCGAACGACGCGCAGCGCATCCAGCGTGCGTTCGAAGTCTGGGAGCTGACCGGCCGGCCGCTTTCGGAGCAGCAGACCGCTGCGACCCCGGTGTTGCCGTTCCAGCTGAAGTCCTATGCGCTCGTGCCCGAGGACCGCGGCGAGCTGCACCAGCGAATCGAGGCGCGGTTTGACCGCATGCTGGAGAAAGGCCTGGTCGAGGAGCTGCAGGCGCTGCGCAAGCGATTCGACCTGAATGACCGCCTGCCGAGCATGCGCTGCGTGGGCTACCGGCAGGCCTGGGACTACCTCGAAGGCGCGTACGGACGCGACGAGCTGCGCGCGCGGGGCGCCGCCGCCACGCGCCAGCTCGCCAAGCGCCAGCTCACCTGGCTGCGCGGACTGAGCGGGCTCGAGCCGGCGTCCCGGCTCGTCCTAGAATGAGCCCCATGGACATCGGCATCGTCGGACTGGGCCGGATGGGCGCCAACATGGCGCGGCGGCTCGCGCGCGGCGGGGTTCGCGTGCTTGGCTTCGACCGCAGCAGCGCGGCGCGCGATTCGCTCTCCAGCGAGCCTGGCGTCGCTTGCGTCGAAGGCCTCTCCGCGCTCTGCGCCCGGATCGAGGGCGAGCGCGTCATCCTGCTTTCGCTCCCCGCGGGCGCGGCGACCGACGAGGCGCTCGCCGAACTGCGGCCGCACCTGTCCGCCGGCGACACGCTGATTGACGGCGGCAACGCGCACTACAAGGATTCGATGCGCCGCGCGCTGGAACTGTCGCAGGACGGGCTGCGTTTCATCGACGCCGGCGTCTCGGGCGGCGTGCATGGCCTCGCGAACGGCTACTGCCTGATGCTCGGCGGCACGGCGACCTCGATCGAGGTGTTCGCGCCCTACGCGCAACTGCTCGCGCCGGCGCCCGAGCGCGGCTGGATGCACTGCGGGCCGGCGGGCGCCGGGCACTACGCCAAGATGATCCACAACGGCATCGAATACGGAATGATGCAGGCGCTCGCCGAGGGCTTCGCGCTCCTCGCTGCGCGCCGCGACTTCGGCATCGATGCCGGCGAGCTCGCCGAGACCTGGCGCCACGGCAGCGTGGTGCGCTCCTGGCTTCTCGACCTGTGTGCGGAGGCCTTGCAGGCCGAGGGCGCGCTGGAAGGCGTCGAACCCGTGGTCGCCGACTCGGGCGAAGGCCGCTGGACCGCGCAGGAGGCGCTCGAGCTCGGCGTCGCGGCGCCCGTCATCATGCTCGCGCTGATGCAGCGCTTCTCGAGCCGGGGCGGCTCGGACTACGCCGCGCGGCTGCTCGCGCTGATGCGCGCGGGCTTCGGCGGGCACCCGGTCAAGCGCGCGTGATCGTCGTCGTGATGGGCGTCTCGGGCTCGGGCAAGAGCACGATCGGCGCCCTGCTCGCGGCGCGGCTCGGTTGGGAATTTCTCGACGCCGACGAGTTTCATCCGCCGGAAAACGTGGCGAAGATGGCCGCGGGCATGCCGCTCGCGGACGCGGATCGGTGGCCGTGGCTCGAGCGGCTGAACGCCGAGCTGCGGCGCCGGGCATCGGCCGTGCTCGCGTGCTCGGCGCTGAAAGAGGCGTACCGGCGCGTGCTCGCACGCGGCATCGACTGCCGGTTCGTGCACCTGTGCGGGTCGATCGAGCTGATCCGCGAACGGATGCGCGAGCGTCGGCACCGCTACATGCCGGCGTCGCTGCTCGAGAGCCAGTTCGCGGCGCTCGAGCCGCCGGCCGGCGCGATCGAGGTCGACATCGCGCGGCCGGCGGAGGCGTGCGTGGACGATATCCTCGCCGCGCTCAACCGCCCTTAGCGATTCCCTCTCGCCGCGGATCCGCACCGCCGCGCCATCCGCCCGGCACGCGCTCGATGCCGTGCAGGCCGCTCGTGAGGCGCGCGAAGTTGAGCACGTGCCCGCGATCGGCGAGCGCGTCGCCGAGGTCCTCGATCGGTGTGTTGCGCTCGAGGAGCGTGGGGCCGTTGGTGCTGCCAAAGTTGGGCGCCGAGATCGCGGCCTGGATGTCGCGGCCCCAGTCGAGGGTCTCGACCAGCACGCGCGCGACGAATTCGATGATCACGAGGCCGCCGGGTGAGCCGACCGCCATCTTGAGCTGCCCGTCGCGGTCGAAGACGAACGTGGGCGCCATGGAGCTGCGCGGGCGCTTGCCGCCCTCGACGCGGTTCATCGCCGGGCGCCCTAGGAGTTCCGGCTGGAAGCTGAAGTCCGTGAGCTCGTTATTGAGGAGGAACCCGCGCACGTAGATATGGCTGCCAAAGGCCATCTCGATCGTGGTGGTCATCGTCACCGCGTTGCCGTCCCGGTCGACGATCGAGAAGTGGCTCGTGCCCGGCACCTCGGGGTCGAGCGTGCCCGGGGTCGCGTAGCCCATCGAGCGCCCGCCGATCTTCCGCGCGCGCGCGGCGAGATAGCGCGGATCGAGCAGCTTCGCCACCGGCACCGGCGCAAAGTCCGGGTCGCCGACGTAGAGCGCGCGGTCGGCATAGGCAAGGCGCGAGGCCTCGCTGAAGAGGTGCACCGCCTCGACCGAGTCGGGCGCCGCTTTCGCGAAGTCCGTGTGCTCGAGGATGCCGAGGATCTGCAGCACGCCGATCGCGCCCGAGCTCGGCGGCCCCATGCCGCAAACGCGGAAGCCACGGTACGGCCCGCACACGGGCTCGCGCTCGATCACACGATAGTGCGCGAGGTCCTCGAGCGCGAGATCCCCATCGACGGCCCGCACGATGTCGGCGGCGATCGGTCCACGATAAAAAGCGTTCGCTCCGCGCCTCGCGAGCGCACGCAGCGTGGCCGCGTATTCGCGGTTGACGATGCGCTTGCCGCCGAACAGCGGCTGCATGCGCGGGTCGCGCGCGAGCAGGCCCTCGAGCCGCTTCGTCTTCGTGGTGCCCTGCTCGGCGAGGCGGATCGCGGGGCGAAACAGGCGCGACCACGGCAGCCGTCCCTGGTCGCGGTGCAGGACCTCCAGCAGCCGCGGCACGCCCGGCACGCCGACCGAGCGCCCGCTCAGCACCGCGTGCAGGAACGCTTCCGGATTTCCGTGGCGGTCGAGGAAGCGGTCGGGCTTCGCCGCTGCCGGCGCCGCCTCGCGCGCGTCGTAGCTGCGCACGCGCCGGTCTTTCTCTGTCCAGGTCAGCGCGAACGCGCCGCCGCCCAGCCCCGAGGACTGCGGCTCCACGAGCCCCAGCACGAGCTGCACCGCGACCGCTGCGTCCGCAGCATTGCCGCCCGCGCGCAGGATCTCCAGGCCCGCCTCGACCGCGCGCGGGTCGGCCGCGGAAACCATGAAGTGTTTGGCCGTGGCGGCGTTGCGCTCCACGCGTCCCGTGTCGGGCTCGGGCGCGGCGAGCTGGGCGCCGACGCTGGCGCACCAAAAGAAAAGGGCCGCGCAGGCGGCCCTTTCGAGGATCGAGGCGCGCTCGCTCACACCATCAAGGGTACGACGAGCAGCGCGACGATGTTGATGATCTTGATCAGCGGGTTGACCGCGGGACCGGCGGTGTCTTTGTACGGATCGCCGACCGTGTCGCCGGTGACCGCCGCCTTGTGCGCGTCCGAGCCCTTGCCGCCGTGATGGCCGTCCTCGATGTATTTCTTCGCGTTGTCCCAGGCACCGCCGCCGGTGGTCATCGATATGGCGACGAACAGGCCGGTGATGATCGTCCCCATCAGCAGGCCGCCGAGCGCCACCGGGCCGAGCAGCAGGCCGACCAGCACCGGCACCAGCACCGGCAGCAGCGACGGGATGATCATTTCGCGGATCGCCGCCTTGGTCAGCATGTCGACCGC
>JBOIFE010000265.1:0-1701 GCA_050741015.1 Burkholderiales bacterium | reverse complement strand
GCGGTCGACCGCGTCGTGCTCGGCGAGCGCTGGCGGCGCATCGCGTCGCGCGAGCAGGCCAGCCCGCGTGGCGCGCGGCCGCCGCCGCAACGCGCGGGCTGGCCTGCTCGCGCGACGCGATGCGCCGCCAGCGCTCGCCGAGCACGACGCGGTCGACCGCCGACTGCGCCAGCAGCTCGGCCTGCGCCTGGACGCGGTATTCCTCGGCGATTCCCGGCGCGATCGCGTCGCGCTTGGCGAGCTGCGCGATCAGCCGCAGTACCTCGTCCCAGTGCCGCAGGCCCCGTTCGGCGCGCAGCAGCAGCCGCAGCGTGGCGATGTGGCGCGCACCCGACCCCTGCAGGCTCCTCAGCGCGTCGCGCGCGGCCGCGTAGTCGCGCTCGCCCAGCGCCATGACCGCGCGCGAGAGCTGCCCCGCGACGCGCTGGCCCTCGTCCTGCGCCCGCGTCATCCAGTGCTCGCGCCGCTCGGTCATGCCGATCTCGTGCGAGGCGCGCGACGCGATGAGCGCCGCGAGGCCGGGCGAGGCTCCGCCCTCGACCGCGCGCGCGGCCTCCTTCTCGGCGCGCGCGTAGCGGCCCTCGAGCCACGCCTGCAACGCAGCGGCAAGCGCCGCCTGCGCGCGCTCGCGCCGGCGCCGCGCGCGGTAGGCCGAAACGTAGGCGGGGAGCGAAAGGGTGTGCCGCAGCAGCCGCACGACGAGGTACGCCGCGATGAAGCCGAGCACGGCCAGCACCGCGAACAGCAGCAGCGACATCTCCATTCGCCAGGGACCGTAGGCGAACTGCACGTACCCCTCGTCGAGCCGCCCCACGACCGCGACCGCCGCCGCGGCGGCGGCCACCGCCAGCAGCCAGGCGAGTCCCCTCATCCCGAGGCGCGCTCGTGCCGCGCCTTGAACGCGCGCACCGCGTCCAGGCTTTCGGAGATCGACGGTGGCTCGAAGTTGAGCGGCGCCTGCTGCAGCTGCCTCAGCTCGGCGAGCGCCGCCTTCGTCGCGTCCGCGTTGACGTCGAAGTAGCGCTGCATCCATTGCAGCGACACGCGCAGGTCCCCGGCGAAGCCGGCGGCGTTGCGCGACAGCAGCTCCAGGCGCGCGTTGAGCAGCCGCAGCCGCAGGTTCTCGCGCAGGAACCACGCCTGCGCCGGCGGCAGCAGCGGCGGCTCGGGCTGGTCGACGCGGCGCACGATGACGAGATCCTTCATCTCGCGCCACAGGTCGTCGCCAAAGCGCCGCAGCGCGCTCGTGGCGGATTCGGGCGGCGTCACGGCCGGCGCGGGACGCTCGACGCGCGCCTCGAACGCGAGCGGCAGCGCATCCAGCCCCGCGAGCAGCGCGTCGATGCGCCGCGCGAGCCCCGCGGGATCGGCCACCGGCGCCGCCTTCAGCCGCTCGATGTCGCGCGCCAGCGCGCGCCGCACGGCCTGCAACTGCGGCCGGTCGCTGCGACCCAGGCGCGATTCGGCGAGCTGCAGCGCGAGCAGCGCCGCGCGCACGTTGCCCGACAGCTGCAGCTGCTGCTGCGCGATGGCGAGCACCTGCTCGATCTCCGCGAGCTGCCACTCGTCGCGATTGCGCGAGAGCTCCTGGTAGAGCTGCTCGAGCGCCGCCTGCTGGCTTTGGGCGTCGGCGAGCTTCGCCTCCAGCGCCGCCACGCGCGCCGCCGCTTCGCGCGCGCCCTCCTGCGCGGTGCGCGAGGC
>JBOIFE010000264.1:0-1701 GCA_050741015.1 Burkholderiales bacterium | reverse complement strand
GTTCATAGCTACCTGACTTCAGGTACAGGTAAATCAGCGCAACCAGCATCAAGAGCGAGCCGATGAAGGTGTACAAGAAGAACTTGATGGTGGCGTACACCCGGCGCGGGCCGCCCCAGACGCCGATGATGATGAACATCGGGATCAGCGTCGCCTCGAAGAAGACATAGAACAGCGCGCCGTCGAGTGCCGCGAACACGCCGTTCATCACGCCCGAGAGCATGAGGAAGGACGCAAAGTACTGCCCGATCCGGGACTCGATCACGCGCCTGCCCGCGATCACGACCAGCACGGTGATGAACGAGTTGAGGACGATGAACGGCATCGAGATGCCGTCCACGCCCAGGTGGTAATGGATGCTGAATTGCGGGATCCAGGGCAGCAGCTCGACGAACTGCATCTGCGACGTGCTCGGCTCGAAGCCCGCGGCCAGCGGCAGCGTGACGGCGAAACCCAGGATCGAGCCCGCCAGCGCGATCACGCGCTGCAGGCGCGCGTGGGCGTCTCCGCCCGCCAGCAGCACGAGCACGGCCGCCGCGATGGGCGTCCAGATGGCGAGCGAGAGCAGCGGCACGTGCACGGGGCGCCTAGGACCAGAAGCGCCAGATCACCCAGCTCACGCCGGCCAGGACGCCGAACAGCATGAGGAAGGCGTAGGTGTTGAGCACGCCCGTCTGCATCAGGCGCACGACGCCCGAGGACCAGCCCACGAGCCGCGCCGAACCGTTCACCGCGAGGCCGTCGATGAACGTCTGGTCGCCCGCGCGCCACAAGCCGGTGCCCAGCGCGCGCGCACCCGCCCCGAACAGCCAGGCGTAGAGCTCGTCGAAGCCGTACTTGCGCTCGACCACGGCGTAGATCCCGCCCAGGCGCATCGCGATCGCCTTCGGCAGGCGGCTGGGCCGCAGGTAGAGCAGCGCCGCCGTGCCGATGCCGGCGAGCGCCAGCCAGAACGGCAGTCCCGCGAAGCCCTCGACGAAATAGTGTCCGATATCGTCGACCTGGATGAAGTCGCCCGCCCACCAGCCGGCGAGCACCGAGGGGATCGCCAGCAGCACCAGCGGCCCGGTGACCACCAGGGGCGATTCGTGCGGCGGGTGCGCGGGATCGAAGCGCGGCGCGCCGTGGAAGGTCATGAACACCAGCCGGAACGTGTAGGCCGCCGTGACGAACACGCACGACAGCACGCACAGGTACGCAAAGCCCGCACCGGCGATGCTGGCCTGGTGTACCGCTTCGATGATCGCGTCCTTGGAAAAATAGCCGGCGAAACCCGGAATCCCGATCGAGGAGATCGCGCCCAGCAGGAAGGTCCAGTACGTTACCGGCATGACGTCCTTCAGCCCGCCCATGCGCCGCATGTCCTGCTCGTGGTGCAGCGCGATGATCACCGAGCCCGCGCCGAGGAACATCAGCGCCTTGAAGAAGGCGTGCGTCATCAGGTGGAAGATCGCCGCCGAGTAGGCCGAGGCGCCCAGCGCCACGGTCATGTAGCCGAGTTGCGAAAGCGTGGAATAGGCGACGACCCGCTTGATGTCGTACTGCGTGAGCGCCACCAGCGCCATGGCAAGCGCCGTGATGCCGCCGATTACGAGCACCACGGAGCGCGCGGTCGGCGACAGCTCGTACAGCGGCGCCATGCGCGCCACCATGAAGATGCCCGCAGTGACCATGGTTGCCGCGTGGATCAGCGCCGAGATC
>JBOIFE010000263.1:0-13370 GCA_050741015.1 Burkholderiales bacterium | reverse complement strand
AGCCGCGAGCTCGGCGTCGACCTGATGACCGGCCACTGGGAGTTCACCTATGGGAACACGCGCGTCCAGGAAGGCGTGAAGGAGCTCGCGCCGATCGAGTTCCTGGCGCAGAACGTGAAGACGGCCGACTTCGAGGACCCGGTCTTCACGCCCTACGCGCTGCGCGCGGTGAACGGCGTGGCGCTGGCGGTCATCGGGCAGGTCTATCCGTACACGCCGGTCGCCAACCCCCGCTACATGGTGGCCGAGTGGACGTTCGGCATCCAGGAAGAGCGGTTGCAGGCGCTGGTGAACGAGGTGCGCGCCAAGGGCGCGCAGGTGGTGGTGCTGCTGTCGCACAACGGCATGGACATCGACCTCAAACTCGCCTCGCGCGTGCGCGGCCTCGACGCGATCCTGGGTGGCCACACGCACGACGGCGTGCCGGCGCCGGTCCAGGTGGGGCGCACGCTGGTCACCAACGCCGGCTCGAGCGGCAAGTTCCTCGGCGTGCTCGATCTCGAGGTGAAGGGCGGTGCGGTCTCGGGCTTTCGCTACCGGCTGCTGCCGGTGTTCGCGAACCTGCTGCCGGCCGATCCGGCGATGGCCGCCTACATCGAAGGCGTGCGCGCGCCCTATCGCGCTCGCCTGGAGGAGCCGCTCGCGGTGACCGAGGGCTTGCTCTACCGCCGCGGCAACTTCAACGGCACCTGGGACCAGCTGCTGCTCGATGCGCTGATGCGCGAGAAGGACGCGCCGATCGCGTTCTCGCCCGGCTTTCGCTTCGGCGGCGCGCTGCTGCCGGGCGATTCGATCACGTTCGAGCACCTCATGGACCAGACCGCGATCACCTATCCCGCGGCCACGCTGAACGAGCTCACGGGCGCGCAGATCAAGGACATCCTCGAGGACGTCGCCGACAACTTGTTCAACCCGGATCCCTACCTGCAGCAGGGCGGCGACATGGTGCGCGTCGGGGGCCTGGGCTACGCGATCAACCCGGGCGCGCGCATCGGTGCGCGCATCTCCGACCTGCGACTCGCCGGCCGCCCGCTGGAGGCGGACCGGCGCTACAAGGTCGCCGGCTGGGCCTCGGTGGCCGAGGTCGTCGCCGGCGAGCCGGTCTGGGACCTCGTCGCGCGGTACCTTCGGTCGCTGCGCCGCGTGGCGCCGATCGACCCGAACGTGCCGAGGCTTACTGGTTGACCGGCGAGGCCGGGTCCATCAGCAGCGCGGTCAGGTCCTGGATCTGCTTTTCAGTCAGCGCGCCGACATGGCCGAAGCGCGGCATCGTCGAGCAAGCGTTGTACGCCTTGGCGTTGTAGATCTTGCCGTAGGCGTAGCGCTGCACGTCGGCGCCGTAGCCGCGCAGCTTGCCGAACTGGTAAAGGCTCGGGCCGATCGTGCCGAAGGAGCTTTCGGCGGGGCCGATCTGGTGGCAGTTGTAGCAGCCGCCGCCGACCCCGCCCTTGTCGCGCCAGGTCATGCCGCGGCCGTTCTGCGCGACCTTCTCGCCGGCTTTCCAGTCGCCAGCGAGCTTGCCGCCGACGGGCCACTTGATCGTCGCCGTCTGCGATTTCTGCAGCGCGTCGGTGACCTGCGCGGGCGGATTGTTGCCGTACTTTTCGCACGTCGCCTGCAGCTCGTCCTGGTCCAGCCGGTCCATCGTCGCGATGCCCTCGGCGTGGAAGTCGCGCTTCATCAGCGCGATCGCGTCCGGCCGGTAGTCGCGCTGCGGCGTGGCGCACGAGGCGAGCAGCACGGCGGTCGCGGCGAGGGTTCCTGCGTATGCGATTCTCATGGCGTCGCTCCCCTAGCGCTTGATGCCCGGGCCGCGATAAACCTGGCCGTTGGCGTTGACGGTCAGATACGTGATCAGCGCGCTCAGCGCTTCCGAGGTGTAGCCCGGCTCCGGGAAGCGCTGCTGGCGGAAGCAGTCGTTCAGGCGCCATTGCAGCGTGTGCATGACGCCGCCCGTCATGCGATAGCCCGGCCAGCCCTGCGAGGCCGCCATCGCGTGCGCCGCGGTGGTGAAGTTGGGCAGCGGCTGCGTGCGGATGCGGACGTTGTCCACGCCGTGGCAGTTCGCACAGGAGAAGTCATACGGCCCCGCCCGGTAGTGGAAGATCGCATCGCCGATCGCGTATGCGGCGCGTTCTTCGGCACGGTCCTGTGACACCGCCATCTTCATGCCGCGCGACTGGCCCGCGACGTAGGTGATGATCGACACGGGGTCCGGCGTGTGCGTGGCGTTGCTGAAGGGCTTCTTGGCGAGATCCTCGAACTTGTAGCCCTGCAGCTTTACCATGCAGTAGACGATGCGCGCCTCGGCGTCCATCACGCGTCCGGCGTCGGCGAAGTAGCGCGGCAACTGGACATAGGCGCCCTTCACCACGCCGGGCCCGAGGCCCAGGTCGCACTTCGCGAGCGAGACGTGCTTCGGCCCGCGCGGCGTCTTCCAGAGCTCCTCGCCCTTCGCCTCGAACAGCTCGGCCGGATTGTCCTGCTCCATGATCTCGCGGAACTTGTCGAATTCCGCGGCCGTCGGGTCCGGGGCCTGCGCGACCGCCGGCGACCAGGGGGCACCCGCCGCCATCGCTGCAGCCGCCGCAACAATCCCCAGCACGAGCGCGTGTCTCATCTCGATCTCCTCTTTACGCTCGCCGCGGCCTCAGGATCCGCCGTGGACCGTGGTCTCGTCCGTGCGCGATTCGCCCTCGTTGTCCTTCCAGGTGATCACGACCTTGTCGCCCGCCTTCGCGCCCTTCACCTTGAACGCGAACACCGGGTTGCGCGAGATCGCCTGGCTGATGTCGGCGCTGAACACCGTGCGCCCGTTCAGCTGCGCGGAGACGGTCTGGATGTAATGCGCCGGCACCAGCTTGCCGCCCTGCTTGCGCAGGCCGGTCTCCATGGGGTGCGCCATCAGCACGCGCACGTCGGCGACGTCGCCCTGCAGCGTCGCGCGGATCTTCATCGGATCAGGCATCGTCTTTCCTCCTCAGCCGCCGCAGCCGCCGATGGTGACCTTCACTTCCTTGGTCGCCGAGTAGTACTTGCCGCCCGCGGCCGCGACCACGCGCACCAGCGTCGACTCGCCGAGCTTCGCGCGCAGGTGCACGTAGGCGAGCGTGCCCTCCGGAAAATCGAAGGTGCCCAGATACGGAAACGGATTCTTCTCGACGAACACCGACACGCTCGTGGTGCCCGGAATGTTGCTCGTGATTTCGATCGGCACGACCGCGCCGTTTTCCGCGATATCGGGCGCGCGGATCTGCAGCTCGCCGCTTTCCGCCGGTTCGCGGATGCCGAGGCTGCGCATGGCCTCGGCCGCCGTCTTGGCCTCGAACGCGGCCTTGTTCCAGGCAGCGATCGCCCGCACCGGCCTGAGCATCGCCGCACCCAGGGCTGCGATCAGCCCGAGACTGCCGCTTGCCCGCAGAAACCGCCTACGTGTTCTGAACATTGGAATCTCTCCTCCTGCGGGAATTCCCCCGCATGGTGCCGGATCCATGGATCCGGACCATAATCTGCCCTAATTTGCTCCCCATGGAAACTGCCCGCCTGATTTTCGCCGCAACGGCGCTTGGCGCGGCGGCGCTCGCCGGCTGCGCCACGGTCGGCGCGGGCGAGGACAAGGTCGTGTACCACATCGAGGACACGGACGCGCAGGCCTCGAACGCCCTGCGCTATATCCGCAACCACCTCGAGGTGGACCCGAAGGCGAAGATCATCGTTGTGGCGCACGCGCGCGGCGTCGACTTCCTGATGAAAGGCGCGCACGACCACAATGGCAATCCGTACGGCGTCCCGGTCGAGGACCTCGCGTTCCTCGGCGTGAAGTTCGAAGTGTGCGAGATCACGCTGCGCGAGCGCGGCCTCAAGCGCTCGCAATTCGTGCCCGACGCCACGTTCGTGCCCTCGGGCGTCGCCGAAATCGTCCGCCTGCAGCAGCGCGAGGGCTACGCTTACCTGCGACCCTGAGCGGCCCGGCGCGGAACTTTGCGCGCCCCGCCGTGGTCTGCCGAAGGGCGCGCACGGCAATTTGCGATAATGCGCGGCCCTGCGGGACCCCAGCACAAGCACCGATGATCCGGATCGAGAACCTGGCAAAGACTTTTGGCGCCAAGCGCGCCGTGGACGGCGTGTCCTTCGCCGTCGAGCGCGGCGAGGTGCTCGGCTTCCTCGGCCCGAACGGCGCCGGCAAGTCGACCACGATGCGCATGATCACCGGGTTCCTGCCGCCGACGAGCGGGCGCGTGTCGGTGGGCGGGCACGATGTCGCCGAGTCGCCGCTCGAAGCGAAGCGCCTGATCGGCTACCTGCCGGAGGCGGCGCCCTCCTACCCGGAGATGACGGTCGAGGGCTTCCTCGACTTTGCCGCGCAGATGCGCGGTCTCGCCGGCGCGGCGCGAAGAAAGGCGATCGCGCGCGTGGTGGAGTTGTGCTTCCTGGAATCGGTATTCGCGCAGTCGATCGACACGCTGTCCAAGGGCTATCGCCACCGCACCTGCCTCGCGCAGGCGCTGATCCATGATCCCGAGGTGCTGATCCTGGACGAGCCGACCGACGGCCTGGACCCGAATCAGAAGTACGAGATGCGCAACCTCATCCGCGAGCTTGGCAAGACCAAGGCGATCATCTTCTCGACCCACATCCTCGAGGAAGTCGACGCCGCCTGCACCCGGGCGATGATCATCGATCGCGGCCGCATTGTCGCGAGTGGCACGCCGGACGAGCTCGGGCGGCCGCTCGACGAAGTGTTCCGCCGCCTTACGCGCCCCGACACGGTGAAGAAATGAGCGCGCTCGGCCCCGTGCGCGTCATCGCCCAGCGCGAGCTGGTCTCCTACTTCACGTCGCCCGTGGCCTACGTGTTCCTGGTGATCTTCCTGCTGCTCACGGGCTTCCTCACCTTCACGGCCGGCGCTTTCTTCGAGCGCGGCGAGGCGAGCCTCGCCGCGTTCTTCGCCTGGCATCCCTGGGTCTATCTCGTGCTCGTGCCCGCGGTCGGCATGCGACTGTGGGCCGAGGAGCGGCGCGCGGGAACGCTCGAACTGCTGCTCACGCTGCCGGTGAGCCCCTGGCAGGCCATCGTCGGCAAGTTCCTCGCGTCCTGGATCTTCCTCGCCATCGCGCTCGCGCTCACGTTCCCCGTGATCATCACCGTGAACGTGCTCGGCAACCCCGACAATGGCGCGATCGCCGCGGGCTACCTCGGCAGTCTGTTCCTCGCCGGCGCCTACCTCGCCGTGACCTGCCTCACCTCGGCGATGACGCGCAACCAGGTCGTCGCCTTCATCCTCGCGGTCGTGGTCTGCCTGTTCCTGCTGCTCGCGGGATTCAGCCCGGTGACGAACCTCCTGACGCGCTGGGCGAGTCCCGCCGTGGTCGACACCGTGGCCGCGTTCTCGGTGGCCACGCACTTCGACGCCTTCCAGAAGGGCGTGATCGACAGCCGCGACGTCGTATTCTTCCTGTCGGTGATCGGGTTCTCGCTGTTCGCCACCAGCGTGGTGCTGCGGAGCCGCTGATGCACCTCGCGCCGAAGCAGGCAGCGCTCGCCTACTCCGCGGTGGGGCTCGTCGCGCTGTTCCTGGTCCTGGTCGCCGTGAACTACCTCGCCTCCGTGGCCAACGTGCGCGCCGACCTGACCGAGGGGAGCCTGTACACGCTCTCGCCGGGCACGAAGAAGGTGCTGAAGGACCTCGCCGCGCCGGTCAAGGTCAAGCTCTACATCAGCGCGGGCGAGGCGATGCCAGTGGCGCTGCGCAGCTTCGCGCAGCGCGTGGCGAGCATGGTGGACGAGTTCAAGGCGGTGGCCGGCCCCAAGCTCGTGGTCGAGCGCTACGACCCCAAGCCCGACAGCGAGGAAGAGGACGCGGCGCGGCTGGACGGCGTCGAGCCGCAGACGCTCGCCTCGGGCGAGCAGTTCTACCTCGGGATGGCCGCGAGCCAGCTCGATCGCAAGCAGGCGATCCCGGTGCTCACGCCGGCGCGCGAGCGGTTGCTCGAATACGACCTGATCAGCGCCGTCGCGCGCGCGGGCACCGCCGAGCGCCCGAAGATCGGCCTGATGAGCGGCTTGCCGGTGCTCGGCGCGCCGTTCAATCCCTACACGCGCCAGGCCGCCGAGCCCTGGGTGCTCGCCAACGAGCTGCGGCGCGACTTCGACGTCGTGCCGGTGAGCCTGACCGCGCGCTCGATCGACCCGGCCTTGAGCGTGCTGCTGCTCATCCACCCGCGCGACATCACGCCGCAGACCGAGTACGCGCTCGACCAGTTCGTGCTGCGCGGCGGCAAGCTGATCGCGTTCGTCGACCCCTACGCCTACTTCGACCAGCAACCCACGCCAATGCCCGGCTTGCCGCCGCAGGTCACGAGCTCGACGCTGCCGCGCCTGTTCAAGGCCTGGGGCGTGACGATGGAGCCTGATAAGGTCGTCTCCGACCTCGTGTTCGCTTCGGGCGAGGGCCCGCGCCTGACGCCCACCGTGCTGTCGCTCAACCGCACCGCATTCGCGCGCGACGACATCGTCATGGCGCAGATCGAAACGCTGCTCTACGCCTTCGGCGGGTCGTTCGAGCTCAAGCCCGCCGCGGGCCTCGCCGCAACGCCGATCATCCACAGCTCACCCGAATCGATACGGGTCGACGGCGCGAAGGCGACCGCAAGCGGCACGGACGCCACGCGCGACTTCGTGCCCGGCGGCAAGGCGCTGCCGCTCGCCGTGCGGCTCTCGGGCATCTTCCACACCGCATTCCCCGAGGGAATGCCCGTGGACAAGAATGCGAAGCCGAAGACGCCGGCGGCGCCCGCCGCACCGCAGCTCCTGCAATCGGCGAAGCCGAATTCGGTCGTGCTGGTCGGCGACGTCGACATGCTGCAGGACGGCGCGGCCGTGGACGTGCAGGAGGTCTTTGGCCGCAAGGTGGTCGTGCCCTCGAACGGCAACCTCGCCTTCGCGCAGGGCCTGGTCGAGCAGCTCACCTCGGACGAGAACCTGCTGTCGCTGAAGAGCCGCGCGGCGGCGTTCCGGCCGCTGACCGTCGTGCGCGAGATGGAGGCCAAGGCGCAGTTGCAGTATTTGGGCAAGATCAAGGAGCTCGAGGACGAGCTGCAAAAGACCAACGACGCGCTGCAGAAGCTGCAGGGCGGCGCGCCGCACGCCGGCGCGCAGTCCGCGCAGATCCTCTCGCCGGAGCAGCAGGCCGGGCTCGAGCGCTTCCGCAGGAAGGTGATCGAGACGCGGCTGGCGCTCAAGGATCTGCGCAAGCAGCTGCGCAGCGACGCCGAGCGCCTGGTGTTCCTCACCAAGATCGCCAACATCGCGCTCATGCCGATCCTCGTTGCGCTGTTCGGCATCGGGATCGCGCTGGTGCGCCGGCGGCGCCAGTCGCGGAGCGCGGCGGCATGAGCGCGCGCGTCGCCGCGGTTCTGCTCGTGCTGCTGGTCGCGCTGGGCGGCGGCGCGCTGATCTACTATCGCCAGGAGCAGGCCCGGCAGGCGCCGGCCGCCGAGCACCTGGGGCAGCCCGTGGTGCAGAAGCTGCAGGCGGCCGATATCGCCACCATCGACTTGCGCTCGCCTGCGGGCAAGCTCACGCTGCAGCGCCGCGACGGACAGTGGACGATCGCCGAGCGCGCCGGCTTCCCCGCCGATGCCGGGCAGGTGCGCGCGCTCGTGCTGGCGGTCCTCGAGCTCAAGGTGGGCCAGAGCGAGTCGATCGGCGAGAAGGACCGCGCGCGCCTGCACCTCGATGCCTCCGGCACGCGCCTGGATTTCCGCGGGGCGGACGGCCACGTGCTCGCCACGCTCATCGTCGGCAAGAAGTATTTCCGGCGCGAACCCGTCAATCCCGACGCCGCAGGCGCCGACGGCCGCTTCGTGCTGCGGCCGGACGCACCGGGGACCGTGGACATCGTCGCCGATCCGCTCGTGCTCGCCACGCCGGCGAGTGCGACGTGGGTATCGAAGGCCGGGTTCGGGGCCGAGAAGGTGAAGGTCATGGAAGTGGACCGGCCGGGCGTGGGCAAGTGGCGCATCGAGCGCCAGCGGGACGACTCGCAATGGAAGCTCACGCCGCTCTACGCGGGCGAGGCGCTCAACCCCATTCGGGCCAATTCGGCTTCGTACTCGCTCAACCGCGTCGAGATCGACGACGTCGCCGCGCCGGGCCTGCGGCCCGACGAGACCGGGCTCGACCGCCCCGCGACAATTGTGGCGACGACGTTCGACGGGCTGACCTACACGGTCAAGGTCGGCAATACCCACGGCGACGACTACTACGTGACCGTATGGATCTCGGGCGGGGCGAAGGCGAGCGGCGCCGACGCCGCCGCGCGCGGCAAGCAGCTTGCCGAACGACTGCCGCGCGAGAAGGCGCTCGCCGGGCAGGTGTTGCTGGTGGCACGCGCCAAGTTCGAGGACATTCTGAAAAAGCGGTCCGAACTGCTCGAGCAGAAGGACGCCGCGAAGAAGTAGCCGGGCCGCCGCTTCCCGAAGTAGCATAGGATCCTGGAGGAGGGGCCTTGGGCAAGCACGCGATCAAGCACCTGAGGACGCTCGCGCTCGTCGGCCAGGCGGGCAGCGGAAAGACCTCGCTCGCCGAGGCGCTCCTCGTGCGCGCCGGCGCGATCCCGGCGGCCGGCGGCGTCGAGCGCGGCAGCACGGTCTGCGACTACACGCCGCTCGAAAAACAGCTCCAGCATTCGCTCAAGCTCGCCGTGGCGAGCTTCGAGGCACCGGGCGCGGGCGCGGCGTCCACGCTCATCCACCTGCTCGACACGCCCGGCTACCCCGACTTCCTCGGGCACGCGCTGCCCGCGCTCGCGGCCGTGGAAACCGCGGCAGTCGTGATCAATGCGCAGAACGGCATCGAGATGATGACCGGGCGCTTCATGCAGTGGGCCGCGCGGCGCGGCCTCGACCGGCTGGTGATCGTGAACAAGATCGACGCCGACGGCGTGGACCTGGAGGCGCTGCTCGCCGACATCCAGCAGGCCTTCGGCAAGGAGTGCCTGCCGCTCAACCTGCCGGCAGCGAGGGCGACGAAGGTCTCGGACTGCTTCTTCGCGCCCTCGGGCGAGGCGGACTTCTCTTCGGTGGAGGCCGCGCACCGCGCGCTCGTCGACCAGGTCGTGGAGGTCGACGAGAAGCTGATGGCCGAGTACCTGGAGAAGGGCGAGATCGAGCCTGCGGCGCTGCACGAGCCGCTGGAAGCCGCCATGCGCGAAGGCCACCTCGTGCCGGTGGTGTTCTGCTCGGCGAAGACGGGCGCGGGCGTGCAGGAGCTCCTCGACGTGATCGTGAAGCTGCTGCCCAATCCGGCCGAAGGCAACGCGCCCGCGTACCAGAATGTGCCGGCCGACGGCGGCGAGCCGAGCGAGCTGCAGGCGGTGCCCGACCCGTCGAGGCACGCGCTCGCGCACGTATTCAAGGTCGAGATCGACCCCTACCTCGGGCGCATCGCCGTGTTTCGCGTGCACCAGGGGCGGCTCACGCCCGGCATGCAGCTCTACATCGGCGAAGGCCGCAAGCCCGTGAAGCCGGGGCATCTGTACCTGCTCTGCGGCAAGACGCAGACCGAGGTCAGCGAGGCGGTGCCGGGCGACATCTGCGCCATCGCCAAGGTGGAAGAAATCCAGTTCGACCACATCCTGCACGACTCGGCCGAGGACGCGCACATCCGCGGGTGGCCGCTCGAGCTGCCGACCTCGGTGTTCGGCCTCGCGCTGCTGCCGAGGAAGCGCGGCGACGAGCAGAAGGTGTCCGACGTGCTGCATCGGCTCGTCGCCGAGGACCCGTGCCTGAGGATCGAGCACAATGCGCAGGCGAACGAAACCGTGATGCGGGGCCTCGGCGAGCTGCACCTGCGCACGACGCTCGAGCGCATGGCGGTGCAGTACAAGCTCGAGCTCGACACGCGCCTGCCGTCGATCCCCTACCGCGAGACGATCGCCGCGCGCGCCGAGGGACACAACCGGCACAAGAAGCAGACTGGCGGCGCAGGCCAGTTCGGCGAAGTCTTCCTCAAGGTGGAGCCGCTGCCGCGCGGCAAGGGATTCGAGTTCGTCGACAGCGTGAAGGGGGGCGCGATTCCCAACCAGTTCATTCCGTCCGTGGAGAAGGGCGTGCGCGCGGTGCTCGACACCGGCTTCGTCGCCGGCTTCCCGATCCAGGACGTGCGCGTCATCGTCTACGACGGCAAGAGCCACCCCGTGGACTCCAAGGACGTCGCCTTCATGTCGGCGGGGCGCAAGGCGTTCCTCGACGCGCTCGCCAAGGCGCGGCCGGTCGTTCTCGAGCCCATCGTCAACGTCGACATCGTCGCGCCGGAGGCGAAGATGGGCGACATCGCGGGCGAGCTCTCCGGCCATCGCGGCCAGATCAAGGGCTCCGACTCCCCGCGCCCGGGCACGGTGCAGATCATGGCGCAGGCGCCGCTCGCCGAGCTGGAGCATTTCCCGGCGCGGCTGAAGTCGATCACGGCGGGGCACGGCTCGTACTCGCTGGAATTCAGCCACTACGACCCCGCGCCGCCACAGCTGCAGCAACGGCTGGTTTCGGCGCACAAGCCCGCGGCCCACGCGGACGACTGAAACTCGTTGGCAGCGCGCTCATCCTCGCGCTCGCCTTCCGGGCCGACCGCCACCGCGGCGCGGCTTCGTAGCCCGCGCCGCCGGCAGCGGCGCCGGGTTCGTCACTTCCTCGACGACGCAGAACGCCCCGCCCTGGAATCGCTCGGCCACCGGGTCGCCGGGCTTCTCGCGCGCGAGCACTTCGGCGGCGTAGGTTTCGGAATCGTCCTGCGGCCGGTAGCCGAGCCGGTAGGCGTTCGAGTTGTCGTACCAGGCGCGCTTGTTGGCCGAGATGCCGTAGACGATCTCAAAGCGGATGTCGGGGTGGTCGATGCCAATCGACACCAGCTGCGCGAGATCGCGCGGGCTGAACCAGATCGACAGCCGCCGCTTGTCGATCGGCTTCGGATTCACGTTGCCAATCCGCATGCAGTACACCTGCAGGCCGTACTTGTCCGCGTAAAGCCGTCCCAGCGCCTCGCCAAAGACCTTGGATACGCCATAGCGGCTGTCGGGCCGGGGAGTGACATGGTCGTCGATCGTCTGCGCGCGGGGATAGAACCCGACCGCGTGGTTCGACGTGGGAAAGAGCACGCGCTTCACGCCGTTGCGGCGCGCGGCCTCGAACACGTTGTAGCAGCCGATGATGTTCGCCTGGAGGATCCCCTCCCAGGGGCCCTCCACCGAATAGCCGCCCAGGTGCACGACGGCGTCGACGTCCTTCGTGATGCGCAGGGCGTCGGCCATGCGCGAGATGTCAGCCTTCTGATACGTCTCCTGCGCGACCTTTTTCAGGGGCCGCAGGTCGGAGGCGTGGATTTGGTACTTGCCGGCGAGCTCGCGCCGCAGGTGCGTGCCGACGTCGCCCGCAGCACCGGTGATGAGGATCGTCTTCATGGACGGTATAGTACGTTCATGCCTGAGTGGTCGCCCAGCGCGCGCGTCCCCGACATCGCGGTCAAGGACGTCGACGCGTCCTTCGCACGCTATCGGCTACCGCTCGCCAAGATTGAGCGGCTTGCCGGCGGTCTCACCCGCTGGGCCGAGGGGCCGGTCTATTTCGGCGACCTGCGCTGCCTGCTCTGGAGCGACGTGCCGGGGAACTGCATGTGGCGGTGGGACGAGGCGACGGGCGCCGTCGGTCCCTGGCGCAAGCCGTCCGACCACGCCAACGGCAATACGCGCGACCGCCAGGGGCGCTTGCTCACCTGCGAGCACGGCGCGCGCCGCGTCACGCGCACCGAGGCGGACGGCGCGATCACGGTGCTCGCTGACAGTTTCGAGGGCAAGCGCTTCAACTCGCCGAACGACATCGTGTGCAAATCCGACGGATCGATCTGGTTCACCGATCCGAGCTTCGGCATCCTGTCCTGGTACGAGGGATACAAGGCGCCCCCGGAAATCCCGACGAACGTCTATCGCATCGATCCGTCGGGCGCCCTCGCCGTCGTGGCCGAAGGAATCAACCAGCCCAACGGCCTCGCGTTCTCGCCCGACGAGTCGATCCTCTATATCGTCGAGTCGCGCTCGGTGCCCCGCAAGATCCTCGCCTGCGACGTCGTGGGCGGGAAATCGCTCTCGAAATCACGCGTGCTGATCGACGCCGGGCCCAAGGGAACGCCCGACGGCTTTCGCGTGGACTCCGACGGCAACCTCTGGTGCGGCTGGGGCATGGGCGAAGAGGGCCTGGACGGCGTCCATGTCTTCAATCCCGACGGGCGCCTGATCGGCCGCATCGACCTGCCCGAGCGCTGCGCGAACGTCTGCTTCGGCGGCGCGCACCGAAATCGCCTCTTCATGGCCGCGACCACCTCGCTCTACGCGCTCTACGTCAACACGCAAGGCGTGGCCGGCGGCTAAATGGCTAAATGGGGACAGTCCCCATTTAGAACTCGATGACGCCCTTGCCCGAGGCCTGGCGGTCGAACACGCGGTAGGCCTCCGTCGCCTGGTCGAGCGTCCAGCGGTGCGTGAAGATTCGCTCGAGGTCGATCCGGTTGTCGGCAACGAAGCGCGCGCACTCTCCCATGCCCATCGCGCTGAAGGTCCACGAGCCGATCAGCGTGAGCTGCTTGCGCAGCATGTCGCGAGAGACATCGATCGTCACGTCGCCGCCTTCTCCGACGAAGCACACGGTGCCCCAGGTCTTCGCCGAGCGCACGGCCGCCAGGCGCGCCGCGGCGACACCGGTGCAGTCGAGTGCGAGGTCCACACCCTCGCCGCGCGTCAGATCCTTCAACGCCTTTTCGGCGTCGTCCTTCGAGGCATCGACCACCGCATCCGCGCCGTAGTCCTTCGCCAGCTTCAACCGCTCGGCGTTCGTCTCCACCGCGATCACGCGCGCGCCCATTTTCGCGCCGAGCAGCGTCGCGCTGATGCCAACCGGCCCCTGGCCGAACACCGCGAGCGTGGAACCGCCCGCCAGTTTCATCCTGCGCAGCGCGCCGTAAGCCGTTCCAGTACCGCAGGCAACCGCGGCACCTTCGGCAAACGATAGCTCCTCGGGCATCGGCACGATCGTGCGCACCGGAACCTTGAGGTACTCGGCGTGTCCGCCGTGCGCGGTCGCGCCATACACGGTGATCCCCGCGCGGCAAAGTTGCGACCAGCCCACGCGGCAGTGACTGCACACGCCGCAGCCCGCGTAGTGGTGGTCCATCACGCGCTGCCCGGTCGGTGCTTCCTTCTCCGAAACGCCGGGCCCGCGCGCCACCACTTCGCCGCAGGGCTCGTGCCCGGCGATGAAAGGCTCGGCGTTGCCGCCCAGGCCCAGCGCCTTCTGCGCCTCGCCCGGCGGCGAGCGGTAGAACTT
>JBOIFE010000262.1:0-2997 GCA_050741015.1 Burkholderiales bacterium | reverse complement strand
CATCATGGGCTGGCGCGTCGCCGGCAAGACCGGCACCGCGCACAAGCAGGAGAACGGCGGCTACGCGCCGGACAAGTACGTCGCGTCGTTCGTCGGCATGGCGCCGGCGAGCGCTCCGCGCGTGGTGATCGCGGTCATGATCGACCAGCCCGACGACGGCCAGTACTACGGCGGCGTCGTCGCGGCGCCGGTGTTCGCGCAAGTGGCGCGCGGCGCGCTGCGCGCGCTCGGCGTGCCCTACGACGCGCCGCTCGAGCCCGTGCCCCTGCCGGGCACGGGCGAGGAAGCGCGGGAAAGCACGTGATGCGCGCATGGACCCGCTCGCACAACTCGCGCGCCAGGGGGCGATGATCGATCGGCTCGCCGCGGACAGCCGCCGCTGCGCGCCCGGGGTCGCCTTCTTCGCCTACCCGGGCGAGCGCGCCGACGGCCGGCGATACATCCCCGACGCGCTCGCTCGCGGCGCGAGCGCAGTGCTGTGGGAAGACGCGAGCTTCGGCTGGGACCCGGCCTGGCGCGTGCCGAACGTCGCGGTCGCCGGGCTGCGCTCGCGCGCGGGCTTGCTCGCGCACGAGTTCTACGGCCGTCCCTCTCAGGCGTTGTGGACCTGCGGCGTGACAGGCACCAACGGCAAGACGACCTGCACGCAGTGGATCGCAGCCGCGCTCTCGGGCGCGGGCGCGCGCTGCGGCGTGATCGGTACGCTGGGCGTGGGCTTTCCGGGCGCGCTCGAGGACACGGGGAACACGACGCCGGACGCACTGGAGCTGCATCGCGAGGTCGCGGCGATGCGCCGGCAGGGCGCGGTCGCGGTGGCGATGGAGGTGTCCTCGCACGGCCTGCAGCAGGGACGCGTGGGCGGCGTCGCCTTCGACTGCGCGGTCTTCACGAATCTCTCGCACGACCATCTCGACTACCACGGCACGATGGACGCCTACGCCGAAGCAAAGGCGCGCCTGTTCGACACCGAGGGCCTCGCCTGTGCGGTGCTGAACCTGGACGACGTCTTTGGCGCGCAGCTCGCGCTCCGCCTGGCCGCGCGCGGGGTGCGCACGATCGGCTACAGCCTGGTGTCCGCGCCCATTACGGGCGACTTCCTCGTCGCCAAGGCGATCGACGAAGATCGCCTGGGCATCGCGTCGACCTGGGGCGAGGCCGAAGGCACGCTGCACGCGCTGGGCCGATTCAATGCTTCCAACGCACTTGCCGTGGTGGGCGCACTGGTGGCGCACGGGATGCCGCTGCCGGACGCAGTGAGTTTGCTGGCGACGCTGCCCGATGTGCCGGGGCGCATGCAGCGCCTCGGCGGCGACGGCACGACGCTGGTGGTGGTCGACTACGCGCACACGCCCGACGCACTCGCTCAGGTGCTGCGCACGCTGCGCCCGGTCGCGGAGGCGCGGGACGGCCGGCTGGTGGCCGTGTTCGGCTGCGGCGGCGATCGCGACCGCGCCAAGCGCGCGTCGATGGGCGAGTCGGCTTCGCGCCTTGCGGACCGCGTCGTGCTCACCTCCGACAATCCGCGCAGCGAGGATCCGCTCGCCATCCTGCGCGAGATCGAGATAGGCATGGATGCGCCCTATACGGTCGAGCCCGACCGCGCCCGAGCCATCGAGGCCGCGATCGCCGGGGCGGCGGACGCCGACGTGGTGCTGCTCGCCGGCAAGGGCCATGAGGCGACGCAGGAGATCGCCGGCCGGCGCCTGCCCTTTTCCGATGCGGCCGTCGCGCGCGCCGCACTGGAGCGGCGGAGGGTTCGATGATGAGCCTCGCCGAGGCCGCCACCGCGATGCAGGGCCGCCGCGCCGGCGCCGAAGCGACATTCGCGGGCGTCTCGACTGACTCGCGCAGCATCGTGGCGGGCGAACTCTTCGTCGCGATCCGGGGCGAGCGCTACGACGGACACGAATTCCTCGCCATGGCGCGCTCGCGCGGCGCGGCCGGCGCCGTGGTGGACGCGGGCTATCGCGGCGACGCGCCGCTGCCCGTGGTGCAGGTCGACGACACGCGCAAGGCACTCGGCCGCCTCGGCCGGCACTGGCGCGCGCGCTTCTCGCCGGCGGTGATCGCGATCGCGGGTGCCAATGGCAAGACCACGACCAAGGAGATGCTCGCCGCGATCCTGCGCGCCCACGCGGGCGAGGACGCCGTGCTGGCGACGCGCGGCAACCTCAATACCGATATCGGCGTGCCGCTCACCGTGCTACGCCTCAGGGCCGCGCACCGCTACGCGGCGATCGAGCTCGGCATGAACCACGCCGGAGAGATCGCGGGGCTCGCCGCCGTCGCGCAGCCCACGGTCGCGGTGGTGACCAACGCGCAGCGTGAGCACATGGAGTTCATGGGCAGCGTCGAGGCGAGCGCAGACGAGAACGCGAACGCGCTACGCGCGCTGCCGGCCGGAGGAGTCGCAGTCGTCAATGCTGACGACGCCTGCGCGCCGCTCTTCCGCGCGGCGGCCGGCACGCGCCGCCTGATCGAGTTCGGGCTGCAAGGCGCACCGGCGGTCGGCGGCGGCTACGACCTCAAGCCGCTCGCCAGCGAGATCGAGATACGCACACCGGTGGGCGGCGCGCGCGCGACGCTCGCCATCGCGGGGCTGCACAACGTGCGCAACGCGCTGGCCGCAGTTGCCTGCGCGTTCGCCGCAGGCGTCCCGGTCGAGCCCATCGCGCGCGGACTCGAGGCTTTTCGGCCGTACGCGGGCCGCCTCGTCGTGCGGCGCACGCGCGCCGGCGCGACGCTGATCGACGACAGCTACAACGCCAATCCGGACTCGGTGCGCGCCGCGATCGACGTGCTCGTCGCCTGCCCGGGGCCGACCCTGCTCGCGCTCGGCGACATGGGCGAAGTCGGCGAGCACGGGCCCGCCTTCCACCGCGAGGTCGGGGCTTACGCGCGCAGCCGCGGCGTCGGCGCGCTCTACGCGCTCGGCGAGGCGAGCCGCGAGGCGGTCGCCGCCTTCGGCGACGGTGCCCGCCACTTCGACGCGCCCGA
>JBOIFE010000261.1:0-23115 GCA_050741015.1 Burkholderiales bacterium | reverse complement strand
ATCGTCGGCATGGGCATGCGCTCGCACGCCGGCATCGCGGCGCAGATGTTCCGCACGCTGGCCGAGGAAGGCATCAACATCCAGATGATCTCGACCTCGGAGATCAAGATCTCGGTCGTGGTCGACGAAAAGTACGCCGAGCTCGCCGTGCGGGTGCTGCACAAGGCCTTCGAGCTCGAGCAGGCCTAGCGCTCGGGTGCCCGACGGCCGCGCCCTCGTGGTGGAGGACCACCCGCTGTACCGGGACGCGCTCGTGCAACTGCTGCGGCGGGAGTTCGGCGAGGATCGCGTGAGCGCCGCGAGCTCGGCCGAAGAGGGGCTGCGGCTCGCCGGCACGCTCGCCGACCTGCGGCTCGTGCTGCTCGACCCGGGCCTGCCGGGCATGACCGGCGTCGAGGCGATCGCCGCGTTCCGGCGCCAGTGCGCGGACGCCGCACTGATCGCGGTGTCGGCGTCGGAGGACCGGCGCGACGCGATGGCCGCGTTCCGCGCGGGCGCGATCGCGTTCGTTTCCAAGGCCGCCTCCACCGACGTACTCGCCGACGTGCTCCGGCGCGCCTGCGCCGGGGAGCTGAAGGCGCCCGCGTGGGTGACGCCGGCGGGCTTCACGGCGCTGGTTGAAGCGCCCATGCCCGAGCTCACGGCGCGCCAGCTCGAGATCCTCGCGCTGCTCTGCCAGGGCCATCCGAACAAGGAAATCGGCCTGCGCCTCGGCCTCGCCGAGGTGACGGTGAAGATGCACGTTTCCTCGGTGTTTCGCGCGCTCGGCGTCGCCAACCGCACGCAGGCCGTGCTCGCGGCGCGGCGCCTGGGACTGAACGCCGGCGCCTAGGCTGCGGCCTGCACGCCGAGCAGGCGCCTGAGCGCGTCGCGCAGCGCCGGCCCCTGCACCGGCTTGTGCAGGACGCGCAGGCCGCTCGCTTCCAGCTCGCGCAGCCGCTCCGGGCCGGTGTCGCCGGTGATCAGCAGCGCGGGAATGTCCTCGTTGAACTCGGCGCGCAGCGCCTCGATTGCCGCCACGCCGGACTCTTCTCCTCGCAACCGGTAGTCGCAGACGATCGCGTCCGGCGCGCGCGGGCTCATGCTGAGCTGCTCGATCGCGGCGCGCCCGGAGGCCGCCGTGACCACGCGGCACTCCCACTGCTCCAGCAGCTCGCGCGTGGCGCGCAGGATCGATTCCTCGTCGTCGATCACCGCGACGAGGCTCCCGGCGAAGCCGTGGCGCGCGGCCTGGGGCGCCTCCGGGCGCGCCAGGGCCGCTGGAGCCGCCAACGTCGCACGCGGAAGCTCGAGCAGGAAGCGAGAGCCACGCCCTGGCAGCGACGCGAGCTCTACCGATGTGCCCATCAGCCGCGCGAGGCGTTCGACGATCGCAAGGCCGAGGCCGATGCCCTTGGCGCGGTCGCGCTCCGGATTGCTGGCCTGGTAGAACTCCTCGAACACCTGGCGCTGGTGCTCGGGCGCGATGCCGACGCCCGTGTCGAGCACCTCGAGGCGCAGGCTGCCCGCGCGCCGGCGGCAGCCGACCAGGATGCGGCCGCGATTGGTGTAGCGCACCGCGTTGCTGAGCAGGTTGCGAATGATCCGTTCGACGAGCGCGGGGTCGGCGAACACCGCCGCGGAGCAGGGCGCAACGCGAAGGCGCAGGCCCTTGGCATGTGCCTGCGGCTCGAATTCCAGCCGCAGTCGCTCGAGCAGGGGCGCGAGCGCGAACGCCTGCGGCTCGGGCTGCACCGCGCCGGCATCCAGGCGTGAGACATCGAGCAGCGCGCGGAACATGGTATCCATCGTGTCCGCGCAGCGGGCGACGTTGTCGAGCGTAGCGCGCGCGGCGGCGGGCAGCGCGAGGCCCGACAGGCCGCCCAGGTACAGGCTCAGTGCGTGCATCGGCTGGCGCAGGTCGTGGCTGGCCGCGGCGAGGAAGCGCGACTTCGCCTGGTTGGCGGCCTCCGCGGCGTTGCGCTGGCGCGTGAGTTCACCCACCAGCGCTTCGTTCTCGAAGCGCAGCTCCTGCGTCCGGCGGAACGACGCGCTGAACGCGCGCACGAAGCGCAGCACGACGAACATGAAGATGGTGATCGCGGCGGCGAGCTCCCAATGCAGCGGCGTGCCCTGCGCGACCAGGCCGAGCGTCGCCGGGATGCCGGAGGCGAGGAAGAAGGCGAGAAACGTCGGCACATGCACGCCAAAGCTGAACAGCGCGCCGGCGCTCATCATCATGACTGCGAAGAGGTAGACCAGCTGGAAGGCGACCTGGCCGGGCGGGTACAGGAACAGCGCGCCGGCGCCCCAGGTCGCCCCGGAGATCGCCGCGCCGACGATGGCGAGCTGGAGCCATCGCTTTGCGTCGGCGAGCCCGAAGGCGCTACCGCGATACGCCTGCCATGCGGCAAGCCGGAAGGCCGCGACGAGCAGATGCGCCGCCACCCACATGACGAGCCACGCTAATTCGACGACCGGCAGGAAGGTGCTCGCCGCGACCAGCACAACGACGAATCCCCCGATCACGCCCGTCGGCAGCGTGCGGTGGATGTAGCGCGCCTGTTCCGCCAGGATCGCGTCGTCGATCGACATGGGGCCGGAACTATTGCACGAATTCGCGCCGGCGCTGATCGCTTCTTGCACAAACTTTCGTATGGGGTGCCGCAACCATACTTCCGTACAGATGGAGGGCGGAACCTGCGTTGCTATGGTCCCTCGCCATGGTTCGGGGGAACCTCCTCATGCTCGCGGCGTTATTTACCGCGCTCGGTGCGCACGCGCAGTCGCCGCAGGACGTCGGGCGCGCCCTGCAGCAGAACCAGCAGATCCAGCAACAGCAGCAGCAGCTCGAGCGCCAGCAGCGCGAGCAGGAAGAGCAGCGCCGCCGCACTCCGTCCGGAAAGGAGCTCACGCCGCAGGCGCCCGCGCCGGCCGCCGCCGGCCCCTGCACGCAGGTGCGCGAAATCGTGCTCGAGGGCGCGACGCGTCTCGAACCCGTGGAGCAGGCGAGACTCGCGGCGCCGTACCTCGACCATTGCCTGAGCCTCGCCGACGTCAACCGGCTGATCGCCGACATCACCAACCGCTACGTCGCGCTCGGCTACGTCACGACGCGCGTGTACCTCCCCGCGCAGGATCTCTCGGGAGGGCGCCTGCTGCTGAAGGTCGTGGAGGGCAAGGTCCAGTCGCTCGTCATCAAGCCCGCCGAAAGCGCCAACGCCGGCACGGCGTTTCCGGGCCTCGAAGGCAGCATGCTCAATCTGCGCGACATCGAGCAGGGCCTGGACCAGGTGAACCGGCTTGGCTCCAACGATGCGCGCGTCGACATCGAGCCCGGCGACGAGCCCGGGCAGTCGCGCGTGGTCATCCACAACGCGCCGCGCAAGCGTACGCTCGCCTCGGCGAGCGTGGATAACTCCGGCCTCGACTCGACGGGCCGCGAGCAGTACACGGCCTTCCTCGGCGCCGACAACCTCGCGGGGATGAACGACTACCTCAGCGGCACGGTCCGCTACAGCTCGGCCGGCGGGCACGAATACAGCCAGAGCGCGGGAGCCTACGGCAGCGTGCCCTACGGCTACTGGACGTACTCCGCGGCGCTCAACGCGTTCGAGTACGCATCGCTCGTGCAGGGGTCGGTCAGCACCTTTGCCACGGGCGGCAGCACCGATTCTCAAATGGTGCGCGCGGAGCGGGTCGTCTATCGAGACCAGGCACTCAAGTGGACGCTGGGCGGCGGGCTGACCCTCAAGCAGACGGAAAACACGATCGCGGGCGTGCCGATCGACCTGAGCTCGGCCGACCTGACGGTGCTCGACCTGGCTTCGAGCCTGGGCGTGATCGCCGGCGGCATGCTGATGACCTTTGACGTCGGGGTCTCCGAGGGGGTCGATGCCTTTGGCGCGACAGTGGACGACCCGACAAGGCCAGCCGGCGCGCCGCGGGCGCAATACGAGAAGCTGACCTACGGCGCGTCGCTGCTCGCGCCGTTCCGTGTCGGCGGGGCCCAGGGGAGCTGGCGCAGCACGCTCTATGGACAGGCATCGAACGATCCGCTGTACGGCACCGAGCAGATCGCGATCGGCAACCTCTACACGGTGCGCGGATTTCGCACCACGAGCCTTGCGTCGCGCACCGGCTACTACCTGCGCAATGAAGTGGGCGTGCAACTGCCGCAAGGGCAGGCGCTGTTCCGGCCGTACCTCGCTTTCGACGTCGGCAGCGTGGACGCGGGCGGGACCTTGCAGGGCTGGGCAGTGGGCCTGGACGTGAGCCTTGCCGGCGCTTCGCTGCAGGTCGCCTACGCGGCGCCGGTTTCGGTGCCGAACCTGATCCGGAAAGAAAGCGGCTGGCTGTACGCGCGGCTCGCCTATACCTACTAGCGGGAGTACGCCATGAAGACGAACCCCATGCGCTGGAAGCCCCTTGCCCTTGCCGTCGCCCTCGCTTTCGCGCCCGCTGCTCGCGCGCAGGTGACGCCGGCGACGGGCGGACCCGGCGTCGCCAGCGCGCTGAACGGCGTGCCGGTGGTGAACATCGTGGCGCCGAACGCGCAAGGCCTGTCGCACAACCGCTACGGGCAATTCAACGTCGAGAGCCGCGGCCTGATCCTCAACAACGCCACCCAGGACGGCGTGTCGCAGCTCGGCGGCGCGCTCCTCGCCAATCCGAACCTCGCGGGCGCAGCGGCGCGGCTGATCCTGAACGAGGTCGTGCAGCCCAACCGCTCGATGCTGAATGGCTTCATCGAGGTGAACGGAGCGGCGGCCGACGTCGTGCTCGCCAACCCCGCCGGCATTACCTGCAACGGCTGCGGGTTCATCAACACGCCGCGGGCGACGCTGACCACGGGAGTGCCGAACATCGACGGCAGTGGCAATCTCTCCGGCTTCAGCGTCCGCGAGGGCGACATCGCCATCACCGGCGACGGCCTCAACGCGACGGGACAGACCGCGTTCGACATCCTCGCGCGCGCGGTCAGCATCGTCGGCCGCATCAACGCGACCGACCTTGTTGTCGTGGGCGGCGCGCACGATTTCGACTATGCGAGTCGCACCGCGACTGCCGCCACCGGCGCGGGTGCGGCGCCTGTCGGAATCTATGTCGATTCATCGCTCCTCGGCGGCATGTACGCCGACCGCATCCGGCTGGTGGCGACCGAGGCCGGCGTTGGCGTGCGCCTGCTCGGCAACGTGGCGTCGAGCACCGGCGACGTCACGCTTACGTCGGCCGGGAAGATCGAGCTGCAGGGCAGCCTCACCGCCGGCAACAACCTGGCCATCCAGTACACGGGCGGCGCCGCCGCCGATGCCGTCTCGCTCGCTCCCGGCGCAGTGGTCGCCGCGGCCAACGATCTGTCGGTGGACGGAGGCGCGGGCGGCGCGACCTTTTCCGGCGGCACGATCGGTGCCAATCACAACGCGACCATCGTCGTCGCGTCGCTCGACGATTCGGGCGCGGTGAGCGACCTGCGCTTCGCCGGCGGGCAGCTCACGCTTGCCGTGGACGGTGCGGCGACCTTCAACGGTCCCAATTGGAACGGCAGCGGCGGTCTTTCGGTGCAAGCGAACTCGCTTTCGGTCGGCGCGGGCGGCGCGGGGTTCTTCGCCGCGACGGGCGGCAATCCGAGCGCCGCAGTCTCGATCCACACCACGGGCGACCTGGCACTGGGTGACGGCGAGGTATCGGGCACGACGGCAAACCTGCAGACGGACAATGGCACGCTGTCGATCGGCACGGGCGGCGCGGTGGACGCGAGCGGCGCGATCGGCCTCGGCGTCGGCAACGGCTTCACGAACGGCGGCACAATCAGCGCCGGCGCCGACGTGACGTTCTCGACCCTCAAGTCCTCCGGCGCGCTGACGCTGCAGAATTCCGCGACCGGCCGCATCGAGGCGGGCGGGGCGGTAAATGCGAGCATTGCCGCCCCGGTCACGGCGAAGCTCAAGACGCTGTCGGGCTCGACGCTCATCGGCGACACGCTGAACATCGACGTGGATTCGATCGACAACGCGGGCAAGCTGCAGGGGACGCACGGCTCGACAATAGCTGCGAACGGCTTCACCAATCGCGACACCGGCCTGCTGGTGCTCACGGCGACCGCGGGCAGCAGCGGCACGCTCACGACCGGCACGCTCGACAATGCTGGAACCGGCCTCAGCGGCAGCACGGTCACCGCCGGCATCACGTCGAACGGCTCGATGGCGATCAACGTGACGGGCGGCAGCAACCTCATCAACTCCGGGTACCTGGTCGCCGCCCAGGACCTGACGGTCTCGGTCGTGAGCCTCTACAACGACGTCGGGACGAGCGTGATCCAGGCCGGCGGCACGCTCACGCTGCAGGGCAGCGGCGGGAGCAGCAACCTGTCGATCACGAACGCCGGCACCGCCTCGACGATCCTCGGCGGCAACCTGGTGATCCATGGGAAAACCATCAACAACACCGGCAAGATCCAGGGCCTCTCCGGCTCGACCCTGGCGCTGACCGGAAGCTTCATCAACAATCCGACGGGCATCGTCACGCTCGCCAATCTCGGCTCGCTCACCGCCACGAACATCCAGAACAGCGGCAAGATCCAGTCGTTTGGCAGCATGACCCTGGGCTCGAGCCCGGCGTTCACCAACCAGCCCGGCCTGCAGAACACCGGGACTGTCGTCGCGAACGGCAACCTCACGCTGCAGCTCGGTACCGCGACCTCCGGTGCGCCCATCCTGGAGAACTCCGGATCCGGCGGGATCCAGGCGAGCGGCCTGCTCACCATCAACGCGGCCGGCGGCCCGATCAACAACGAAACGAGCGACGCGTTCATCCGCGGCGGAAGCATGAACATCTCCGCCCCGGCGTCGGACTTCGACAACAGCGGTTCGCTGTTTTCGAGCGGCGCCATGACCGCGAGCTTCGCCTCGATCACCAACGAGGGCACCGGCGCCATTTTCTCGCAAGGCAACCAGTCGCTCACCGCCTCCGGCAACATTCGCAACAACGCCGGCGGCGTGATCCTCGCGAACGGCACACTGAACCTCGCTTCCACCGGCGGCCAGTTCATGAACTTCATGCAGTACGGCAGCGGCTCGGGCGGCGACAGCGTCGGCATCGTGCAGTCCAACGGCGACCTCACGATCTCGTCCGCGGCCCTGTTCACCAACCGCGGCTACATCGACAGCAACGGCGGCAACGTCACGATCACGGCGCCGGAAGTGGACAACATCTCGACCGCGCCGAGCGGCGTCATCCCGATCACGCAGAGGCAGGTCCTGGACAGTACGGTGGCGGTGTTCGACCCCCCCTTCATCTGCAGCAGCTTCGTGGTCTTCCCGAAAGGGGGTTGTACCGCCGGCTTCGACTACATGGATGGCCTGAACTGGTGGCCGCAGCACATACCCCATGACGATGCCCACGCCATGTATTGGCTGTTCGATCCGACGACGGGCGTGCCGGTGGTGTACAACCCGGCGACCGGCGGTGCAATGCCGGGAGGGCCCTACCTCTATCAAAACTGGAGAGGCAAGGCGTTCAGCGGCTTCATGTACGATCGCACGCCGGTCCAGGCGCACATCGTCGCCAATAACGGCAGCGTGACGATCAACGCCAACGTCGAGAACATCGGCGGCGAGATCCGCGCCCGGGACAATCTCACCATCAACGGGCACGTCGACCAGACGCCGATCGCGCTGGGCGGCATGACCGTCTGGGACGTCCAGGGCCAGGACCGCTGGTTCTGTCCGCCGAGCGTTTGCCGCGGGCCCTTCACCATGGACTCCCACATCAACGACCTCGACTTCAGCGCGTTCTCCCTGGGCAACATGGTCTTCGACGCCGCGTACCGGACCCAGGGGGTCAACGACCCGAAGAACGGCCAGTACACGATCGGCGCCAGCGTGACCGGCTCCATGGTGACGATGAGCGCGATCCTGCAGTCCTCGGGCGGCCAGCGGGTCGAGACCACGGCGCCCGCGTCCTCCAGCAATCCCGGCGGCATGACGATCACCGGCGGGGTGACGAACAACGTGCCCCCGGACCTGATCCCCGGCCTGTCCCAGCTCGGCGTGTCGCAGATCGCGCCGGTCACGCCGGTTGTGGCCTCGACCGGCACCAGCGCCGGCGCGAGCGGCGTCCAGCCGGCCTCGGCGCTCATCGCCGCGGGCGTGAATCTCTCGCTGCCCACGAACCCGAACGGCCTGTTCATCGTCAATCCGGACCCGAACGCCAAGTACCTCGTGGAGCTCAACCCCCTCTACACGACGCTGCAGAACATCCTGTTCGGCTCGGATTACCTCGTCGACAAGCTGGGCGTCGACCCGGATTCCGTCGAGCAGCGCCTGGGCGACGCGTCCTACGAGGCGCAGCTGATCCTGGCGCAGCTCGCGCGCCAGACCGGCCGCAGCCTGATCGACGGCGCAACCGACGCCAACCAGCAGCTGCAGCGCCTGTTCGACAACGCAGCCTGGGAATCCAAGGACCTCAACCTGACGCTCGGCGTGGCGCTGACCGCCGCCCAGCTCAACTCGCTCAAGCAGGACATGGTCTGGATGGTCTCGACCGTGGTGGACGGCCACACGGTGCTCGCGCCGGTGGTCTACCTGTCGAGCGCGACGCGCGCAAGCGTGGTCGGCGGCACCCAGATCGTCGCCGACAGCCTCGCAGTCACCGGCTCGGGCTTCATCAACAACGGCGGCACGGTCGACGTGACGAGCGCGCTGTCGATCCACACGACCGGCGACATCGTGAACACGGCAGGCACGATCTCCGGCGGCAACGTCTCGCTCGTCTCCGACAGCGGCGACATCACCAACAATTCCGCCGTCGCGCGCATCGGCGACGCGACGAACTACCACGACGTGATCGACCGCGGCACCATCGTCTCCACCGGCACCCTGAACATCGCCGCTACGCAAGGCAACGTCACCAACAGCGGCGGCCAGATCAAGTCCGGCGGCGACGCCTCGGTCAGCGCGGGCAAGGACATCACGTTCGAGGCGGTGACGCTCGAGAGCCAGAGCGTGACGGAGAAATCCAGCACCGCGGGCATTTTCGGGACGCAGAAGGAACACACGAAGATCACCACCACCACCCAACAGGCGGTGGGCGGCGACCTGTCGAGCGGCGGCAATCTCACGCTCAACGCGGGCAAGGATGTCACGCTCGTCGGCAGCCAGGTGAAAACGAAGGGCGACCTCGCTGTCGACGCGCAGAACGTGAACGTGCTCAACGCCACCACCACCAACACGAAGGTCACGGAAAAGAGCAAGTCTGGGCTGAGCGTCTCGCTCAGCAGCAGCGGCACCCTGGGCATGGGCTACGGCAGCAGCAACTCGACCACCACACAGACCGACGTCAACGTCGTGGCCTCGGGCCTCACGAGCGGTGGCAATACCCGCATCACCGGGCGCGATTCGGTCACGGTCAAGGGCTCCGACGTGAATTCCGGCGGCAACCTGGCGGTGGACACGAAGAGCCTTTCCACGCAGGCGGCGCAGCAGACCACGACCGTCGATCGCACCGGCAGCAGCACCTATGTCGGCGCCTACGCCGGCGGCGACGCCAACAGCGCGAGTGCGGGCTGGGACGGCCACCATACCGACGAGACGTCGCACAGCGTCGACTCCACCGCACGCACCTCCTCGCTGAGCTCGGGCGGCAACATGACGCTCGGGAACGCGGCGGGCAACGGCACGATCAGCCACGAGGGCACGCAGATCAGCGCCGGCGGCAACTTCAGCCAGAGCGCCGCCACCATCGACTTCACCGCGGCGCAGAACACGCACGAGTCGAGCAACTCCTCGACCACGACCGGCGGCAAGTCCGGCATCAATGCCAACTACAACGCGCAGAACACCTACGACCAGGCGAAGGGCGGCGGCGTCCCGGACGCGTCGGCGCCTTCCGTCACGGGATCGCTCGCCGGCAGCCACGACGAGTCGAGCGGCAGCTCCAGCTCGACGACGGCGGTGGCCGGCAGCATCCACGCCGGCGGCAACGTCACCAGCACCTCCTCGGGCAAGACGACGCTGGAAGGCACCAACGTCCAGGCGGGCGGCGACGTCAACCTGAACGCCGGCTCGCTCGATTACAGGGCGGCGACCAGCACGCGCAGCAGCTCGAGCGACAGCAGCTCGATTGGCGGCCAGGCCTACCTTGGCGAGGACGCCACCGGCAGCGTGGTCGGCGGCGCCTCGGGCAGCTACGGCACCAGCAATTCCAGCGGCAGCGGCACCTCGCAGCGCGCGGGCTCGATCGTTGCCGGCGGCAACACCAACATCACCACCACCGGCGACGCCACGTTCCAGGGCACCAACATCAACACGGGCGGCAACACGTCGATCAACGCCGGCGGCAAGGTGGACTACCAGGCTGCGGTCGACACCGCGAGCTCGAGCAGCAGCTCGCAGAACGCGGGCGGCGGCTTCGACGCGAGCAAGACCGGCAAGGGCGGCGACGCCACCAAGAGCGGGGCGATCTCGGGCAACTACGACAATTCGAGCGGCAGCTCCGACACGCGCATCGAGCGCGGCGGCAGCATCGTTTCCGGCGGCAACGTCACCGTCAGCGCGGGCAACACGAGCGACCTGTCGATGACGGGCACCAACATCGCCGCGGGCGGAAATGTCGCGCTGTCGGCGGGCCACAACGTGGACCTCAAGGCAGCAGAGAGCACGGCGACCACCAGCAGCTCTTCGTTCAGCGCCGGCAGCTCGCTCAGCAAGGAAACGGGTTCCAAGCCGAGCGACACCAATCCCAAAGGCGACACGGGCGGCTCGGCCGGCAGTGTCGACATGAGCGCGGGCAACGCCGGTTCCTCGGTCTCCAGCCAGCAGGGCGCCCTGATCACCGGGCGCAACGTCAGCGTCACCGCGGGACAGGACATCGCCATGACGGGCACCGTGATCGGCGCCAAGGACACGGCGAGCCTGGGTGCCGGCGGCAAGCTCGACATGCAATCGGCCCAGGATCGCGCCTCGAGCTCGAGCAGCAGCACCAGCTTCTCGGCCGGGCGTTCGAGCGGGGAGGGCGACGCGGGCCACGTCGGCGGTGGCGACAGCAATTCGAATAGCGACGCGGTCGTCAATCACAACGCGATCGTGAGCGGCACCACCGTCAACGTGACCACCGGCGGCGACGCCACGCTGTCGGGGGCCAACATCGCCGGCACCAACGTGACGACGAATGTCGGCGGCAACCTGAAGATCGAAAGCCGCAGCGATGTCACCAACGCCTCCAGCTCGCAGTTTGGCGGCTACGTCGGGGGCGCCAACGAGACGCAGACCGACCTCACCGGCAACTCGATCGTGAGCCAGCGCGGCGAGCTGGCGAAGACGGGAGTAGCGGCCAGCTACGCCAATAGCAACGCCAGCAGCACCGCCGTGACGATGCAAAGCGGAATCAACGCCGGGAAGTCGAACACGGTCAACGTGACCGGAAAGACCGACCTCACCGGCGCGCGAATCGGCGCGGACGCCGGCGGTAGCGTCAACCTGACGACGACGGGCGTGACACAGAGCGGCGTCGAGCAGAGCAGCCAGGCCTCGGGCTCCGGCTTCGGCTTCTCGTTGCGGGCGGGCGACGTGCAGGCGCCGAATGGCAGCACGACGGCCGGCGCGGGCACCTCCTCGACGCTGCAGTCCTCCGTCGGCGTCGACTCCGGCCAGACGCCGATCCAGCCGACGATCAAGCTCGCCGACCTGGGCAAGGTGCTCAGCCAGGCCGTGGTGCAGACCGCGCTCAAGCTCAGCAACGGGATGAAGACGGCGACGGGGCAGTACGGCAGCCCCGACAACGTGCCCGTGGACACGGTGCGCCGCATCCTCGGCGACGCCGGCGTGCCGGTGCCGGCGGGCACCAGCGACCGCGGCGTGCGCCAGCTCTTCACCCGCTCCCTGAAAACGGCTTACGCGTCGGCAGTCACGCAACTGGGCGCCACCAATATTCCGGCGAGCCAGGCCGAAGGCATCCTCCGCGCCATCGTGCCGTAGCGCCCGGCGAGATACAATCGGCCCCTTCAGGAGTGATGCCCGAGTGGCCGAAGGGGGCGCCCTGCTAAGGCGTTATACGGGCAAAACCCGTATCGAGGGTTCGAATCCCTCTCACTCCGCCAAACCGTCTGCAGCGATCCGGCTCGTCCTATAGCCATGTATCTCGCGAAAGAAGAGGGTGGACGCGCCTAAACGCTACAGCGGCGTCGCGATCGCCTTGCACTGGATCGTCGCACTGCTGCTGCTTTCCCAGATTGCATTGGGCTGGTGGATGATCGACCTGCCGAAATCCCCTCCAGGGTTGCGCGCTGGATGGTTCAACGTTCACAAGTCGATCGGCCTCACGGTCGGACTATTGGCGCTGCTGCGGCTCGCCTGGCGCTGGGGGCACCGGGCCCCGCCGTTTCCCGCGTCGCTGCCGATCTGGCAGGCGCGCGCGGCGCGCGTGAACCACTTCCTTCTGTATGCTTGCTTGATCGTCCAGCCCATCATCGGCTACCTCGGGTCGTCTTTCTCACCGTATCCAATCAAATACTTTGGCGTGACGCTTCCGCACTGGGGGTGGAATTCACCCCGGCTCAAGGAGGTTTTCAGCATGATTCACTGGGGGACGGCAATCGTGTTCACGACGATCGTGACGCTGCACATCCTGGCGGCGTTCAAGCACCTGCTGGTGGATCGCGACGGCGTGTTTGGGCGCATGTGGCCCCGGCACAAATTGTCCAGCACCCTCGTGCTGTGTGCGTTCGTGATGGTTAGCGCGTCGGCCATCGCCGCTCCCACGGCCTTTGTCGCAAACGAGATAGCGGGCACCATCAGCATGATCGACACCGGGCGCGACGAGGTCTTCGGGGAGATCCGTGCGGGATCCAGGCCGCGCGGCATGGCGGTGAGCCTCGATGGCAAATGGCTCTATGTGAGCGAGCAGCCGAATCTGCTCTTCATCCTGGACGTCGAGAAGCGCGCCGTGCACGCGAAAATCGAGCTTGGCGAATCCCCCGAAGGCGTGAGCCTCTCTCCTGACGGGAAATGGGTGGTGGCCGCGGTCGAGGTGAGCAACTGGGTTGCGTTTGTCGATACCCAAAGCGGAAAGCTCGTATTTACCGTGAAAACGCTCGGGAAGAATCCCGAGCATGCCGCGTTCAGCCCGGACGGCCGCTGGGTCTACGCGAGCGCGGAGGACGCCGACAGCGTGGACGTGATCGACGTCGCGGCCCGCCGCCAGGTCGCAACGATACAGGTGGCGCGCCGGCCTCGCGGCATCGCCTTCACGCCGGACGGACGCCGCGCCTATGTGGCCTGCGAGCTCGACAGCACGGTATTCGCGATCGATGTCGCAGCGCGCACGGTGCTGGCGCGGATACCGGCGGGGGACTTTTCCAACGGCGTCGCGATGCGACCCGACGGAGCGCGCGTATTCGTGTCGAACGGCCGCGCCGGTACCGTCTCGGTGATCGATACGGCATCGAACAAGATCGTCGCAACGGTGGCCGCAGGCAAGCGCCCCTGGAACATGGACATGACGCCGGATGGCAAGAAACTCTACGTCGCCAACGGCCGCTCCAATTCCGTGTCGGTCATCGATACGGAAACCTACGTGAAGCTGCGCGATATCCCGGTCGGTGAACGCCCCTGGGGCGTGGTCGTCCGATAGCGCGTGCGAGCTTTCGTAGCGCTTGCCGCGTTCGCGGCACTGCCGGCTGCGGCGCAGGTCGCAAACAATCCCGCCACCGATTTCGAGGGACCCGCGGTCGAGGTGGTCGGCACCGTCCCCGTGCCGGGCCTGGGCACGCCGTTGTCGGACATCCCCGCGACAGTGCAGAGCGTGGGAGCGGAGGACCTGCGAGGTCGCGGCGCTCGCGACATTGTCCAGCACATGGAGCGCAATTTTGGCGGCGTAACTGTGGGCGGCGCCCAGGGCAATCCCTTCCAGCAGGACCTCACGTACCGCGGCTTCGCGGCATCGCCGCTGCTTGGAGTTCCACAGGGCCTGTCGGTCTATGTGGACGGCGTCCGCGTCAATGAGTCCTTCGGTGACACGGTCAATTGGGACTTGATTCCCAACAACACGATTTCGACCCTGCACCTGCTGTCGGGCTCGAATCCCGTGTTCGGCCTCAACACGCTCGGTGGCGTGCTGTCGATCCAGACCAAATCGGGTTTCGCGTTCCCCGGGACGGCGGCGAGCGTCGAGGCCGGGAGCTTCGGCCGCAGATCGGCGGAAATGGAGCACGGCGGGCACGGCGAGAATGCCGACTGGTTCGTGGCGGCGGATGCACTGAACGAAGACGGCTGGCAGCAGCATTCCTCGAGCAGGCTGCGCCGGGCGTTCGCCAAGGGAGGCTGGCAGGATTCGCGAACCGACCTCGACGTCTCGATCGGCCTGGCCGACAACGCGCTCGAGGGGGCGCAGACCCTGCCGCTCGCGATGCTGGGCAGCCCGCAACAACCCTATACCTGGCCCGATCGCACGGAGAACTCGCTTGCCTTCCTCCTCGCCCGCGCCAGCCGCTATGTCAGCGATGACGTGCTGGTGACAGGGAGCGCCTACCTGCGCCGGCTCCATCAGACCAACGTTTCGAGCAACGTGAACGACGATTTCGATCCACTGCTCGCCGTCGGTCCGGGCAACCCGCAAGGATTGAACGATCGCACCGTGCTCGACCAGACGATGGCCGGCGGTTCGTTGCAGGTGTCGATGGATGGCCGGCTCTGGGGGTCGGCAAACCGGCTTACGCTGGGCGCGTCGCTCGATCGCGCAAGCGCCGATTTCGCGCAGGACGAGCAGGAAGCGATGTTCTCTGCCGATCGCCAGACGGTCGGCGTCGGCGCGTATGCCCCCCAGGTCCGCGTCGCGGGCGACAACACCAACGTCGGGGCGTATTTCTCGAACCAGTTCGCGATGTCACCCCAGTGGATGCTCACCGCATCCGGCCGCTACGACGTGGCGCGCGTGTCACTGCGGGATCGCTCCGGAACGCAGCCGGCGCTCGACGGAGATCATGCATTCCAGCGCTTCAATCCGGCGCTGGGCGTGAACTGGAAACCGGCGGATTCGGCGACCTATTTCGCCTCCATCAGCCAGGGCATGCGCGTGCCGTCCCCCGTCGAGCTGACCTGCGCCGATCCCGCTGCGCCGTGCGCCCTGCCCAACGAGTTTCTCTCCGATCCGGCGCTGAAACCCGTGGTCGCACACACGGTCGAGGCCGGCACGCGCCTGCGGCTCTCGGAGAGCACGCGGTTCTCGGCGTCGGCGTATCGCACCGTTCTCGACGACGACATTCTCTTCATCAGCTCGGGCACCGCGGCCAACTCGGGCTACTTTCAGAATGCGGGCAAGACCCTGCGCCAGGGGCTCGACCTCGGTGCAAGCGTCGTGCACCGGGAATATGCGCTGCAGGCCGGCTACAGCTACGTACGCGCGGCGTACCTCACGCCGTTCCAGATGCTGAGCGAAAACAATTCGTCGCGCGACGCCGCAGGCAACATCGCCGTCGAGAGCGGCGATGCGATCTCCGGCATTCCGCGCAGCAGCCTGAAGCTGCTCGCCGAGTGGACGCCCGTGGCGCGCTGGTCGCTCGGGTTTGGCTGGACGTGGTTCGACAAGCAGTACGCGCGCGGCGACGAGAACAACCGCGACGTCAATGGCCCGCTGCCCTCCTACAGCGTCGCGCAGCTCTTTGGACGCTATGAACTGGCGCGAGGCTGGGAGGCCTCCCTCCAGGTGGATAACCTGTTCAATCACAGCTACCAGAATTTCGGCATTCTTGGCAGCAACTTCTTCAACGGCCCCGGCCAGACGTTCGACGCCACGGCGGCCGCCCCCGAGCAGTTTCGCTCCTCGGGCGCTCCGCGCGCAGTGTGGGTGGCGCTCCGCTACGCGCTGGACTCGGGCCACAAGCAGTAGGTCGCTGCCCGCACCCGATTCATGGTGCAGTGCGGCAGGTCGCGTTCGGCAATTGCGGCCACTCGCGCGCGCGTGTTAGTGTTTATTCGAGAGGGTTTGGACGCTATTCGTCGAGCGAAACGCACCATTGAGGAGGGCACGATGAAGGTCGCTATGCTTGTTGGGGGGATCGCCCTGGTCGTACCGATGCTTGCATCGGCGCAGACCAGCAGCCAATTGGACAAGGGCGCGGCCAGCACGAGCGACGTGCTGAACTACGGCATGGGCTATGACCTGCAGCGCTACAGCCCGCTGACGCAGATCAACGCCAGGAACGTCCACAAGCTCGCGCCGGTGTGGAACTACAGCCTGGACGACAATCGCAGCGAGGAATCACAGCCGATCGTCTACAAGGGGGTGCTCTACATCACGACGCACGCCGCGACGATCGCGATGGACGTCAAGTCCGGCACGCAATTGTGGAAGACAAAGGTGGAGTATCCGGCCGACGTTCCGCGGGTCGTGTGCTGCGGCATCATCAATCGGGGCGTCGCAATCTTTGACGGCAAGCTGTTCCGGACCACGCTTGACGCCAACGTGATCGCTCTCGATGCCAAGAGCGGCAAGGAACTGTGGCGGCAGAAAGCGGCGGACTACAAGGTCGGCTTCTCGATGACCATGACGCCGCTGGTCGCCGACGGCGTGGTGATGACCGGCATTTCGGGCGCCGAATTCGGCACGCGCGACTTCATCGACGGCTGGGATCCGGCGACCGGGAAGCACCTCTGGCGCACCTATACGGTCCCGGAACCGAACGAGCCGGGCGGCAAGACCTGGACAGGCGACACCTGGAAGTTCGGCGGCGGTTCGACCTGGATCACGGGTTCGTACGACCCGCAAATGAAGACCGTCTTCTGGGGCATCGGCAACCCCGGGCCATTCAATGCAGCGGTGCGCCCGGGCGACAATCTGTATACCTGCTCGGTGCTCGCGCTTGACCCGCAGACCGGCAAGATCAAGTGGCACTACCAGTTCTCGCCAAACAATCCGTATGACTATGATGCGGTGGCCGAGATGGTGCTGGCCACGGTGAGCGTCAAGGGCAAGCCGACCAAGGTCATCCTGAACGCGAACCGCAATGGCTTCTTCTACGTCCTGGATCGCACCAACGGCAAGCTGATCGCGGCCAATCCCTACGTCAAGGTCAATTGGGCAAGCGGCATCGACATGACGACCGGGCGGCCGATCGAGACCGAGGTCACGACCAAGGCGCGCGCCGGCGAGAAGGTCACCGTCTACCCTTCGATTCTCGGCGGCAAGAACTGGATGCCGATGTCCTACGATCCGAAGACCGGACTGGCCTACGCCAATACGCTGGCCTTTGGCGGACACTACAAGGCGGTTCCGGCCCAATACAAGGCGGGCGAATGGTACGTCGGCATGGACCTTTCCGACCTTTGGGATTGGGGTACCGGACCGCGCGGCCACCTGAAGGCGATCGATCCGATGACCGGCAAGGCGAAGTGGGAAGTGCCGAGCGACATTCCCCGGTTCTCGGGTGTTCTGTCGACCGCGGGCGGCGTGGTCTTCAGCGGTCGCCTGACGGGAGAGTTCGAGGCCTTCGATGCTAAGTCGGGCAAGAAGCTCTGGCAGTTCAAGGCGGGATCCGGAATCGAGGGCCAGCCCGTTACGTGGAAGCAGGATGGGGTCCAGTACATCGCCGTCACGAGCGGGATCGGCGGCGTGTATTCCCTGTTCTCGGGCGACGAGCGACTGGCCAAGGTGCCGGCCGGCGGGTCGCTCTGGGTGTTTGCGCTGCAGAAATAAACCTACGCCTGTTGATCGACGAATCCGGGCGCGCTGTATGAGATGCGCGCCCGGTTTCTTTTTCATCGCCACCCTGTTCCTCTGCGCTGCGGCGAGCGCACAGCAAACGCAGGGCCCGACCGCGAAAATGGAACGCGGGCGCGAGCTCTACGCGCACTATTGTTCGCACTGCCACGGCTTCAACATGGTCAATCCCGGGACGATATCATTCGACCTGCGGCAGTTCCCCCACAATGACAAGGCGCGATTCCTGACTTCTGTTACCAAGGGCAAGAATGGCCGCATGCCGCCCTGGGAAGGCGTGCTCTCGACCCAGGAAATGGACCAGATCTGGGCCTACGTCCTGACCGGAGGCAAACGGTGAAGCATCCTGTTCCAGTTGCCCTGGCGTTGATCGCCAGCGTGCTCGTCGGCGCGCGAGCGTCGGCACAGGAGTCTGCGCTGCGCGTCTGCATGGACCAGGATCTGCCGCCTTATTCGGTCGCCCACGGCGACTCCGGCAGCGGCTTCGACGTTGCGCTCGCGAAGGCGGTTGCCGGACATCTGGGTCGGCCGCTCACGATCCAGTGGTTCGAGAGCAAGCTCGACGAGGATTCGAGTCCGACGCTGGAAGCCAACGCCTTGCTGTCGGATGGGCGCTGCGACGTGGTCGCGGGATATCCCCTGTTCGTCGATACCCTCGGCAAGCCCGGCATGAAGAGCGCGCGGCTGCCCGGGTTCCGCGGCGCGGTCGCGGCCGATCGCCGCCGTCGCGTCGACCTGGGGGCGCTCGTGGCGAGCCGCCCTTACCAGCGCGCGCCGCTTACGCTGGTACTCGCGCCGGGAGTGGCGAAACGTGCGATTTCCAGTCTTGGCGATATCGCCGACCTGCGCTTTGGCGTGGAAGGCGGGACGTTCGCCGATGCGATCCTGATGCTCTATGGGAAGGGCAAGCTGGTGAACAACATCACGCACTACCCGCCGGGCCGGGGCACGCTGCTGGCCAGGCTGGAGGCCGGCGAATTCGACGCCACATTCGTGGCCCAGCACCGCGTGGACGCCTACCGCCAGGAACATCCGGCGACGCGACTGCAGAGCTCGGGCTTCAACTATCCGGTGGCCTTCAATCTTGGCTATGTCGGCTTGTCCGGAGACGCCGCCCTGCTCGAAAAAATAAACGCCGCGCTCGATTCAATGCGCGCGTCGGGCGAGATTGCGGCGATCGCAAAGGCGGCAGGGCTCACCTACGTCGAGCCTGCCGAACCGTACGTCTCGGCCGGCATAACCTTCGGCCAGCTTGAGAACTAGCGGCCGCAGATAGAGCCAGTCCTCCCCGGGGCAGGGCCTTGCGAATTCTCGTCGTCGAAGATGATGCCGTCCTGGCCGCCGCGCTCACGCGCGCGCTGAATCAGACCGCCTACGCCGTCGATCTCGCCGGGAACGGCGAGGAGGCGAACGCGGCGCTCGACTCGGCGGCCTACGACCTGGTGGTGCTCGACCTCGCGCTGCCGAAGATCGACGGACTCGAGGTGCTGCGCCGCCTGCGCGCGCGGCGCCTGCAGGTGCCGGTGCTGGTGCTGAGCGCGCGCGACTCGCTCGACGATCGGGTCGCGGGACTGGACCTGGGCGCCGACGACTACCTCACCAAGCCGTTCGACCTGCCCGAGTTCGAGGCGCGCGTGAGGGCGCTCATGCGGCGCGGCCAGCGGCAGGCGACCAACCAGGTGCGCCACGGACTCCTGCGGCTAGACCTCGAGGCGCGGCGCATCTTTCACGACGGCCGGCCGATCGAGCTTTCGGCCCGCGAGATGGCGGTGATGGAGCTGCTGATGTCGCGCCAGGGCCGCGTGGTGACCAAGGAGCAGATCGTCGACCACGTGTTCGGCTGGGGCGAGGACGTGGGCAGCAACGCGGTCGAGGTCTGCATGCACCGCGTGCGCCGCAAGCTCGAGCCGTTCGGCGTCGAGATCCGCACGGTCCGCGGCATGGGCTACCTGCTGGAAAAGGCGAGTGACGCGGACGGCCCCGCCGACGCTGCGTAGCACGCTGCTGCGCTGGCTGCTCGTGCCGCTCAGCCTGGCGCTGGTCCTCGACATCGGCGGCAGCTACTTCGCGGTACGCGCCGCGGCCCGGAGCATCTACGACGGCGAGCTGTCCGAGATCGCGCGCGAGCTGGTGCTGCACGTGCGCGACGAGGGTGGCCAGGCCCGTTTCGAGCTCTCGAGCGACGCCGAGCGCAGCCTTCTGCTCGATGAATTCGACACCGTCTACTACGCGGTGCGCGACGCTGGGGGCCGCGTCGTGGCGGGCCGAGCCGACCTGCCGTTCCCACCGGGCGGCGCGACCGCCCTGCGCTTCGGTGACGCGAGCTACGCGGGCGCGCCGGTCCGCGTCGCCGTGGTGCCGGCCGGGCCGGGCGTCGAGGTCGCCGTCGCCGAGACCCTGGTGAAGCGCGAAAACCTTGCGCGCCGCCTGCTGCTCGGCGTCGCGCTGCCGCAGATCGTGCTGATCGCGCTGGCGGGCCTGCTGGTCTGGTTCGGCGTCGCGCGGGGACTGGCGCCGCTCGCGCTGCTGCGCCGCGCGGTGGAAGCGCGCTCGCATCGCGACATGAGCCCGCTCGACGCCGAGGGCGTGCCCGGCGAGGTCCAGCCGCTGCTCGTCGCGGTGAATGACCTGATGCGGCGGCTGCGCGGCGTGCTCGATTTCCAGGAGCGCTTCATCGCCGATACGGCCCACCAGCTGCGCACGCCGGTGGCCGGACTGAAGGCGCATATCGAAGTCGCCTTGCGCGAGGACAGCCTCGAGCGCATGCGCGCCGCGCTCGCGCACCTGTACACGAGCGCGGAGCGGCTGGCCCGGCTGGTCGCGCAACTGCTCTCGCTCGCGCGCAACGAGCCGCATTCGGCTCGCACCGAGGGCTTCGCATCACTCGACTTCAACCGCCTCGCGCTCGACACCACGACGGAGTGGGTTGCGACGGCCTACAAGAAGCAGATCGACCTTGGCTTCGACGGCGCGGGGCGCGAGGTGCGGGTGCGCGGCGACGCCCCGCGGCTCACCGAGCTGATCAACAACCTGCTGGACAATGCCATCCGCTATACGCCGGCGGGCGGCCGCGTCACGGTGCATGTGCGCGCGCAACCCCGGCCGACGCTGATGGTGAGCGACGACGGGCCGCGGATCCCGGTCGCCGAGCGCGATCGCGTGTTCGAGCGCTTCCATCGCCTGCTCGGCACGCACGCCGAAGGCTCGGGGCTCGGCCTCGCCATCGTGCGTGACATCGCGTCGCTGCACGATGCGGCGATCGACCTCGCCGAGGACGTCGACGGCATCGGCAACACCTTCACCGTGAGCTTCCCGCCCGAGACGCCGTCCGGCGCCGCCTTACAGGACCGTAATCCCGTCGCAAGCCGCCCGTAATCTGCGGGCAATGCAGGCGTAATTGCCCGCCCGTATCGTGGCCGCGTCCATTCCGGACGGAGGAGGCGCGGCGCGTGTTCGACATGCTGAGCGGCAGCGAGATGTGGGTGGCGCTGGTCGAGATCTGCGTCATCAACATCCTGTTGAGCGGCGACAACGCGGTGGTCATCGCGCTCGCCTGCCGCAACCTGCCGCTTCGCCAGCAGAAACTGGCGTTCGCGATCGGGGCCGCGGGAGTCATCGTGCTGATGACCGTGCTGACCGCCTTCGCGGCCTATCTGGTATCGCTGCCCTACCTCGAGATCGTCGGCAGCGCGCTGTTGCTGTGGATCGGCACCAAGCTGCTTGCCTCCGGCGATGAGGGCGGCGACGAGGCGCAGGCGAGCAGCGGCTTCTGGGACGCGGTGAAGACCATCATCATCGCCGACATCGTGATGAGCCTCGACAACGTGCTCGGCATGGCGGGCGCCGCCAAGGGGCACCTCGGCATGCTGTTCATCGGCATGGTCATCACGATCCCGCTGATCCTGTTCGGCAGCGCGCTCATCATGCGGCTCATGCAGCGCTTCCCCATCGTCATCACGATCGGCGCCGCGCTGCTCGGCTGGGTGGCCGGCGAGATGGCGGTGGCCGACCCGGCGATCAAGGCCGGCATCGAGCAGCACGCGCACTACCTGGAGTACCTCGCGCCATTCGCCGGCGCAGCCGCGGTCGTCATCGCCGGCAGCCTGCTCGCGCGCCGGCGCGCCGCGCAGGCCGCCCACGGCTTGAAGGAGGCGACATGAACAGCGTCGTCGTGCCAATCGAGGAGTGGAGCAGCCCGACCCGGGCGATCGACTACGTGATCGGCCTCTACCGCCAGGCGCCGATCGTCATCCACCTCGTCAACGTGCGTGCGCCGCTGCCCAGGTACGTCTCACGGTTCATTCCGGGCACCGAGCGCCTGGCGTTCCACCTTGAGAACGGCATGCGCGCCATGCGCGCGGCGATCGAGCGGCTGGACGAGTCCGGCGTCGCGCACCGCGAACACGTGCTGGTCGGCAACAAGGCCGAGAGCATCGTGCAATTCGCCCACGAACACGGCTGCACCCAGATCGTGCTCGACCGGCCCGCGGGCAACGTCCTCGACAGGCTCGGGCTGGGCTCGGTTCACGCCCAACTGCACCACCTGGTCCGGCCCGGGGATTCCTGCCAGATCCACGAAGGCGCCTGAAGCGCGCCCGCCCGCGTTGTAGTTTGATGGGCGCATCGCTATAGTTGCCCCGTCGGCTCCCCGCCGCCGATGACGTTGCACGCCGCGCGGGCAACCACGGGAGGAGTGGGGAGCATGAAAACGACAATTGCAGTCCGCCGGACACTGCTGTCCGGGCTGGTCGCCGCTGCCGCGGCGGGCTGGATCGGCGGCGCCGCTGCCGAAAACCGCAGCTTCAGCTTCGCCTACGATCAGCCGACCACCACCGCCTACGGCCTCGCCGCCAACATTTTCGACGCCAAGCTGAAGGAGCTGAGCGGCGGCACGATGGGCATCAACCAGTTCCCCGGCGCGCAGCTCGGCCAGGAGCCGCAGATGCTGCAGAAGATGCGCGCCGGCGACATCGATTTCGTCATCACCTCGACCGCCAACGCTTCGACGCTCGCGCCGCAGGCGGGCGTGCTGTCGCTGCACTTCATCTTCCGCGACCAGCAGCACCTGGCGCACGCGCTGGCCGACCCGGCGATTTCGGCGGCGTTCCGCGACATGGTCCAGAAATCGGTGCAGGGCGCCCACGTGCTCGGCCTGATGACGATGGGGTTGCGCAACATGTACAGCAAGAAGGAGGTGCACTCGATCGCCGACGTCAAGGGCGAGAAAATTCGCGTGCAGGCGACCAAGACCGAGGACGCGGCGTTTCCGGCGTATGGCGCGCAGGTCGTGCACATGCCTTTCGGCGACGTCTACACCTCGCTGCAGACCGGCGTCGTAGACATCGCCGAGAATGGCGTCAACGTCTACCTCGCCAACAAGCACTACGAGGTCGCGCCGGTGCTGTCGATGACCGAGCACGAGGC
>JBOIFE010000260.1:0-2472 GCA_050741015.1 Burkholderiales bacterium | reverse complement strand
ACCGGCGACATCTATTTCGGCGAGCCGCGCGGCATCGCCACGCTGGCCGGGGGCGAGCGCGAAGGCGTGAACACGATGCGCTACCGCGAAAGCGAGATCCGGCGCATCGTGCGCGTCGCGTTCGAGGCCGCGCGCACGCGCGGCAAGCGCCTGTGCTCGGTCGACAAGGCGAACGTGCTCGAGACCACGGAGCTGTGGCGGCAGGTGGCCACCGAGATCGGCGGAGAGTTCACCGACGTCGAGCTCAGCCACATGTACGTGGACAATTGCGCCATGCAACTGGTGCGCAATCCGAAGCAGTTCGATGTCATCGTCACGGGCAACATGTTCGGCGATATCCTTTCCGACGAGGCCTCGATGCTGACCGGATCGATCGGCATGCTGCCCTCGGCCTCGCTGGATGAACGTGGCAAGGGCCTGTACGAGCCGATCCACGGCTCGGCCCCCGACATCGCCGGCAAGGGCCTGGCGAATCCGCTGGCGACGATCCTTTCCGTGGCAATGATGCTGCGCTATTCGCTTGGGCGCGCTGGCGACGCCGACCGAGTCGAAGCGGCAGTGCGCAAGGTGCTGGGGCAGGGATTGCGCACGGCGGACATCTATACTGACGGCTGCCGCAAAGTCGGCACGCAGGCCATGGGCGACGCCGTCGTCGCCGCACTGTAGGGGAAGAGGAATGTTGCGGGTCGGAATCGTCGGATGGCGGGGCATGGTCGGCTCGGTGCTCGTGCAGCGCATGCGCGAGGAGCGCGACTTCGACGTCGTCGAACCGGTGTTCTTTTCCACGTCGCAGGCGGGCGGCAAGGGCCCGGCCATCGGCAAGGATGTGGGCCTGGTGCAGGACGCGCACGACCTCGAGGCGCTGGCGTCGCTGCCGTTGATCATCGCCTGCCAGGGCGGCGACTACACCAACGATGTATACCCGCGGCTGCGCGCCGCGGGGTGGAAGGGCTACTGGATCGACGCGTCGAGCGCACTGCGCATGAAGGACGATGCGACCCTCATCCTCGACCCGGTGAACATGCCGGTGATCGAGCAATCGCTGGCGGCGGGCGTGCGCAACTACATCGGCGGCAATTGCACCGTCAGCCTGATGATTATGGGCATGGCGGGACTGTTCCGCCACGACCTGGTGGAGTGGATGACGTGCATGACCTACCAGGCAGCCTCCGGTGCGGGCGCCGCGCAGATGCGCGAGCTCGCCGAGCAGATGGGTCACCTGGGCGACGTGGCGAAGCCGCTGCTGGAGGATCCCGGCGCGACCGCGCTGGACGTCGAGCGGCGGGTGTCCGAGGCGGTACGCAACGGCGGGATGCCGAAGGCGCACATCGGGCACGCACTGGCGGGGAGCCTGCTGCCGTGGATCGACCAGGACCTCGGCAACGGCCAGAGCCGCGAGGAATGGAAGGCGCAAGCCGAGGCCAACAAGATTCTCGGTCGCAGCGACCGGCCAATCCCGATCGATGGCATCTGCGTGCGCGTGGCGGCGATGCGCTGCCACAGCCAGGCGCTCACCATCAAGCTGCGCAAGGACGTTCCGCTCGACGAGCTCCAGGGCATGATCGCAGAAGGCAACGAGTGGGTACGCGTCGTGCCGAACCGCAAGGAAGAGACGCTGGCGGAGCTCACGCCTGCGGCCGTGACCGGAAAACTCGCGGTGCCCGTGGGGAGGCTCCGCAAGTTGCCGATGGGCGACGACTACCTCGCGGCGTTCACGGTCGGAGACCAGCTACTTTGGGGGGCGGCGGAGCCGTTGCGGCGCATGTTGCGGATACTTCTGGACGCCGGGATCAGGAGCTAGCCGCGATACCCGGGCGTGCTCGAGACAAGGCCGGGGAACTCATTGAAAGAAGGGGCGAAAGGTCAAAAAACCGAGAAAAGTTCTCAGCTTGCAGGCCTAACGCCATGATGTTATGGTACTCAGTCCGATAAGAACGATTCAGGGTGGTACGGGTGAATAAACCGGTCGCGGTGCTTCGGCTCGTCTCGGCGGCGGTGCTGGCCTTGCCCGTGCTCGCGCACGCCGCGGGCCTCGGCCGATTGACCGTTCAGTCGTTTCTGGGTCAGCCGCTGCGCGCGGAGATCGAGTTGGTCTCGGTGCAGGCAGGCGAGGAATCCTCGCTCGAAGCGCGACTCGCCTCGGGCAACGCGTTCACGCAGGCCGGTATCGAATTCAATCCCGCGCTGTCCACGGCCAGGTTCGAACTGGACAAGCGCGACGGTCATCCCTACATCAAGGTCTCCACGCGCCAGCCGGTCAACGAACCCTTCGTCGATATCCTGGTTGAGCTGCGCTGGGCCACGGGACTGTTCGTGCGCGAGTACACGGTCCTGCTCGACCCACCGGGCTACGATGCGCCGAAGGCGGCGGCCATGTCGGCGGCGCCTTCGCCGGCCGCATCCGCGCCGGCGACGGCCGAGTCCCCTCCGGAGAAGCCCGCGCCCGCCGCGGCGGAGGCGAAGCCCGAAGAA
>JBOIFE010000259.1:0-13019 GCA_050741015.1 Burkholderiales bacterium | reverse complement strand
CCCTACGGGTTACCCCTGCCAGCGCCCCGCGCGCACCGCGGCAGTGATCAGCGTTCCGAAGAGCACGATCCCGCAGGCGACCACCGCAAAGACGGCCGCAAGCGGCCCGGACGACGCCACCACGACTGCGCCACCGGCGGCGACGAGCGCGAGGCGCGCGGTTCCCGCGAGGACCGGCAGCGTCATGCGGCCCGCGCCCTGCGAGGCGAAATAGAGCGCCATCCCCGCGCCGAAGAGCACGTAGAAAGGCGCCACGATATGCAGGTACTGGCTGCCGGTGGCGACCACCGCCGCATCGGCGCTGAAAATGCGTATCCACAGCCCGGGAAAGAGCGCGACGACGACGCCGATCGCGAGCGACATCGACGCCGCCACGGCCGTGCCGATCCACGCAATGCGTTTGGCGTGTGCGCCGCGGCCGGCGCCGATGTTCGTGCCGACCATGACGACCAGCGCCTGGCCGATCGCGAACACGAGCGGCACCTGCAGGAGTTCCAGGCGCACTCCCACGCCATAGCCGGCGAGCGCCGCGGTGCCAAAAGTGCCGACGAAGCCGGTGAGGATCACCGCCGTGAGCACCGTCTGCAGCGCGCCGAGCGAGGACACGGCGCCCACGCGCAGGATGTCGCGTAGCAGAGGCGCCTGCAGCCGCCAGTGGACGCGGCGCGGCCGCAGCGGCCCGCGCCACACGATCACGCCCATGATCAGGCTTGCGACCAGGAAGGCCGCGACATACGCGATCGCCGCGCCGACGATGCCCAATCGCGGATACGGGCCCCAGCCGAGCGTGAGCGCGCCCGAGAGCGGGATCTGCGCGATCGCCGCGGCGGCGAGCGCGACTGCTGGCGCGAGCGTGTTGCCGCTGCCGCGAAGCACGCTCGCGAGCGTATTGGCGATCCAGACGCCGATCGCCCCGGCGAAGAGCGTGTTCGAATAGGCGAGCGCCTGGCCGAGCGACCCCCCCGCACCTCCGAGCAGCCGGTAGAGCGCCGGCCCGAGCGCGAGCATCAGCGCGGTGTAGCCGAGCCCCGCGCCCGCGGCGATCATCACGCCGTGCGCGACGATGCCGCGCGCGTCGTCTTCGCGCCCGGCACCGAGCGCGCGCGCGAGCGCCGACGATACGCCGCCGCCCATGGCGCCGGCCGAGGTCATCTGCAGCAGCATCAGCAGTGGAAAGACGAGGGCGAGGCCCGCGAGCGCGACCGTGCCGAGGTGGCCGACGTAGAAGGCGTCGGCGATCGAGACGCCGGTCTGGAACACTGCGAGCACCGCGCCCGGCAGGGCCAGGCGCGTGAGCGTGGAAAGGATCGGTCCTTCTAGGAGGCGCTGCGCGCTCGGGCGGCTCACCTACGCAGGGTAACGGTAACCGACAGTGCGAGCCCCAGCAGAACGCCCAGAGCATCGGCCACCATGTCGGCGATCTCGAAGTCCCGATAGCCGGTGGCCCGCTGCGCGAACTCGAGGCCGACGCCCAGGGCGATCCACAGCACTGCGTAGGCCAGGCGCGTCCGGGGTGCGCGGTAGAGCCAGGCAAACCAGAACATGAGCGCGCCGTAGGCGAACAGGTGCTCGAACTTGTCGGCGTGCGCGACGTCGATCTTCGGCGGCGAGGGCGTGAGCGAGCCCCAGACGATGGCGAGCACGAGCGCCCACCCCGCGGCGACGCCGAGCGCGCGCATCAGAACAGCTTCATCTGCCCGGCGGGCGAAGGTGGCACGAACTGCGAGCAGTCGAGTTCGGGCGGGCGCCGCCCGCCGCCGTGGCCGTTGAGGCCGAGGCGGCTGCAGGCAATCCTGAACCGCGCCGCGATCAGCTCGGCGTAGTTGCCCGTGCCGCGCATGCGCTCGCCAAAGCGCGGATCGTTGTCGCGGCCGCCGCGCATCTGCCGGATGATGCTCATGACGTGCTCGGCGCGCTCCGGGTAGTGGGTCGCCAGCCATTCGCGGAACAGGTCCTTCAGCTCGTTCGGCAGCCGCAGGATGACGTACGCGGCCTCGCGCGCGCCGGCCTTCGACGCCTCCTCCAGCACGTGCTCGAGCGTCTGGTCGTTCAGCGCCGGGATGAGCGCGGCGACCAGGACGCCGCAGGGCACGCCCGCGGCGTTCAAGCTGCGCACGACGTCGAGCCTGCGCTGCGGGCTGGCCGCGCGCGGCTCAAGCTTGCGAGCGAGCGTGCGATCGAGCGTGCCGATGGACACGTACACCTTGGCGAGCTTTCGCTGCGCCATCGGCGCCAGGAGGTCGAGGTCGCGCTCGACCAGCGCCGATTTGGTGACGATGGTGAGCGGGTGCCCGCACTCGGCGAGCACTTCGAGGATCTGGCGCGTGATGCGGTACTTGCGCTCGGCCGGCTGGTAGCAGTCGGTGTTGGCCCCGAGCGAGATCGGCGACAGCTTGTAACCCGGTCTTGCAAGCTCCGCGCGCAGGCGCTCGGCCGCGTTGGTCTTGGCGAAGAGCCTGGTTTCGAAGTCCAGGCCGGGCGAGAGCTCGAGGTAGGCGTGGCTCGGCCGCGCGTAGCAGTAGATGCAGCCGTGCTCGCAGCCTCGGTACGGGTTGATCGACTGGTCGAACGGAACGTCGGGTGAGTCGTTGCGCGCGATGATCGTGCGCGCCCGCTCGATCGCGACCGTGGTCGCGAGCGGCTCGAGCGGCGCGTCGTCGCGCGTCCAGCCGTCGTCGAATGCCTCGCGCCCGAGCGACTCGAAGCGTCCGGGAAACTGCGAAAGCGCGCCGCGAAGCCGTTGCATTCGTTCTAAAATGGCCAAGACCCCCGATACTGTATACATGAACAGTACCGTCCGCAACGTGGGGCTGCTCGCCGTCTGCCAGGCGTTGCTGCTCACCAATAATGCGACGCTGATCGCGATCAACGGGCTCGCCGGCCGTTCGCTTGCGCCGATTCCGGCGCTCGCCACGCTGCCGGTGACCGCCTGGGTGGCGGGCGGGGCGCTCGCGACGATGCTCGCGTCGCTGCACATGAAACGCGTGGGCCGCAAGCGCGGCCTCGAGACGGGCACGCGCTGGGGCATCGTCGGCGCGCTGCTCTGCGGGGGCGCGGTCTGGGTCCATAGCTTCTGGCTGCTGTGCTTCGGCGCGCTCGTGTTCGGCGTGTACAACGCCTACGGCCAGTACTACCGCTTTGCCGCTGCCGACGTCGCGGGCCCGAGCTTCAAGAGCACCGCGATTTCCCTCGTGCTGGCGGGCGGCCTCGTGGGCGGGATCCTGGGACCGACCACGAGCCGCTTCACCATCAACCTGATGGAGCCGAAGTTCGTCGCCGCCTATCTCGCGCTCATCGTGTTCGCCGTCGCGACGATGGGCGTGCTTCATTTCGTGCGCATCCCGCCTCTCGACGAGAAGGCGAAGTCGGCCGCCGGTCGTCCGCTGCGCGTGATCGCCGCGCAGCCGAAGTTTATCGTCGCGGTGCTCTCGGGCGCGTTCGGCTACGGCGTGATGAACTTCCTGATGACCTCCACGCCGATCGCGATGGACGTCTGCGGCCACCCGTACGGCGACGCGGCGTTCGTCATCTCCTCGCACGTGATCGCGATGTTCGCGCCCTCGTTCGTCACCGGGCGCATCATCCGGCGCTTCGGAGTGCTGCCGGTCATGTTCACCGGAGCGCTGCTCAACTTCGCCGCCATCGGCGTCGCGCTCTCGGGCGTCGCCGTGACCCAGTTCTGGTGGTCGCTCGTGTGCCTCGGCGTAGGGTGGAACTTCCTCTACATCGGCGGCACGACGCTTCTGACCGAGACCTACCGGCCCGAGGAGATGGCCAAGGCGCAGGGCGCGAACGACCAGACCATCTTCCTGATGATGGTGGTGTCGTCCTTCACCTCGGGCATGACGGTGACCACGGCGGGCTGGGCGCAGGTCAACCTGATCGCGCTGCCCATGGTCGCGGTGGTCGCGATCGCGATCGCCTGGTTCGGCCTCGCCCGTCGCCGCGGCCAGGCCGCGGCGTGACGCCCCCCGCGCGCCCCGGGCAGCGGCTGGAGGACATCGACACCCCCGCGCTCGTCCTCGAGCTCGGCGCTTTCGAGGCGAACCTGCGCAAGCTCGCGGATGCGGTTCGCGGCAAGCCGGTGCGCGTGCGCACGCATTCGAAGACGCACAAGTGCCCTGAGGTCGCGAAGCGGCAGATCGCGCTGGGCGCGGTCGGCACCTGCTGCCAGAAAGTGTCGGAAGCCGAAGCGATGGTCGAAGGCGGCATCGGCGACGTCCTCGTGACCAATGAGATTGTCGGCGCACCCAAGCTCGAGCGGCTCGCACGGCTCGCGCAGCGCGCGACGGTCGGCGTCTGCGTGGACGACGCGGGCAACGCGCGGGACCTGGAGGCCGCGGCGGCGCGCGCGGGCGCGAGGCTCGACGTCTACGTGGAAATCGACGTCGGCATGGGCCGCTGCGGTGTCGCGCCGGGCGCGCCGGCAGTCGCGCTCGCGCAGGTCGTCGCGGGCTGCCCGCACCTGCGCTTCGCGGGCCTGCAGGCTTACCACGGGAGCGCGCAGCACCTTCGCTCGCTCGCCGAGCGGCGGGAAGCCATCGGGCGCGCCGCGCGCAGGGTGCGCGACACGCGCACCGCACTCGCGGCGGCCGGCCTTGCCTGCCCGATCGTGACCGGCGCGGGCAGCGGCACTTTCATGCTGGAAGTCGAGGCCGGCGCCTGGGACGAGATCCAGCCCGGGTCCTACGCATTCATGGACGCGGACTATGCGAGGAACGACTGGCCCTCGCCGCTGCCGAAGTTCGAGCATGCGCTGTTCGTCCTCGCCACGGTGATGAGCCACGCACCCGGGCGCGCGATCGTCGACGCGGGGCTGAAGGCCTCGAGCATCGATTCGGGCATGCCGCAAGTCTGGCGCCGGCCGGGCCTTGCGTACACGCGCGCGGCCGACGAGCACGGCTTCGTCGAGATTGCCCCCGGCTCGGCGGCGCCGGCGCTCGGGGAAAAGCTGCTGCTCGTTTCCGGGCACTGCGACCCCACGGTCAACCTGCACGACTGGTACGTTTGCGTTCGCGGCGGCGTGGTGGAATGCTTGTGGCCGATCACGGCGCGGGGGGCGCTGGCATGAAGAAGAGATATCTCAATCCAAAGGCGCTGTTCGATCCGCGCTTTTTCACCCACACGGTCGCGGTCGAGGGCGGGACGGCGCTCGCCTTCGTGTCGGGGCAGGTGAGTTACGACCGCGATGGCGTCGTCGTGGGCAAGGGCGACCTCGCGGCGCAGGCCGAGCAGGTGTTTGCGTGCCTCACGCACAATCTCAAGGCCGCCGGCGCCGGCTGGGGCGACGTGATCAAGATGACCGGCTACCTGGTGGACATGTCGCCCGATGCGGTGAACACCTACCGCGAGGTGCGCGCACGCTACCTCGATCCCAAGGCCCTGCCCGCGAGCACGCTGGTCGGCGTGGCGCGGCTGGTGCACGAGCATCTGCTGCTCGAGGTCGAGCTCGTGGTTGCGGTGCCCGCGCCAGCGAAGAAGCGCTGAGTTGAGCGCCGCGCAAGACGCGCGCCGCGGCTGGCGGGTCGTCGCCGCGGCCTTCACGCTGATGTTCGTCGGCTTTGGCGCGGTCTACTCGTTCGCCGCGTTCTTCACGGCGTACCAGGCCGAGTTCAGCGCCTCGCGCGCAAGCGTCTCGCTCGTGTTCTCGCTCAGCGCGCTGCTGTGGTTCTCGATCGGCGTGCCGGGCGGGATGCTCGCCGACCGCTTCGGCCCGCGCGGCGTGTGCCTCGCCGGCGCAGTCGCGCTCGCCGCCGGGCACGCGCTCGCCGCGTGGGCCGGGTCGCTCACGACGCTCTACGTCACCTACAGCCTCGCGATGGGCATCGGGATCGGGCTGTCGTACGTGCCCTCCGTGGCGGCCGTGCAGCAGTGGTTCGTCAGGAACCGCGCGCTTGCCTCCGGGATCGCGGTCTCGGGCATCGGCGCCGGCAATTTCCTCGTGCCGCCGCTCGCCGCCTGGCTGATCGCGACGCTCGGATGGCGCCACGCCTACCTGGTGCTCGGCGCCGGCATCTTCGTGCTCGCGGTGCCGGCGGCTCTCTCGCTCGGCGGGCGCGTCTCGGCGCACCGCAGCGCCGACGGCGTCACGCTCCCGGGCATGTCGCTCGGCGCGGCGCTCCGCAGCAGGCCGTTCTGGATCATGTACGGCGTCGCGCTGCCGATCTGCGTCGGTTTCTTCGTGCCCATGGTGCACCTGCTGCCCTACGCGCTCGACGCCGGGCTGTCGCAGGCCGAGGGCGTGTCGCTCGTGAGCCTGCTGGGCCTCGGCAGCCTGGCGGGGCGCTTCCTCATCGCCGGAATCGCTGACCGTCTCGGGCACGTGCGTGCGCTGATCGGGGTCAGCGCGGGCCTGGGGTCGATGTTCCTGCTGTGGTGGGTCTCGACGAGCTTCGCGCCGCTCGCGGTATTCGCCTTCGTGTTCGGCACTTTCTACGGCGGCTACGTCGCGCTCGCGCCCACCGTGTGCATGGATCTTTTCGGCCCGCGCGCGCTGTCCTCGATCATCGGCTGCCTCTACACCGCGGCGGGGGTCGGCACGCTGATCGGGCCCACCTTCGCTGGCGCCACCTACGACGCGACGGGCCGCTACGATATTTCGATCCTCGCGTGCGCGGCCCTGTGCTTCGCCGCCGCCGGCCTCGCGGTGGCCACGCGCCGCCACCTCGTACGCCCCGCGTGAGCCGCCGGCCCGCGCTCACGGTGAGCGAGGAGCGCGGCGTGCGCACGCTGCACGTCGGCGGCGAAGCGATCCAGAGCTCGATGCGGATCGCCGAGCCGTTCGCGCTCTGGCTCGAATACACGCGGTGCATGATGGCGGTGCTGCTGTTCCACCCGCGGCCCCGGCGCGCGCTCGCGATCGGCCTCGGCGGCGGTTCGGTCGTAAAGTTCCTCTGGCGCGAGCTCCGCGGCCTGCGCCAGCGCGTGATCGAGCTCGACGAGCGCGTGGTGCGCGTGGCGCGCGAGCAGTTCGGCGTGCCGCGCGACGACGTGCGGCTCGCGATCGAGGTCGGCGACGGCGCCGAGGCGCTCTCGCCCGAGTGCTGCGACCTGCTGGTGCTCGATGCCTTCGCCGACGAGCACCCGCCGGCGGCGCTGGTCAGCCAGGCGTTCTTCGACGCGGCCTGGCTCGCGCTCGAGTCGCCCGGGGCGCTGGTGCTCAACCTGATGAACGACGATCCGCGCCTCGACGAGCGCATCGCGCGCATCGAGCGCGCCTTTGGCGGCGCGGCGCTCGCGCTGCCCGCGCTCTACGACCCCAACGTGATCGTCTTCGCGCTGAAGGGCGTGCCGCCGCGGCTGCCCTGGGACGCGCTCGAGCGCCGCGCGCACGCGCTCGAGCGGCGCCACGGCCTGCCGATCCCGCGCTACGTGCCGCGCCTGAAGCGCATGAACCGGTTCGACGCCGAGGCACTTATAATCGGACCGGGAGGAAACGGCGAATGATCCTATCGAGTGACAGCTTCATCGACCGCGGCCCGATCCCGGGGCGCTGCGCGTTCGCGGTGCCCGAGCCGAAAACGCACGTCAAGCTATCCGACAACCGCAATCCGCACTTCGCCTGGACGGACCTTCCCCCGGGCGCGAAGTCGCTCGTGCTCGTGTGCCACGACGGTGACGTGCCCTCGAAGCCCGACGACGTCAACAAGGAAGACCGCCAGATCCCGGCCACGCTCGCGCGCGTGGACTTCTTCCATTGGCTGCTCGTCGACCTGAAGCCCGAGGCGGGCCCGATCCGCGAGGGCGAATTTTCCAACGGCGTCTCCGCGGGCGGAAAGTCCGGCCCGGCGGGCCCGCGCGGCACGCGCCAGGGCGTGAACGACTATACGGTGTGGTTCGCCAACGACAAGGACATGGCGGGCGATTACTACGGGTACGACGGGCCGTGCCCGCCGTGGAACGACTCGATCGTGCACCGGTACGTGTTCACGCTCTACGCGCTCGACGTGGCGAGCGCGCCTGTCGACGGAGGCTTTCGCGGCCCGGAGCTGTTGAAGGCGATCCAGCCCCACGTGCTCGCAAGCGCGAAGCTCACCGGCAACTACGCGCTCAATCCGGCGGTGAAGGCCTGACCGATCTCCTTGGCGGCCAGTGGCCGCTGCTCGCGCTGATCCCGATCGCGTTCGCCGGCGCGCTGGTGTTCGGGCTGACGGGTTTCGGCGCGGCGCTCGTCACGATCCCGCTCGCGACGCACTTCGTCCCGCTGCAGTTCGCGCTCGCGCTGTACGCGCTGTCGGACCTGACGGCCGCGCTGCGCGTGGGCTTCGAGGCGCCGCGCAATGCGGTGCGCGCCGAATGGACGCGGCTCGCGCCGATGATCGCGCTCGGCACGGCCCTCGGCGTGACGTTGCTCGTCAACCTGCCGCGCGCGGCGGGGATGCTCGCGCTCGGCGTGTTCGTCTTCGCCTACGCGCTCTACAGCCTGTTCCGGCGCGAATCGCAGTCCGTGGTGTCCGCCGCGTGGGGCTGGGTTGCGGGCCTCGCGGGCGGGATCACGAGCACGGTGTTCGGCGCCGGCGGGCCGCCGTACGCGATCTACCTTTCGCACCGCGGGCTGACCAAGGAGCAGTTTCGCGCGACGATGGGCTTCGCCACGCTCACCAGCATCTCGCTGCGAATCGCGGCGTTCCTGATCACCGGGCTGCTGCTCGACGCCCACGTGTGGCTGCTCGCGCTCGGCGTGGTGCCGGCGGCGCTCGCCGGTACCTGGGTGGCGCGGCGGATCTTCGTGAGGATTTCCCGCGAGCAGCTGCTGAAGGCCGTCGCGATCGTGCTGCTGGTGACGGGCGTGAGCCTCGTCCTGCGCGCGCTCGGCTAGGACGACCCGTAGGGTGGGCCATGGCCCACCCTACGTATGATTCTCCTAACGCGGGTACATGTACTCGCGCGTCCAGGGCAGGGGATTCGCCCTCGGATCGGCCGGCTTCACGGCCAGCACTTGCTGGATCGAGACCCAGCCCTGAGCGAAGGCGTGCGCGCAGCCGGCAAGGTAGGTGCGCCAGATCCGCAGGCGCCGCTCGCCCGTGAAGTCACGCGCCTTGTCCAGATTCCCCTCCAGCCGCGTGCTCCAGTGCTCGAGCGTCTTTGCGTAGTGCAGGCGCAGCGTCTCCGAGTCCATGACTTCGAGCCCGGCCGCGCCCATTTCCTTGATGACGAGCGACAGGTGCGGCAGCTCGCCATGCGGGAACACGTACTTGCCGATGAAGTCGCCGCCGCCCAGGCCCACCGAGCGGCTCTCCGGGTCCACCGAGGTGATGCCGTGGTTCAGCACGGTGCCGCCGCCGGCGAGCAGCCGCTGGATGGTGCCGAAGTACACCGGGAGGTTCTTCAATCCGACGTGCTCGAACATGCCGATCGAGGCGATCTTGTCAAACACGCCTTCCCCGGACACGTCGCGGTAGTCCTGCAGCCGCACTTCGCAGCGCTCCTGCAGGCCTGCGGCGCGGATGCGCTCGTTGGCGAGCGCGTGCTGGTTTTGCGAGAGCGTGATGCCGAGCGCCCGGACGCCGTAGCGCTCGGCCGCGTGCATGACGAGGGCGCCCCAGCCGCAGCCGATGTCGAGGAACCGATCGCCCGGCTTCAGGCGCAGCTTGCGGCAGATGTGGTCGAGCTTCTGCTCCTGCGCCTGGTCGATCGTCTCCTCGCCCGTGCGGAAGTAGGCGCAGGAGTAGACCATGCGCCGGTCGAGCCATAGCGCATAAAAATCGTTCGAGACGTCGTAGTGGTACCGGATCGCCGCCGAGTCGACCTTTTTCGTGTGCAGGTTGCGCAGCAACGTCGGCAGGCGGCCCTTCTTGTCGCCGCTGAGGCGCCGCGCGAGGCTTTCCGCGGCGCGGATGGCGTCGCCAATCGGCCCCTCGACGTCGATGTAGCCTTCGACGAAGGCCTCGCCGAGCTTGCTGAGGTCGGCGTGGGCGAGGTACCGGATCGCCGAGGCGGCGGGCACGCGCAGCGTAACGGTCGGGCGCTCGCCGAGCGCGTAGCGCTTGCCGTTCCACAGCTCGATGGCGAGCGGCACGTTGATGCCGGACTTCAGCTCGCCAACCATCTTCTCGATGCGGGCTTCGATCATGACCGGGGTGCCTTCTCCCGCATGGTAACGAATTCTTCGGCTGCGGTGGGGTGGATGCCGATCGTCGCATCGAACTGCGCCTTGGTGGCGCCCAGTTTCACCGCGATCGCGATCCCCTGGATGACCTCGCCGGCGTCGGGGCCGATCATGTGCGCGCCGAGGACCCGCTGCGAGCCCGCATCGACGACCAGCTTCATGAACGTGCGCTCCTCGCCCGCCCCGAGCGAGAGCTTGAGCGCGCGGAACGACGACTTGTAGACCTCGACCGCGGCATGGCTGCGGCGCGCGGCCTCCTCCGACAGGCCGACGGTGGCGACGTTCGGATCCGAAAAGACGGCCGTGGGGACGTTGGCGTGGTCCACCGGCGTCGGCTCGCCGCGAAACAGCGTGCGCGCGAGCCACATGCCTTCGGCGGTCGCCACCGGCGTCAGGTTCATGCGGTGGGTGACATCCCCGATCGCATGGATCGAGTCGACCGACGACTTCGAGTAGGCGTCGACGGCCACCTGGCCGACAGCGTCGAGCCGGACGCCCGCAGCCTCGAGCCCCAGGCCCGCGGTATTGGGCTTGCGGCCGGTGGCGAACATGACGAGGTCCACGTCCTGGGTGGCGCCGTCCTCGTAGGTGACGCGGATGCCAGGCGCGAGCTTCGCGGGGTTGGACTCGAGGCGTACGTCGACGCCTTTCCTGCGCATCTCCTCGCCGATGCGCTCGCGCACGTCGTCGTCGAATCCGCGCAGCAGACGCGGGCCGCGGTATGCGAGCGTGGTCCGCACGCCGAGGCCGTTGAAGATGGACGCGAACTCGAGCGCGATGTAGCCACCCCCGACCACGAGCGCGCGCCGCGGCAGCTCGGCCAGCGAGAAGGCCTCGTTCGAGGTGATCGCGAGCTCGCGCCCCGGAATCCCGGGCATCTGCGGCCACGAGCCGGTGGCGACCAGGATGTGTTTCGCCGTGTAGCGCCGGCCGCCGGCCTCGACCGTGTGCGCGTCGACCAAGGTGGCGCGGCTGCGCAGGATGCGCACGCCCGCCTTGACGAGCGCGCTCTCGTACACGCCATTCAAGCGGGCGATCTCGCGGTCCTTGTTCGCCAGCAGCGTGCGCCAGTCGAAGCGCGGCTCGCCGGTCGTCCAGCCGAAGCTCCTCGCCACCTCGATGTCCTCGCGATAGTGCGCGGCGTAGGCGAACAGTTTCTTCGGGATGCAGCCGACGTTGACGCAGGTGCCGCCGAATCGACCAGGCTCGGCGACGGCGACGCGCGCGCCATACGTTGCGGCAAATCGGCTCGCCCGCACGCCGCCGGAGCCACCGCCGATCGTGAACAGGTCGAAGTCGAAGTCCAGGCTACTTCAGGTTGGGGAGGTTGAGTTCCACCAGTTCGAGCTGCGCCAGCAGCGCCTTGTGCTCGGGCATCGCGTAGAGCGCCTTGAGGGCGCTGCGCACGCTTGCTTCCAGCTGCGCGCGCGGCGCGCCGGCCGCGCCGGCAAACAGCTGCGCCAAGTCCGCGAGCCCCGCGGCCTGCGCGGCGGCGCGGATGTCCGCGATGCGCGTCTCGATGCCCGCGCGGTCCAGGTTGGTGATCAGCTTCAGCGTCTTGTCGTGGCTGCTCATGGCGCGACCCCCGCTATCCGACGGCGGCTGATTGTACCAGCGCCCAGCGGCCGTCCTGGGTGCGCGCGCGCCCGTCGGCCGCCAGCTTCTCGAGGTGCGCTGCGAGCGAGCGGCGCGCGACGCCGTGCAGGCGCTCGGGCACGTCGTCGTAGACGGCGCGCACCAGCGCGTCGACGTCCGGCGCGCCGAGGCGCGCAAGCGCGCCCACCACCTTCTGCTCGCGAGCCAGCCGGTGGCGGATCAGGCGCCGCGCCTCGCGCTGCGGCTCGCCGATCAGGTAGCCGTGGCCGGGCGCGAGGATGAGCGTGTCCGCACCGAGCAGGAGCTCGAGCGACGCGAGGTATTCGCGCATGTTGCCGTCGGGTGGGTTGATGACCACGGTGGAGCCCTGCATCACGTGGTCGCCGGTAAACAGCATCCGCGAATTCTCGAGCAGGTAGCACAGGTGGTTCGACGCATGCCCGGGCGTGTGCAGCGCGCAAAGCGTGAGGCCGGCAAACATGAGCCGGTCACCATGGCCGAGCACGCGATCCGGAGCGAAGGTCGCGTCCTGCCCGGGGTGGGGCGGTGCGGGTTGGCCGATGACGATCGCGCCGGTCGCGGCCTTCAGCGCCGCCGCCGCGGGCGAATGGTCGAGGTGCGTGTGCGTGCAAAGGATCCAGCGGATGCGGCCCGCGCCCGCGGCGAGCACCGCTTGCACGTGCGCGTCGATCGCGGGGCCTGGATCGATTACCGCGAGCTCCTGGTCGCCCACGAGGTAGGTATTGGTGCCCGGCCCCGTCATGACCCCTGGGTTGGGCGCGATGACGCGGGTGACGAACGCGTCCAGCCGCTTGGGCACGCCGGGCTCGAGCGCGATGCTCGTCTGCCCGGTCTCCTCCGGGTCGCTCCAGTGGATCTCGAAGTAGGCCGGGTCGCGCCGCCGGAAGAGCGCCGCCTGGTGATCGGGCCCGAGCGCCCAGCAGGCGCGGTTGGTCTCGACCTCGGCGTCGCGCGCATGCGCCACGGCGTCCTTCGAGCGCGAGAAGCGTATGAGGTCCGCGAGCGTGTTCTTGGTCGCGAACACGAGCTGCAGGTCGCCGCGCGCCTCGAGGTCGATCGCGTCCTGCGGGCGCAGCCACAGGCTGTCGATCAGTTCGGTGCCGTCGTGCGCGCCGACCTGGTCGGCCGGCGCCTGCGCGAGGAAGAATCGCGTATCGAATCGCCGTGCGCGTCCGGGCGCCGTGATCCAGTGGCCGAAGTAGGCGAGCTCGCCCCCGCGCAGCACGAGCCGCTCGTTCTCGAGCAGCTCGCCGAACCCGAGCTTGCCCGCGTGCAGCGCGCCGCGGTGCGTCGC
>JBOIFE010000258.1:0-7072 GCA_050741015.1 Burkholderiales bacterium | reverse complement strand
GCTTGAGGTCGTAGCCGTAGGCGGGGAACGACGGGCTGCCGTACTTCAGCGGCGTCTTCTCGATGCCGTGCATCGCGCTCAGCACCGGCCAGCCGGTCTCGGTCTGCCAGTAGTGGTCGATCACCGGCTTGCCCAATCCCTCTGCGATCCACCGGTGCGTGGGCTCGTCGAGCGGCTCGCCGGCGAGGAACAGGTGCTTGAGCGACGAGAGGTCGTACTTCTTCAGCCACGACGGGTCGCTCTTCTTCAGCACGCGGATCGCGGTCGGCGCCGAGAACATCACCGCCACCTTGTGGTCCTGCACGATTTTCCACCACACGCCCGGGTCGGGCCGCACCGGCACGCCCTCGAACAGGATGCTGGTCATGCCCGCGAGCAGCGGCCCGTAGATGATGTACGAGTGACCCACCGCCCAGCCGATATCGGAGGTGGTGAAGATGGTCTCGCCCGGTCCGCCGCAATAGATGTATTCCATGGACGCGGCCATGGCGACCGCGTGGCCGCCGACGTCGCGCTGCACGCCCTTGGGCTTGCCGGTCGTGCCCGAGGTGTAGAGGATGTACGACGGCTCGCTCGACTCGAGCCAGGTGCAGGGCACCGTTGCGCCGGCATGCGCCTTCGCCAGCTCGGCCCAGTCCACGTCTCGCCCGGCCGTCACGGGCATCGCCAGATCGATGCCGCGCCGCAGGACGAGCACGTGACGCGGGGGCGACTTCGCGAGGCGGATCGACTCGTCGACCAGCGGCTTGTACAGGATCGGCTTGCCCATGCGGCTGCCGCCATCGGCGGTGACCATGAGCGCGGGCCGCGCGTCGTCGATGCGCGCGGCGAGGCTTGCCGCAGCGAACCCGCCGAACACGACCGAGTGGACTGCGCCGATGCGGGCGCAGGCGAGGATGGCGAACACCGCTTCCGGCATGTTCGGCATGTAAATGATCACGCGGTCGCCGCGCCCCACGCCCAGCGCCTGCATCATCGCGGCCACTCGCTGAACCTCGGTGTGCAGCTGCGCGTAGGAGTAGCTCCGCTCGAGGTCGAACTCGGTGGAGATCCACACCAGCGCCTTCTGCGCGCCGCGATCCGCGAGGTGCCGGTCCACCGCGTTGTGGCACAGGTTGGTCTCTCCGCCGACGAACCAGCGCGCAAACGGCGGACGCGAATAGTCGAGCACTTTGTCGAAGGGCTTGTGCCAGTGGATGCGCCGGGCCTGCTCGGACCAGAAGCCTTCGCGGTCCGCGATCGACCGTCGGTGGAATTCGCAATGGTTCACGTTCAGCCTCCTCGGGTCACCCCTGCTTGCCGATCCGCTGCAGCGCCTGCAGGAACGGACGCAGCCGGCGCAGGACCTCGGGCAGCGCCCTGCCGAGGCGCTCCGGAGTCGTGCGCTCCAGCACTTGCAGTGCCCGCTCCACCTCCGGCGGCAGCGCCGGCGCCGCGGGCGCCGCGGGTGCCGCGGGGGCCGCCTTGCGCGACATGCGTTCCGTGGCCAGGCGCATCAGGTCCTCGATCGCAGACACGCGGTCCGTGTCGAGCGCGGCGATACCGATGCCGGCCTCGATGCGCAGGACGCGGCCGCTCGATTCGAAGCGCGCGGCGATCAGCTGCTCGTGCAGCCGCCGCGCGAAGGCCGCCGCCTGCGCCGCCGTGGTGCGGGTCATCATCACCGCGAACGCGGCCTCCCCTACGCGGGCGAGCGTGTCTTCGGTGCGCAGCGCCCCTTTCACGCCGCGCGCGATTCGCGCGGCAAGTTGCGCGGCGAATTCCTGCCCCGCCTGCGCGGCGATGCCCGCAAAGTTGTCGATCCGGAAGGAGATCACCGCGAGCGGGTCGCCGTGACGCCGCGCGTGCGAGAAGTGCTTGCGCCCTTCGGTCACGAAGTAGTGCAACGTGAACGCGCCCGTCTGCGGGTCGTGCGTGGCGGCCTGCGCGCCCGCCCGCCGCGCCTCGGCCGCCTCCCGGCGCGCCTGCAGCGCGCGGATCAGCGACTCGATGCGTGCGAGCACCTCGGTCGCCTCGGCGGTCTTTGAGATGAAATCGTTGGCGCCACTCGCCTTCGCACGGCGGCGCGTGGCCTCGTCCTCGTCGCCCGAAATGATGACGACCGGCAGCTGCCGGATGCGCTCGTCGACCGAGCCGCGCACGCGCTCGAGCACGCCGAAGCCGTCCATGCCGGGCATCGTGATGTCGCAGAACACGCAGGCCACCGCGGCGTCGCTCGCGATCGCGTTCCAGCCCGACTCGCCGTCGGCCTCCTCGCGCACGTCGAAGCTGTCCTGCAGGATGCTGCGAAACGTCTTTCGCACGAACTTCGAGTCGTCGATGACCAGCACGCGCGCGCGCGCCATCCGGATCAGGCGGCGAGGTCGACGACCACGCGCCGCGTCACCTTGCCCTGGATGAAGTCGTCGAACACCGTCGGCAGCTCGGCAAACGGCACCGTGCGCGCCATCTCCTTCAGCAGCGGTGGACGCAGGTCGGTGGCCAAGCGCCGCCATACCTCGCGCTCGAGTTCGGGCGACGGCGCGTCAGTGGAATTGATGCCGAGCAGGCTGACGCCGCGCAGGATGAACGGCAATACCGTCGTCGCGAGGCTCGGGCTCGCCGCGAGCCCGATCGACGCGATGACACCGTTCATCTTCATGGTGCTCGCCATCCAGGCGAGTACCTCGCCGCCCAGGTTGTCCACCGCGCCCGCCCAGCTCGACTTGTCGAGCGGCCGGACCTTCGCGAGGTCGAGGCCCTGGCGCAGCAGGATGTCCTTTGCGCCGAGCTTCGTCAGCCAGGCCGATTCGCCTTCCTTGCCGGTGAGCGCCGTGACCTCGTAGCCGAGGTTCGCGAGCGCCGATACCGCGATCGAGCCGACGCCGCCCGTCGCGCCATCCACCACCACCGGGCCGTTCGCGGGCTTCAGCCCGTTCAGCTCCATCTTCACGATGGCCAGGCCCGCCGTGTAGCCCGCGGTGCCGAATGCCATCGCGTCCCAGAGCGTCATGCCCTTCGGCAGCTTCACCGCCCAGGCCGCCGGAATGCGCGCGTACTCGGCGTAGCCGCCGTGGTGCTTGACGCCCAGCAGGTGCCCCACCGCGAGCGCGGCGTCGCCCTTGGCGAACGCGGGCGTGCTCGAGGACACGACCGTGCCCGCCAGGTCGATGCCGCCGATGCACGAGGGCCGCAGCAGGATGCGTCCCTTGCCGGTGGCCGCGAGCGCGTCCTTGTAGTTGACGTCGGAATAGGCCACGCGCACCACGAGCTCGCCCGGGTCGAGCTCCTCGAGCGTGCAGTCCGTGAATTGAGCGGTGACCTTCTTATCGGCCTCCGTCAGCCGGTACGCCTTGAATTTCTCCACCGGTCCTCCTCCGCTCGCTGTGCAGGTACTCCGCCGACTGCATCTCGTGCAGGCGGCTCACGGTGCGCTGGAACTCGGCGCTTTGCTCGCCCTCGGTGAACAGCGCCTCGGGCGGCGCCTCGGCGCCGGCCACCAGGTTGACCCGTGCATCGTAAAGCACATCCACCAGCCAGGTGAAGCGCCGCGCCGCGTCGGCCTCGCGCGGCGCCATGCGGGGCACGCCCGAGAGCATGACAGTGTGAAATCGCTGCGACAGATCGACGTAATCGGCGTAGGAGCGCGGGCCGCCGCACAGCGCGGCGAAATCGAACCACACCAGTGCGCCGGCGCGGCGCCGATAAGGGATGCGCCGGCCCTCGACGTCGAGCGGGTGGCGCTCGTCCTCGACGTCGCGCAGCTCGTCGAAGATTCGCGCGAGCGCGGCGTCGGCGCCCGCCCCGACGTGGTAGACCTTGAGCTTTTCCATCTTCAGCCGGCGGTAGTCGGTGCCATTGTCGACCTCGACCACGTCCAGGCGCGCCTTCAGCAGCTCGATCGCGGGCAGCAAGCGCTCGCGCTGCAGGCCGTCGGGATAGAGGCCGTCGGGCGCGTAGTTGCTGGTCATCACGAACTGCACGCCGCGGTCCATTGTCTGCTCGAGGTAGCGGCCCAGGATCATGGCGTCGGCGATGTCCGACACGTGGAACTCGTCGAAGCAGATCAGCCGGTAGCGCCGCGCGGTGCGCCCGGCCGCCGCGGCGATCGGGTCCTCGGTGCCGCTCAGCGCGCCCAGCTCGCGGTGGATCTCGCGCATGAAGTGGTGGAAGTGCACGCGCCGCTTGCGCACCAGCGGCACGCAGCGGAAGAACGCGTCCATCAGGAAGCTCTTGCCGCGTCCGACCGCGCCGCAGAGGTAGACGCCTTTGGGTAGCGGCGGCTTGACCAGCAGGCGCCGCAGCGCCGTGCTGCGCCGCGCCTTGTACGCCGACCACTCCTCGAACAGCTGCTGCAGCCGCTCGACCGCGCGCCATTGCGACGGATCCGAAACGAAGCCGCGGCTCGACAACTGCTCCCGGTACGCGGCGACGACGTCGTCCACGCTCAAGGCTCCGTGCTCACCACGAGAATGCCTGCCGCGACGGCGAGCGCGCCCAGCCCCTGCAGCGCGCCGACCGGCTCGCCGAGCAGCGCCCAGCCGATCGCGACGCCGAAGACCGGCGACAGGAACACGAAGACGTTCACGCGGCTGGCCGAATAGGTGCGCACGAGCCACACGATCAGCACGAACCCGAGGCCCGCCGCAACGGTGCCCAGGTAGAGCACGCTCGCCACCGCGGCCGGCGTGAAGCGCCATGTCGCGCCCTGCTCGAGCACGAGCGAAAGGAACCCGGTCACGGGAATCGCGGCCGCGACGTTCCAGAAAATGAGCGCCGCCGAGTTGATCTCGGTCGGCATCTTCTTGTTCAGGACCACATTGCCGGTCCAGCCCAGCGCGGCGAGCAGGCACAGCGCGTCGCCGGCCAGCGTGCCGCCGGTGCCGCGCGCGGCGAGCACCAGCGCGACGCCGCCGAAGGCCGCCAGCGTGCCCATCCATCGCCGCAGCCCCACGCGCTCGCCCGGCACGAACAGCGGCAGCAGCAGCAGCGTAAAGAACGGCTGCATGTTGAACATGATCGCCGCGCGGCCCGCGCCCGTGAGCGTGAGGCCGATGAACAGGCTCACCTGGGAGAGCAGGAAGAACCCCGTCTGGCCGAGCATGTAGCTCGCGTTGCGCCCGCCCCGGACGAGGGGAATCCGGGCCCAGGCCAGGTAAGCGCCGAGGGTCGCGGTCGACACGATCATGCGCAGGCACAGCATGCCGAAGACCGGCAGGTCGTGAAGCGCGATCTTGCCCGCGGTGTAGGAGCCGCCGAGGATCGCCATGGCCAGCACCGCGAACCCGCTCGCCCGCCCGTCCAGCCGCCCGCTGTCGGCGGCGGCCACTACAGGTTCAGCGAGCGCTTGTCGACGGCCAGGGCCGCTTCCTTCATCGCCTCCGACAGCGTCGGGTGTGCGTGGCAAATCATGCCGATGTCCTCGCTCGAGCCGCGAAACTCCATTGCGACGACGGCCTCGGCGATCAGCTCCCCGGCGAACGGCCCCATGACATGCACGCCGAGGATCTCATCGGTTTGCGCGTCGGCGAGAAACTTGACCAGTCCCGCAGTGTCTCCAATTGCGCGGGCACGGCCATTGGCCGTGAAGGGAAACGTGCCGGCGCGGTACGCGCTTCCCTCGGACTTGAGCTGCTGCTCGGTCTTGCCCACCCAGGCGATTTCGGGCGCGGTGTAGATCACCCAGGGCACGGTGTTGAAGTCGATGTGCGGCTTGCGGCCGGCGATGCGCTCGGCTACCGCCGCGCCCTCCTCTTCGGCCTTGTGCGCGAGCATTGGCCCCCTCACCACATCCCCGATCGCCCAGACGTTCGGGAGGTTGGTCCGGCAGTCCTCGTCGACCTGCACGAAGCCGCGCTCGTCCAGCTTCAGGCCCGCCGCCTCCGCATTCAGTCCGTGGGTGTTCGGCACGCGCCCGATCGAAACGATCAGCCGGTCAAATTCCAAGGATTCGCTTGAGCTATCAGAGACAGCATATTGAACTGTAACTGTTTTCTTTGACGTGGACGCCTTGGAAATCTTCACCCCGAGCTGAATGTCCAGGCCCTGCTTGGCGAAGACCTTGGCGGCTTCCTTCGCGATCTGTTCGTCGGCCGCGCCGAGGAACGCCGGCAGAGCCTCGAGGATCGTGACCTGCGCCCCGAGCCGCCGCCAGACGCTTCCCAGCTCGAGCCCGATCACCCCCGCCCCCACGATCCCCAGCCGCCCGGGAACTTCGCCGATCGTCAGTGCGCCGTCGTTGCTGAGGATGAGCCTCTCGTCGAACGGCGCACCCGGCAGCGCCCGGGCGGTCGATCCGGTCGCCACGATCACGTGCCGGGCGCTGAGCGCCTCCTGGCCTACGGCCACGTAGTGCCCGCCGCCGGAGGCCGCGGCCAGGCTCCCGCGGCCATGGAAGAAGGCCACCTTGTTCTTCTTGAACAGGTACGTGATGCCGTCGTTGTTCTGCTTCACCACCTTGTCCTTGCGCTGGAGCATCCGCGCGAGGTCGAGCTCGAGCCCCTTGATCTTCACGCCGTGCTCGGCGAACTGGTGCCCGGCAAGCTCGAAGTTCTCCGAGGACTGCAACAGCGCCTTGGAGGGAATGCAGCCCACGTTGGTGCAGGTGCCCCCGAGCGCGGGCTTGCCGTCGGCGCCCTTCCACTCGTCGACGCAAGCGACCGAGAGCCCCAGCTGGGCGGCGCGAATCGCCGCGATATAGCCGCCGGGGCCGCCCCCGATCACCACGACATCGAACGACTGGGCCACCGGTCAGATCTCGAGCGCGAGCCGCGCCGGATCTTCGAGCGCTTCCTTCATGGCGACGAGCGACAGGACCGCCTCGCGGCCATCGACGATGCGATGGTCGTAGGACAGCGCGAAGTAGTTCATCGGCCGGATGACGATCTGGCCGTTCTCCACCACCGGCCGCTCCTTGGTGGCGTGGATGCCGAGGATGGCCGATTGCGGCGGATTGATGATCGGCGTCGACAGCATCGAGCCGAACACGCCGCCGTTGGAAATCGAGAAAGGTCCCCCCGTCAACTCCTCCAGCGTGAGCTTGCCATCCTGCGCGCGCTTGCCGTAGTCGGTGACCTGCCTTTCGATTTCCGCG
>JBOIFE010000257.1:0-28705 GCA_050741015.1 Burkholderiales bacterium | reverse complement strand
CGGCGAGACGCCCGAGCCGCTCGCCGAGCGCGGCCCGCGCGAGCTCGCCACGGTGTCGGCGGCGTTCAACCGCATGGCGAGCGACCTCGCCGCGCTCGAGCGCGAGCGCGCGATGGTGCTCGCCGGCATCTCGCACGACGTGCGCACCCCGCTCTCGCGCCTGCGCCTCGCCCTCGAGATGAGCGGCGCCGAGCCCGCCGCCGCGCAGGGCATGAGCGCCGACATCGAGGAAATGGACCAGGTGGTCGGCCAGTTCCTGGAGTTCGCGCGCGGAGAGAGCGAGCCGCGCACGCCGCAGGACCCGGCGATGCTCCTCGCCGAAGTCGCCGAGCACTACGCCAAGCTCGGCCGCCGTGTCGAAGTGCGCGCGGCGCTCGCCGGCGAGTTCCCGTTCGCCCGCACGGCGCTGCGCCGAGCGGTGACCAACCTCGTGGACAACGCGCTGCGCTACGCGGGCGAGCCGGTCGAGGTCGAAGCGCGCCGCGAGGCCGACGGTCTCGTGATCGAGGTGCTCGACCGAGGTCCGGGCATCCCCGAGGACGAGACCGAGCGCCTGAAGCGCCCGTTCACGCGACTCGAGCCCGCGCGAAGCGGACGCGGCGGATCGGGCCTCGGGCTCGCGATCGTCGAGCGGATCGCGCGCGCGCACGGCGGGCGCCTCGAGCTCGCCGCGCGGCCCGGCGGAGGCCTTGCGGCGAGGCTCGTGATGCGGGCGAGCGCTTGAGCGAGCGCAGGCGCGGTCCCGCGCTCGCCGCGCTCGCCGTCGTCAGCCTGGTCTGGGGCTTCAACTGGGTCGTGCTCAAGATCGGCGTGCGCTACGCCGATCCGTTCGAGTTCCTCGCCTGGCGCTTCGCGCTCGCGGCGGCTTGCCTTTTCGGCGCCGCGGCGCTGCTGCGGCGCCCGATGCGCCTGACGCACGCGCCGCAGGTGCTGCTGGTGGGCTTCCTGCAGACCACGGCGACATTCGCGCTCGCAACCTGGGCGCTCAAAATGGGCGCCGCGGGCAAGACGGCGGTTCTCAATTTCACGATGCCGTTCTGGGCCACGCTGTTCGCCTGGCCCCTGCTCGGCGAGCGGCCAGGCCACGGCCAGGGCATCGCGCTTGGTGTCGCGGCCGCCGGCCTCATATTCCTGATTCACCCGACTGCCGTGCCCGGCATGCCGGAGCTGCTCGCGCTCGCCTCGGGCGTGGTGTGGGGCCTGGGCGTGGTCGTCACCAAGCGCCTGCAGGACCGCAGCGGCATGGACAACCTGACGCTGATCGCCTGGCAGGTGCTGCTGGGCGGCGCGCTGCTCGTGCCGCTCGCGCTCGCCTACCCGGGCCCGCCGGCGCAATGGAACGCCGAGCTCGTCTTCGCGATCGCCTACAACGGCATCCTGGTGAACGCGATGGGCTGGTACTTATGGTTCTGGGCCGTTGATCGGCTGGGCGCGGGCCTTGGGAGCTTCGGGGTACTGGCGGTGCCGGTTCTCGGGGCGATCTTCAGCGCGATCTTGCTCGGCGAGCGCCCGGATGCGCTCGACTGGACGGGGATGGCGCTGGTGGCGGCCGCCCTTGCGCTGTCGGCGCGGGCCGCGCTCCGGAATTAGCGCTCGATCAGTGCGATGGCCATTGCGGCGATGCCCTCGCCCCGGCCCGTGAATCCCAGGCCCTCGGTGGTCGTCGCCTTGAGATTGATCGCGGCGGGTTCGACGCCGAGGTCGGCGGCGATGTTGCCGGTCATGCGCGCGAAGTGCGGCGAGAGGCGCGGCGACTGCGCCACGACGGTGGCGTCCACGTTCACCACCCGATAGCGCGCGCCAGCCAGCTTCGCGGCCACGTCGCGCAGCAGCCGCCGGCTGTCGATCTCCGAATACTGCGAATCGGTGTCCGGAAAGTGACGCCCGATGTCGCCGAGCGCCGCGGCGCCGAGCAGCGCGTCGCAGATCGCGTGCAATAGCACGTCGGCGTCCGAGTGCCCTTCGAGCCCGAGGTGGAACGGAATCTCGACGCCGCCGAGCACGAGGCGCCGTCCGGGCACCAGCGCGTGCGTATCGAACCCCTGGCCGACACGCATCATCGGCGCTCGAGGATCGCCTCGGCGATCGCGAGGTCTTCCACGTAGGTCACCTTGAGGTTCTCGCGGCTGCCCAGCACGAGGCGCGGCCGCAGCCCCATCTGCTCCACGGCCGAAGCTTCGTCGGTCACCGTGGGCTTCGCCCGGGCGAGCGCCTCGGCGAGCAGCGCCGCGCGGAACATCTGCGGCGTCTGCGCGAGCCAGAGCTGCGAGCGATCGTCGGTGCCGGCGACGCGCTGCGCACCGGCCTCGTCCTTGCCCGCGCGCTTCACGGTCTCGGCCACCGGCAGCGCGAGGATGCCGCCGATCGAGTCGCCGCGACATTCGTCGTACAGGCGCGCGAGGTCGGCCGCGGGCAGGCACGGCCGCGCCGCGTCGTGCACCAGCACCCAGTCGTCCGCGTCCACCGAGGCCATCGCCGCCACCAGTCCGTTGTACACCGAGTCGCGTCGGGTCTCGCCGCCGCAGTAGAGCGGCTGCAGGTGCAGGCCGAATGCGCTCCAGTCGCAGCTCTTGAACGCCGTGTCCTCCGGGGAAAGCACCACGAACACGGTCTCCACCGGCTCGCGGCACACCGCGGCCACCGCGTGCCACAGCATCGGCCGTCCCGCAAGCGCGACGTACTGCTTGGGTTGCGCGCCCGCGACGCGGCTGCCGCTGCCCGCCGCGGGCACCAGCGCCACGCAGCTCAAGCCGGGGGCTCCCTCACGCGGGGAAGTGTAAAGGGTTTCGACCCGGTTGCTACAATCGCCACGCAATGCCGGCAGAGCGCAGCTTCGTCATTCCGGTGCTGGATTATTCCCGGCACAGCCCTTACAACATTTTCACGCTGCTCACCGACCTGCAGGGCGCGGCGGGCGAAGTGATCTGCGTCTTCAATGGCGCCGACGTATACCGCGCGCTGCGCGACCATCCGCGCATCGACCGCTACTGCCTCAACAGCCAGAATCCCGGCGTGAGCCGCTCCTGGAACATCGGCATCAATCTCGCCGAGGGGCGCAGCGTCTTCGTGCTCAACGCCGACCTGCACATCTCGCCGCGCGCGATCGACGAGCTCGAGCGCCACCTGTTCGACCTGCCCGACGCGGTGATCGTCGGGCCGCAGGGCACGCAAGTCGACGCCGAGCGGCTCGAGATCCTCACCTACTACGCGAAGGGCGGCTTCGACGCGCCGGTGCGCACCGACGATGTCTCCGGATTCTGCTTCGCGATCCATCGCGAGCGCTTCCTCGCGCACGGGCTTGCCTTCGACGTGCGCTACAGCCCCTGCTTCATGGAAGAGTGGGACATGGGCCTGCAGGTGAAGCGCGCCGGGCTCGCCTGCTACGCGGTCCCGGTGGTCGAGTTCGAGCATCACTGGGGCGTGTCGGCGGCGAGCGGCGACGCGCGCATCGCTTACCTCGGGCGCGAGGCCACGCGAGACGAATTGCTGGAAGAGAATCGCAAGAAATTCCTCGAAAAGTGGTTCGGCAAGAAAATCCCGTGAATGGGAGCCTGCCGTTCCCGGGCCTGGCCGGCTCGGCGGACGCGCTCGCGCTCGGCCGGCTCGCGGGCGCCGGCCCGCTCGCCGTCGTCTGCGCCACTGCCCGCGACGCGCAACGCCTCGTGGCGGAGCTCGCGTGGTTCGCGCCGCGGTTGCGCGCGTGCCTGCTGCCCGACTGGGAGACGCTGCCCTACGACGCGTTTTCCCCGCACCCGGACCTGGTCTCCGAGCGCCTGGCGACGCTGTACCGCATCCAGCGCGGCGACTTCGATGTCGCCGTGGTCGCCGCGCAGACGGCGCTGGTGCGGCTGTGCCCGCCGGCGTACCTCGCCGCGCGCACGTTCTTCATCGATCAGGGGGCGCGCTTCGACGCCGAGGCGCTGCGCCGCCAGCTCGCCACCGCCGGCTACCAGCACGTCACGCAGGTCGTCGCGCCGGGCGAATACTGCCTGCGCGGCGGGCTGATCGACCTGTTCCCGACGGGGAGCGCGGTCCCCTACCGCATCGAGCTCGACGACGACGTGGTCGAGACGCTGCGTACCTTCGACGTCGACTCGCAGCGCACGCTCTACGCCGTGAAGCAGGTGCGGCTGCTTCCGGCGCGCGAGTTCCCGCTCGACGAAGCGGGCCGCGCCACGTTCCGCAGCCGCTGGCGCGAGGAATTCGAGGGCGACCCGTCGAAGAAGCGCGTCTACCGCGACGTCTCGAACGGGATCGCGAGCGGCGGCATCGAGTACTACCTGCCGCTGTTCTTCGACGAGGCGGCGACGCTGTTCGATTACCTGCCCGCCGAGTGCGCCGTCGCGCGCCACGGCGACGTGCCGGCGGCGGTCGAGGCGTTCTGGCGCGAGGCATCCTCGCGGCACCGGCTGATGGGCGGCGAGCCCGACCGGCCCTTGCTCGCCCCCGCGCGCGTGTTCCTGCCGGCCGAGGAATTCCACGTCGCCGTGCGCGGGCGGCGCCGGGTCGAGCTCGAGCGCGCGCTGCACGCCGAGCCGCTCCCGCCGCTCGCGGTCGACCGGCGCTCGCAGGATCCGCTCGCGGCGCTCAAGCGCTTCCTGTCCGGAGACGCGCGGCGCGTGCTTGTCGCGGCGGAATCCCCGGGCCGGCGCGAGACGATGCTCGCCTACTTTGCCGAATACGGCCTGCGTCCCGAACCAGTCGCCGACTTCGCCGCCTGGACCGCGTCGCCCGCGCGCTTCGCGCTCACCGTCGCCCCGCTCGCCGGCGGTTTCGCGCTTCCGGCGGAGGGCTGGTGCGCGGTCACCGAGGCCGAGCTCTACGCGGGAACGGTCCGCCGCCGCGCGCGCGAGGCGCAGGCCACGAGCTCGGTCGAGGGGATGCTGCGCGACCTTTCGGAATTGAGGATCGGCGACCCGGTGGTGCACGCCCAGCATGGCATCGGCCGCTACCACGGCCTGGTGAGCCTCGACCTCGGCGAAGGTGCGACCGAGTTCTTGCACCTGCAGTACGAAGCCGGCGACAAGCTCTACGTGCCGGTCTCGCAGCTCGCCGTGATCTCGCGCTATTCGGGTGCGCAGGCCGAGGCCGCGCCGCTGCACAAGCTGGGCAGCGGCCAGTGGGACAAGGCGAAGGCGCGCGCGGCGAGGCAGGTGCGCGACACCGCCGCCGAGCTGCTCGCGCTCTACGCCAAGCGCGCCGCGCGCGAGGGGCATGCGTTCCAGGTGCAGGCGCACGACCTCGACGCCTTCGCCGACGGCTTCGGATTCGAGGAGACGCCCGACCAGGCGGCCGCGATCCAGGCGGTGGCCGCCGACATGGGCGCGGGCAAGCCGATGGACCGGCTGATCTGCGGCGACGTGGGCTTCGGCAAGACCGAGGTCGCGCTGCGCGCGGCCTTCGTCGCCGTGGCCGACCGCAAGCAGGTGGCGGTGCTCTGCCCGACGACGCTGCTCGCCGAGCAGCACTTCCAGACCTTCGGCGACCGCTTTGCCGACTGGCCGGTGAAGCTCGCCGAGCTGTCGCGCTTTCGCACCGCGAAGCAGGCCACGGCGACGCTCGCGCAACTCGCCTCGGGCGAGGTGGACATCGTCATCGGCACGCACAAGCTGCTCTCGCGCGACGTGCGCTTCGCGCGGCTCGGGCTCGTCGTCATCGACGAGGAGCACCGCTTCGGCGTGCGCCAGAAGGAGCGGCTGAAGGCGCTGCGGGCGGAGGTCGACGTGCTGACGCTGACCGCCACCCCGATTCCGCGCACGCTCGCGATGTCGCTCGAAGGCCTGCGCGACTTCTCGGTCATCGCCACGGCGCCGCAGCGGCGCCTCGCGATCAAGACCTTCGCCGCGCCTTTCTCCGAGGGCCTGATCCGCGAGGCGGCGCTGCGCGAGCTGAAGCGCGGCGGCCAGGTGTACTTCCTGCACAATGAAGTGGACACCATCGAGCAGATGCGCGAGCGCCTGTCGCGGCTGCTGCCGGAAGCGCGCATCGGCGTCGCGCACGGCCAGATGCGCGAGCGCGAGCTCGAGCGCGTGATGCGCGACTTCTACGCGCAGCGCTTCAACCTGCTGCTGTGCACGACGATCATCGAGACCGGAATCGACGTGCCGACCGCGAATACGATCGTGATGCACCGCGCCGACAAATTCGGCCTGGCCCAGCTGCACCAGCTGCGCGGGCGCGTCGGGCGCTCGCACCACCAGGCCTACGCCTACCTGCTCACCCCGCCCGAGGAGGCGCTCGGCGCGCAGGCGAAGAAGCGCCTGGAAGCGATCCAGATGATGGAGGAGCTCGGCTCGGGCTTCTACCTCGCGATGCACGACCTCGAGATCCGCGGCGCCGGCGAGGTGCTCGGCGATTCCCAGTCGGGCGAGATCCAGGAGATCGGCTTCAACCTGTACGCGCAGATGCTCGAGCGCGCGGTGCGCGCGCTGAAGTCCGGCCGCGCGGCGGACCTCGAGCAGCCCCTCGAGCTCGCTACCGAGATCAACCTGCACGCGCCGGCGCTGCTGCCCGAAGCCTATTGCAGCGACGTGCACGAGCGGCTCACGCTCTACAAGCGCATGGCGAACTGCGAGTCGCGCGACGGGCTGGAGGCGCTGCGCGAGGAGCTGATCGACCGCTTCGGGCTGCTGCCGGAGCCCGCGCAGGCGCTGCTCGAGTGCCACGCGCTGCGCATCGCGGCGCGGCCGCTCGGCGTAGTGCGCGTCGACGCGACGCATGAGACCGCGGTGCTGCACTTCGTCAAGAATCCGCCGGTGGAGGCGGCGAAGATCATCTCGCTGGTGCAAAAGCGCCGCGACCTGCGACTTTCGGGCCCCGAGCGCCTGCGGCTCGAGGCCAAGATGCCCGACTGGCGCGAGCGCGCGAAGTCCGTGCGCACCCTGCTCCATGAGCTGGCCGCATGAACCTGGTCGTCCAGGGCCCGCGCCTGTCCCCTGAGCAGATTGCGCACGTCGCCGGTGCGCGCGGCGCCGAGCGGCTGGGCGCCACGGCGATTCGCGTGTGCGCTATGGCGCCGGACGAGGCGATTCGCGGCTGGTGCCGCGAACAGGGGCTCGACTGCGCCTTCGTGCCCGAGGGCCGGCGCTTTGCGGACCTGAAGCTCCTTGCGATGGACATGGACTCCACGCTGATCGCGATCGAGTGCATCGACGAGCTCGGCGATCTCGCGGGAAAGCAGACCGAGATCTCGGCCGTGACTGCGAGCGCGATGCGGGGCGAGATCGATTTTTCCGAAAGCCTGCGCCGGCGCGTGCGCCTGCTTTCCGGAATGGGTGTCGATTCGCTCGAGCGCGTCTATCGCGAGCGGCTGCGCCTGTCGCCGGGCGCCGAGGCGCTCACCGCCGCGTGCCATCGGCACGGCGTCAAGTTGCTTCTCGTATCCGGAGGCTTCACCTTCTTCACCGACAGGCTCAAGGCGCGCCTCTCGCTCGACTATACGCTCTCGAACGAGCTGGAGCTCTCAGACGCAAAGCTCAGCGGGGATGTCGTTGGAACCATCGTCGATGCCGAGGCAAAGGCGAAACGCTTTCGCGAGATCGCACATGCGCTCGGCGCCGCTCGTGAGCAGACCGTGGCGATCGGCGACGGCGCGAACGACCTCAAGATGCTCGCCGAAGCAGGGCTTTCGGTTGCTTATCGAGCGAAGCCGGTGGTGAAGGCGAAGGCGGATTGCGCCCTTGATTTCTCGGGGCTCGACGGCGTCGTGAACCTGTTCGAGTGAGGCTCGCCGCCCTCCTCGTCCTGCTCGCCGCCTGCGCGTCCGCATCGCCGGATGCCGCGCGGATCGTCGCCGAAGCCGAGAACGGCGAGGCACGCGTCGTGCGCATCGACGGCGTTCGCGTCTTGGCGTCCGATACCGTGAGTGTTCTTCCAGGACACCATCGCCTCACCGTCTACTGCCGCTACAACCTGGGCATCATGATCGGCGACGCGCAAAGCACCGAGCGCGAGATCGAGGTAGACCTAGCCCCGGGCGGGCGCTATCGCCTGCGAGCGCGCATGACGCCCGCGCCTTGCACGGTGACGCTGGAACAGGAGAATGGCTAAATGCAAATGCCCCGCCTCGGCCAGGGCACCTGGAACATGGGCGACTCGGCCGCGAACCGTACCGAAGAGCTCGCCACGCTGCGCGAAGGCATCGAGCTCGACATGACGATGATCGACACGGCCGAGATGTACGGCAGCGGCCGCTCGGAGTCGCTGGTCGGCGAGGCGATCGCCGGCCAGCGGGAGAAGATCTTCCTCGTCACCAAGGTGCTGCCCTCGAACGCGAGCCGCAAGGGCACGATTCGCGCCTGCGAGGCGAGCCTCAAACGGCTGCAGACGGACCGGGTCGAGCTCTACCTGCTTCATTGGACCGGGTCGTACCCGCTGGAGGAAACGGTGCGCGGGTTCGAGGATCTGCTCGCGGCCGGGAAAATCCGGTCCTGGGGCGTGAGTAACCTCAACCTGTCGGAAATGAACCAGCTGGTCGGCCTGCCGGGAGGCAAGGCCTGCGCCGCGAACCAGGTGCTCTACAACCTGTCGCGCCGCGGCATCGAGTTCGACCTGCTGCCCTGGTCGCGCGAGCGCGGCATCCCGATCATGGCCTACACGCCGATCGAGCAGGGCCGAATCCTCGGCAACCGCGCGCTCGGCGAGGTGGCGAAGCGGCTTGGCGCGACGCCCGCCCAGGTGGCCCTGGCGTGGGTACTGCGCCAGGAAGGCGTCGTCACGATCCCCAAGGCGTCCAGCGTCGCGCACGTGCGCGAGAACCGGAAAGCGCGGGACCTGAGGCTGGACGCCGAATCGCTGAACGTGCTCGATTCCGCATTCCCGCCGCCAAACCGGGCCCGGCCGCTGGAAATGCTCTAGCCGCGGGCGCACAATAGCGCCGCTTTTTCCGATCAACCAGGGAGCACGCACATGAAAAAGACCGCACTGGCCCTCATCCTCGCCTTCGCCGTCACCCCGGCGCTCGCGCAGCGCAAGGACTGCAACGAGCTGAAGTCCGAGATCGACGCCAAGATCGAGAAGAACGGCGTCAAGGCGTTCAACACGACGATCGTCGACAAGGACGCGCAGGCCGAGGGCAAGGTCGTCGGCACCTGCGACGGCGGCACCAAGAAGATCGTCTACAGCCGCGGCGAGATGCCGTCCCAGGACGGGATGGCCAAGCCTACTTCGAAGCAGTAACCATTATTTCCACGAGGGCCGCCGGGTCGGCGAGCTTCGCCTCGATGCAGGCGCGGCCCGGCAGGTTCTTCGGGTCTACCCACTTCGTCCACACCTCGTTCATCGCGCCGCGCAGGCGGATGTCGGGGACCCAGATCGTCGCCTGCAGCAGCTTCGACTTGCTCGAGCCGCACTTGGCGAGCAGGCGGTCGATCTCCGCCAGCACCTGCGCGGTCTGTCCTTTCACGTCCTGCGCCAGGTCCTTGGCGACGATGCCCGCGAGGTAGACGGTGTCGCCGTGCTCGACGGCGAGCGACAGCAGCGGGCCCGGGTCGTGGCGCTTGATCTCCGCCACTGCGCCGCCTAGCCGCGGTCCAGGCTCAACTTGCCCGGACCCGTGAACGCGACGTAGAGCATCCCGCCCATGATGGCCAGGTTCTTGTTGAACTGGATCATCTGCGCCGTCACCAGCTTGATATCGACCGACCAGTAGTTGTGGAACACGAGCGATACCGGAATCAGCCAGAGGAAAAACACCCAGGCAACCCAACGCGTCTTCCAGCCGACGGCGAGCATCAGCCCGCCGAGCAGCTCGATCGCGATCGTGCCGACGAGCAGCACCTCCGTCATCGGCAGGCCCTTGCTCGCCATGTAGCCGGCGGTCGCGTGGAAGCCGACCAGCTTGCCGTAGCCCGAGAGCACGAAGATGTAGGCCAAGAGCAGCCGGCCCACCAGCAATCCGATCGGTTGGAACTTGTTCACGGGGATTCCTCCTGGTAACTAGCGCCCCGGCGGCCTGCGCCGCGGAGGACGGTTATGGAACTTGCGTCCCGGGTTGCCCGGGTGCTGTTGCCCGCCGCCACCCCCACCGCCGCCGCCGCCGTGGCGCGGGCGGTTGCCCTGGCCGTTCCCGCCGGGCGGGTCCGCCCGGGGCATCGCCTGGCGGCTGGTCACGGCCATCATGATCTCGAGCTCGTTCAGCTCGTCCCACTCCGCATCGGAGCGCTCGCGATCGGGGATCGCGAGCAGCTCCCTCATTCGCGCGCGGCGCGCGTCGATCTCGGGGTCGCTCATGAGCGTGATTGTCTCACCTCCCGGGGGGCGGATTCACCGGTGCCGTTCGACTCGCGGAACTCGGGGATGTCGGGCCGCGAGCCCCACAGGCAGAACGAAGCCGGCTCGAACGGGAACTGGCGCGGCCGGTAGCCGCCCTCCTCGTCCTTCCGGATCAGCCGCACGCCGGTCGAATACTCGTAAATCATCCCGTCGGGGCCCTCGAAATACAGGAACACCGCGCTCGAGGTCGGGTGCCGCCCCGGGCCGAAGACGATGCGCACGCCCTGCTCGCGCAGGAAGTACCACGAGCGCATGACGTCGTCGATTTCCGCCACCTGGTGGTTGACGTGCTGGACCCCGGGATAGGCCGACGGGAACAGCGCCAGGCGATGGTGCACTTCGTCGATGCGCAGCAGGGGCGCGGCGCCGATGCGATCGGACACGCGGGCGTTCATCGCCTGCGTCCAGAACGCCTCGTCGCGCGCGGCGTCGGTGGTCCGCAGGCCGATGTGCGAGAACCCGGTGATGCCCGCGGGCCGCTGCGGCCCGTAGTCGCGACCGCTGTGGTGCGGGCCGATGACGAGCTCGATCGCGTTGCCGCTTGGGTCGCGGAACGCCACGTAGGCCTCGACGCGGCGCTGCGCGCAACCCTCGCGCGTGCCCCAGCGCACGTCGCGATGCAGGCGCTCGAGCGCCTCGCCGGCGGCGTCGAGCGCGGCCGCGGAATCGAGCTCGAAGGCCGTGGCATGCTCGCCCGGATCGCCCTTCACGTAGACCAGCGTGTGGTCGCGGGCATCGCTGCGGAAGTAGCGCGCGTTCGTGTCGCAGCCGGCCGGCTCGAGCCCGAGCACGTGGCGCGCGAAGCTCGCGGCCGCGTCGAGGTCGCGCGTGCCCAGGCGCACGTAGCGGATGTCGCGCAGCAGGATCACCCGCGCATGATATCCCCTTCGTCCGGGCTAGAATCGTTCATCCGCTCCCTTCCCTGCCTGCTGCTGTTGCTGCTCGCGCCGGCCGCGCTGGCGCAGCAGCCGCGTGCGCCCGCCGACCTCGACCTCGAGCGCTACGCGTCGCCGGCGATGCGCAGCTTCGCCGACATGAAACAGGCGCGGCTGATCCGCGTGCTGCTGCCGCACAGCCGCACGCTGTTCATCAACGAGCGCGGCAGGCAGAGCGGCCTCAGCGCCGACTCGGTGCACGAATTCGAGCGCTGGCTGAACCACAAGTACCGGCGCGGCCTGGGCTCGAGGCCGATCTCGGTGGTACTGATCCCGACGCCGCGGGACGAGATCCTGCAGCGCATCGCCGAGGGCCGCGGTGACATCGCCGTGGCCAACCTCACCATCACGCCGCTGCGCCGCGAGCGGGTCGACTTCTCGGTCCCCGAGCTGAAGAACGTCTCGGAAATCGTCGTGACCGGACCGGGCGCGCCGCATCTGGAGACGCTGGAGGACCTCTCCGGCTACGACGTGAGCGTGCGCGAGGCTTCGAGCTACTACGAGAGCCTGCTCGCACTCAACGGGCGCCTGGCGCGCGCGGGGCGCAAGCCGGTGCGGATCCGCCTCGTGCCCGACGCGCTCGAGGACGAGGACCTGATGGAGATGCTCTCCGCGGACCTGATCGCGACCATCGTGGTCGACGACTGGAAGGCGAAGTTGTGGTCGAAGATCCTGCCCCGGATCACGCTGCACCCGGACCTGGCGCTGCGCACCGGCGGCGAGATCGCCTGGGCCTTTCGCAAGGACAGCCCCGCGCTGGCGACGGAGGTCAATGCGTTCCTCGCCTCGCGCGAGCATCGCGGGAAGCTCACCGAGTGGCAGCTGCTGGACACGCGGCGGCGGCTGCAGCGCATCGAGAACAGCACGCGCTCCTCGGAATGGAAGAAATTCGAGTCCATGCTCGCGCTGTTCCAGAAATACGGCGAGCGCTACCGCATCGATCCCGAGATGCTCGCCGCGCAGGGCTATCGCGAATCGCACCTCGATCCGCGTGCGCACAGCCACAAGGGCGCGGTCGGGGTCATGCAAGTGCTGCCGAGCACCGGCCGCACCCTGGGCGTCGGCGACGTGCACAAGCTCGAGCCCAACATCCATGCCGGCGCGAAGTACCTGCGCGAGCTGATCGACCGCTACTTCGCCGATTCCGGCATCGACCCGCAGAACGGAACGCTGTTCGCGATGGCGGCGTACAACGCGGGCCCGACGCGCATCAGCCAATTGCGGCGCCGCGCGAAGCGGGAGGGCTTCAACCCGGACGTCTGGTTCAACAATGTCGAGGTCACGGTCAGCCGCGCGATCGGCCGCGAGCCGGTGGCCTACGTGCGGGACATCTACAAGTACTACGCGGCCTACAAGCTGCAGCTCGAGGCGCGCGCCGAGAACGAGCAGGCGCGCGAGAAGCTGATGCGGCGCGAGGGCGGCTAGCTCAGCCCTTCAGGATCGGGCGCAGGTCCTCGAGCTTGTCGAACAGGTGCCAGATGTAGTCCCGCGTGCCGTTCACCCGGTGCGGGTGCAGGTCGGCGAGCTTCGGGTCGTCGCGGTAGCTCTCGAACGCCTGCTTCGATGCCCACTCGACCAGCACCATCACCTGGCGCGGCGCGATCTCGCCGGCGGCGGATTCCCTGAACTTGCCGAGCGCCACGACGTGTCCGCCGTGCGCGGCGACTTCCTTCGCCGAGCGGCGCGAGTAGGCGAGGTATTCGTCCTTGCTGGCGACATTGAAGAGGTTGAGGGCGTAGACCGTCACGATGAGATCCAGGCCCGCGCCTCGGCCGCGTCCTTCAGCGAGAAGGCCTTCACCGGGCAGGGCATCACGAACTGGAACAAGCCGACGGCGTGGGCGACCCAGCCGACGTCGGTGACGACCGCGACCTTCTCCCATTTCCGGAAGTGCGCGAAGCCGACCTTCATGTCCTGCCACATCGCGTTCGCGGCGAAGCCCTTGAACTCGGCGCCGAGCTCGTACAGGAACCGCACCTTGCCGTGGCGCCCGAGCGCGGCTTCCACCGCGGGAATCAGCACCGTTTCGTAGTCCTCGGCGGTGACCTGGCCGGAGGCGGAGACACCGACAGTGTTATCCGGAAGATCTTTCAGGAGGGTCAGCATGGTTGCTCCTTGGTCTCTCTCGTCAGCGAGGGCGTTCCCTCACGACGAGCTCGTTGATCACGGCTTCGACGTCATCCAGATCCTTGACCAGCTGCTCCAGGGCCGCCGATTCTTTCTTGCTCCTCACGCAGCCCCTGAGCCAGACCCAGCGCCGTTGCCCCATCGCCCAGACGCTCGTGCCGGCGTAGCGCCCCGATGCAAGGATAGCCTTCTTCACCCGCGGGATGATTTCCTTGTCGTACAGATACGAATTCGGCAACCGGCAGCGGCCCGCCAGGTAGCAGCTCGTTCCGCGATCCGTGCGCGAGTGCGCTTCCCCCGTCATCTGCGCCTTCGTGATCTCCGGGCCTTTGGGCACCGGGCAGTCGGCGATGCCGCTCGTCGCCTGAAGGAAGGGGTCGTTGAAGTAGTTCGCGCGCTCGTCGCCGGCGAATGCGCCGTTGGCGAGCAGCAACGCCAGGCCAACGAGGAATCGATCGGCTTGGATCATGCTAGCGCTTCAGGGCCGTCACCTCGATCTCGATCTTCATGCGCGGATCTGCCAGACCCGCGGAGATCATCATGGCGGCAGGACGCACTTCTCCAAAGTACTTTCGCAAAACGGGCCAGCATTGCTCGAAATCACCCGCCGTCGGAAGAACATACGTGACCCGCACGACATCCTGAAGCCCTGATCCTGCCTGCTTCAGCGCCGACTCGATGTTCTTGAGGCACTGCTCTGTTTGAGCAACCAGATCGTCGGATATGGACATGCTGCTGTAGTCGAAGCCGGTCGTTCCTGAAACAAATACCCAATCGCCGGCCACCACGGCTCGGGAGTAACCGATCTGTGCTTCGAAAGTTGAACCGGAGCTGATGAGTGTTCTAGTCATTGGTTGTTCCGCGGGGTGAAGACACGAACGGCAAAGTGCGTGTTGTGGTTGACTCAAGACGTCCAACGCTGAAGCTCAGCCGCCGGCAGCCCGCGCCAGCGCATTGCCGGTCGGCCGGAGCGACTTGTTGGGCGGCAGTACTCGGCAATTGACCACCAATGCGACCATCGTGTAATGCACGATCTGTCAGTGCCTTGGCGCCTACGCTTCGGTTCTCGCCCGCCTCAGCTGGCCACCGCGCGGGCGGCTTTGCCAGTCGGTTGGAAGATGAGAATGACAACGCCATCACCGACTGTCTTCGAGTCCACTAGCCGCAGGCGCTTCTTGTCGCTCGTTTCGCCGAAGAGGCGCTTTCCGGTCCCGAGAACAACTGGGAAGACCATTAGGCGCAACTCGTCGACGAGGTCATGCTCGATCAGCGTCTGGACAAGCTGCGCGCTGCCGTGGACCACGATGTTGCCACTCGATTCGTGCCTGAGCTTCGAGACCTCCTCCACCACGTCGCCCCTGAGCACCGTCGAGTTGTTCCACTCGGCCTTCTCGTAGGTCGAGGAGACGACGTATTTCGGCATGCTGTTGAACTTATCCGCGAACGCGTTTTTCATGGATGGCCAAGCCGCAGCAAAACCCTGGTAGGTCACCCGGCCCAGCAGCAGCGCCTCGGAGTCGAGGGTCTCCTCGAGCTTGAACTTTTCGCCCTCTTCTCCGCGACTGATCTTGAAGGTCCAACCTGCGTGCTTGAAATCGTCACCTCCGCCCGGCGCTTCCATGACGCCGTCAAGCGAGACGAATTCGGTTACGACGATCCTTCCCATCTTGATCTCCTTCCTCGTTGTCTTATCGCGTGAGGTGCCGGATATGATTCGTTATCCTCTCGATGACTAGCGCCGAGACTGGCTCTCTGTAGTCGAACAGGCAAGCTCGATTTCGACTGCACCATTGACCGCCCAACGTGGAGGTGTGTGGCGCGGCGAACACGAACGACTATGACGCACCACCGTGGCCGCCGCGTCCGACACGATCGCCAGGTCAGACGCCTTGCCGCACATGGAGATCAACATAGGCGCCATCGATCAGCTGTGACATGTGAACACCGAGCTTCTCCATGAGATCGTGCGCTTCCTCTATCCCAACCTCTACGGATTCGTCATCACCGAGCACCACCTCGAGTTCAAGAAAATGACCCAGACCTTCGACCTTATCTAGATGAATCCGCGTTCTGCCGACGAGATACAGAATTCGGTGCTTCCGCACCCGGCCAACTGTCCCATACGCCAAGGACAGGGCCTCGCGGAGCACTTCCGGCGCCGATGTGGGAGATCGAAGAAAGAACGACTCTTTCGGGCCGTGCTGGTCCGCACGGCGATAGAAGATGAGCTCGCCCTTATCGCCAGCCAAGACGCGCAGCTTCAGTCGTCCGTTATCGCATCGAAAGAACGTATCGTCTTGCTCAATCTCAATCGGACCTTCGCTCGCGATTGCCGCGGCCTTCGGAACGAGCGCCTCAACACTCTCGATGTGCGCTTTAATCTCAACATTCCGCGGCATCGCACTAATGGCGTCTAACGTTTGAGCTCAGCGGCGCGCGGAGGCTGACGCAGACAGCAGTAGCACGTCGGCTCCACCGAAGTATTAGGCGTATTCATCCGTGCGAATGCCAGCATTGTGAATTGCAGTGACCGTTGCCGACAGACCCACAACATGAAACGCCTTCATGCCAATAGCACGCGCAGCGAGGACATTCGGCATTTGATCGTAAAAGAAGCACAGGTCGCCTGGTGAGGAGTCGATCTCCTGCAATGCTCGCTCGTATGCCACGAGCTCTGGCTTCATGCAACCGATCAGGTGCGAAGCTACGCAAACATGGAAGTGCTCTTGGACCTCTGCCAACTTCGCCCAGTGCGTCGCATTCGTATTGCTGAGGCATGCGACCGTGTGCCTAGCGCGGAGGTTACGCAAAAGGTCCTTGGCACCTGGATAGAATCCCTGTACCCAAGAAGCGAATAGAGCCAGAAATTTCTTCGGTGACAAATGAAGTTGCCATTCCGCCGTGAATGCGCGCGCGAAAGCCTCGGGACCAATGCTGCCTCGCTCGAACAAACCCACGGCTTCGGAGTCGTGCCATCGCGCAAGAATTTCCGCCCGTTCAAGATGAGGCAGGAGCTCCTTAAGTGTGGCCAGGCCAGACGCCTGGACGAGCACACCACCGAGATCAAATAAGAACACCGGTCCATCGCGCATGGCCGATACACTAACGTTCGGCGTCAGCCGCGCGCGGCTTCACGCGCGTCGACTGCATGCCGTTGTTATGCATCACTGCGGTTCGTCTGAAGACAGCCACCAACCATTGCCAATACACCATGCGGAGCCGTTGGGTGGCACTCCCCGATATAGAGAGCGTACCTCCTTCAACGACTGGCGCTCAAGGGCCGCACTTAGAGATATTGAAGTCGAGTCGTCTCGGGCGCCGATGCACGGGATGAAGGCAGCACGGATGAACGCATTTGCGACGTAGACCCGATCGGACTTACGAGTGACGCATAGCATCACCCCCAAGCCCTCATTCGGCGTGAGAGGGAATACAAGTCTTCCACCAATTCGCAGTGCGTCGAGCCATGCGGCAGGCGGATGAGTTGCGCCGGCATTGACATAGATGACATCGCAGTCCGGGACGGCTGTGTCTGTTGCCGAAGCAGTACGAACCTCGACATTCGGGTACGCACGCAGGGATCTGCGCGCGCGCTCGGCGAGATCGTCCTCCCGTTCAACAGCCAATACCGACCCGGACGGGCCGACCAGCGTGGCAAGGATGGCCGAGTAGTATCCCGTGCCTGCACCGAAGTGAACCACCGATTCGCCTACGGAGGGTGCCGCCTCGGTCAGGCAGCGCGCATGGAGCGAGGGCTGCCCATTGTTGATCCGGCGATCCGCAGCAAGGCCGATTAACACGTCTTGGTACAACAGACGAGGATCGGCCGAAATCGTAGGGATGTAACCTGACCATACGAACACTTGCCAAGGACCTGGGCCGACGAAATTCTCACGGGGAATGGTCGCGAAGGCGTCTATGAGCTTCGCATCCGAAGAGCCGGAGCTCCTGACGACGAACTCGGCGTAGAAGCGGCGGAAGTCAGCGACAGAGTTCAAAGCGTGAGAAGTGAGCGGCGGTTCCTCGTGGCGCATTACGTTCGCGAGGAGGCGCGCGGACGGAGGCGTGCTTGCCAGACGGCAGGGTCGCGCCGTGCATGGAAAACGGCCAACACAACAATTTGTCGGGACTCGACGGTGTAGAAGATTGAATAGGGGAAGCGATGCGCCCGAACGGAGCGGATGTCCTTGTGCTTGACCGGGTACCGGTCGGGGTGCTTGGACACAAGATCGACGGGCCGAAAGACGACCTTGAGGGTCATCTCCTCAGGCGGGCTGTGATCGACGCTTTGACGACTTCCCAGGACACTACGTCATCGGGGTTTGCATCGTGATTATCCAACCGCCGATCCAGTTCGAGGCGCTGTGCCTCCGTCAGGGGTGTGGCCTCAGCAATGCTGTCCCATATCTCTTCAACGAGCGAGATTCTCTCCTCCACGCTGAGGCGCTCGATTCCAAAGGTCTTCAGGGATGCACTCATGCTTTTCATCCTACCAAAATCCGAGTGTGGCTGACATGGCGCGCCTAACGCTACCCCACCCACACCCTCGCATTCCTGAACAACCGCATCCACGGCGAATCCTCCCCCGCCTGGTCCGGCGACCAGGACATCTGCACGGTCCTGAACAAGCGCTCGGGGTGCTCCATAAGGATCGTGAACCGCCCGTCCGCGGTGGTTAACCCGGTGATGCCCTCAGGCGACCCGTTGGGATTCAACGGATAGGTCTCCGTCACCTGCCCGCGGTTGTCGACGAAGCGCGCGCAAACGATTGCCTTCGCGCGATCGTCCTTCGAGGCGAATTGCGCCCGCCCCTCGCCGTGCGCGGTCACGCTTGGAATGCGGCTGCCCGCCATGCCCTTCAACACGATGGAAGGACTGTCCACGATCTCGACCATGACGAGCCGCGCCTCGAACTGCTCAGAGCGGTTGCGTTCGAAGGACGGCCAGTGTTGCGCCCCCGGTACGATCTCCTTGAGGGCCGCCATCATCTGGCAGCCGTTGCAGATACCGAGCGCGAAGGTGTCGCTGCGCGCGAAGAAGATCTCGAACGCCTGCCGGGCGCGTTTGTTGAACAGGATCGACTTCGCCCAGCCCTGCCCGCCTCCGAGTACGTCACCGTAAGAAAACCCCCCGCAGGCGGCGAAGCCCTTGAAGGTCTCGAGCGTCAGTCTTCCGGAGATGAGGTCGGACATATGCACGTCGACCGGCTCGAAGCCCGCGCGGTCGAAGGCGGCAGCCATCTCGACCTGGCCGTTCACGCCCTGCTCGCGCAAGATCGCGATGCGCGGACGCGCGCCGGTGTGGACGAAGACTTCCGCCGGATCGTAGGTAAGTTGGACCGAGAGCCCCGGATCGCCCGCATCTAAGATCCGGTCGTACTCCTCCTGCGCGCACTCCGGGTTGTCGCGCAGTTTCTGCATCAGGTAAGTGGTTTCCGACCACGCGCGCTGAAGGTCGATGCGCTTCTCGGCGAACACCGGCTTCGCGTTGCGCGTGAAACGGATCTCGTCGCGGTCGTTCAGCGTGCCGACGACGTGCGACACCGGCCCCAGCCCGAAGCCGCGCAGCACGTCCATCACCTTCGTCCGGTCGGCGGCGCGGATCTGCATCACCGCTCCCAGTTCCTCGGCAAACAGGCACTTCAGGATCTGCTCGTGCACGCGTCCGGAAAGCTGCTCCTCGCCCGCGCGCCGAAGGCCGTCCACGTCCTCGGTCAGCGCGTCGAACGCGATTGCGTCGACGGTGAGCGTTACGCCGCAATGCCCGGCAAACGCCATCTCGCACACCGTGACGAAGAGCCCGCCATCCGAACGGTCGTGATACGCGATGACGAGCTCCGTCTCGGCAAGCTTCTGCACCGCCTCGAAGAGGCCTTTGAGCAGCGCCGGGTCGTCGAGGTCGGGCACCTCCGTGCCGAAGCGCGAATGGACCTGCGCGAGGATCGAGCCGCCAAGCCGATTGCGCCCGCGCCCGAGGTCGACGAGCACGAGCTCGGTCTCGCCCGCATCGGCGCGCAGCCGCGGCGTGAGCGTGCCGCGCGCGTCCTCGACCGGTGCGAACGCCGACACGACGAGCGAGAGCGGCGCCACCACCTCCTTACCGTCCCACGCGGTGCGCATGGACAGCGAATCCTTCCCGACCGGGATCGATACGCCGAGCGCAGGGCAAAGCTCGATCGCCACTGCCTCCACCGTGTCATAGAGCGCCGCGTCCTCGCCCGGATAGCCCGCCGCGGCCATCCAGTTGGCCGAGAGCTTCACGCGATCCAGCCCGGCGATGCGCGCCGCCGCGAGGTTCGTGATCGCCTCGCCCACGGCCATGCGCCCCGAGGCCGGCGCGTTCACCGCGGCGAGCGGCGTGCGCTCGCCGATCGCGAACGCCTCGCCCGCGACGTTTTCGAAATCGAGCAGCGTCACCGCGCAATCGGCAACCGGCGTCTGCCAGGGCCCGACGAAGGGGTCGCGCGAGCACAGGCCTCCGACCGTGCGGTCGCCGATCGCGACCAGAAAGGTCTTGTCGGCCACCGCCGGGTGTCGCAGCACGCGATACGCGGACTCCTTCAGGTCCAGCCCATCGAGCGCCAGCGCGTCACCCGTGCGCGTGAAATGCGCCACGTCGCGCAGCATCTTCGGCGGCTTGCCGAGGATCACCCGCAGGTCGACGTCCACCGGCGTGTCGTGAAGCGCCGGATCGTCCACTCGCAGCCGGCCGTCCGCGGTCGCGGTGCCCAGCACGGCGAAGGGACAGCGCTCCCGCTCGCACAGCGCCCGGAACCGCTCGAGCGATGCGGGTGCGATCGCGAGCACGTAGCGCTCCTGCGCTTCGTTGCACCAGATCTCGCGCGGCGACATGCCCGGGTCCTCGGAGGGCGCCGCGCGCAGGTCGAGGCGCGCGCCGCGCTGCGCCGCGTACGCAAGCTCCGGCAGCGCGTTCGACAGGCCGCCCGCGCCCACGTCGTGGATCGAGAGAATCGGGTTCGCCTCGCCGAGCCCCCAGCAACGGTCGATCACCTCTTGCGCACGGCGCTGGATCTCGGCATTGCCGCGCTGCACGGAGTCGAAATCGAAGTCCTCGGCATTGGCCCCCGCGCCGAGCGACGAGGCCGCGCCGCCGCCCATGCCGATCAGCATGCCGGGGCCGCCGAGCTGGACGAGCAGCGCGCCCGCCGGCAGCGCCTTCTTGTGCGAATCGCGCGCCGAGATGTTGCCGATGCCGCCCGCGAGCATGATCGGCTTGTGGTAGCCGCGGCGCACGCCGCCGACCTCGGCCTCGAACGTGCGGAAATAGCCGGCGAGGTTCGGCCGCCCGAACTCGTTGTTGAACGAGGCCGCGCCGATCGGCCCCTCGAGCATGATCGCGAGCGCCGGGACGATGCGCCCGGGTTTGCCGAAGTCCGCCGCTTCCCAAGGCCGCGGCGTGCCCGGGATGCGCAGGTGCGAGACCGAGTAGCCGACCAGGCCCGCCTTGGGCTTCGCGCCGCGCCCGGTCGCGCCTTCGTCGCGGATCTCGCCGCCGGCGCCGGTCGCCGCGCCCGGGAAGGGCGAGATCGCCGTCGGGTGGTTGTGCGTCTCGACCTTCATCACGGTATGGGTGCGCTCGCTGCGCCCGCCGTAGATGCCGTCGGGTCCGGCGTAGTAGCGGCGCGCGAGGCGCCCCTCCATGATCGCGGCGTTGTCGGCGTAGGCGAGGACTGTCCCGCGCGGATGCGCGGCGTGCGTGTGCCGGATCATCGCGAACAGCGACCGGTCCTTGCGCTCGCCGTCCACGATCCAGTCGGCGTTGAAGATCTTGTGGCGGCAGTGCTCGGAGTTCGCCTGCGCGAACATGGTGAGCTCGGTGTCGGTCGGGTCGCGCCCCATCGCGGCGTAGGCCGCGCGCAGGTAGGCGATCTCGTCATCGGACAGCGCGAGCCCGAGCTCGCGGTTGGCCGCCTCGAGCGCCGCGACCGCGACGCGGGAGAGCGGCCGCGGCGGGACGTGCCGGAACAGCGTCCCCGCGTCCTCGAAGCGCTCGAGCACGGTCTCGGTCATCCGGTCGTGCAATTGTGCGGCGACCGCCTCGCTGCGCGGTGCACCGCGCACGTAGTAAGCCGTCCCGCGCTCGATTCGGCGCACGGCCGCGAGGCCGCAGTTGCGCGCAATGTCGGTCGCCTTGGAGGCCCAGGGCGAAAGCGTCCCGAGGCGCGGCACCACGAGGTAGAGCACATCGCCGCGCTGCGGCTCGGCGGGCGGCGCGCCGTAGGCGAGCAGCCGCTCGAGCAGCGCGGCCTGCGCAGGCGCGAGCGGCGCGTCGAGCGCCACGAAATGGCGGAACTCCGTCGTCAGCGCGCCAACGCCGGACTGGGCGTGCTGGAGTTGCGGGAGGAGCTTGGCGAGCCGGAAGTCGGAAAGCGCGCGGGCGCCGCGCAACTGGAGAATCGTCACCGCCTGAGCTGGGGGTCGGCGAGGTTGCCGCCGATGAAGAACGAGCCGCGCAGGTTGCGCAGCTCCGCGTTCACGCGTCCCGAGAGCGCGCCCTTCGCATCGATGTCCATCGTCCCGGTTGCCGTGAGCAGCCCCGCGCTCAGGTGCACGTCGCGGAACGCGAGCGCGCCGCCGGCGAGCTGCATCGAGGCCTGCATTTCGGTAAACGGCGTGCTGCCGCTCGCCTGTGCGCTGGTCGATTGCAGCGCGCGCGAAAGGTCGAAGCTGCCGAGCGACCCCTTGGCCACGGTGAACTGCCCCTCGAGCCGCACCCCGTCGCCGAGCTTCGTCGGGTCCGGCCCCGCCATCGAGAAGCGGCCCTTGCCGTCGAAGCGGCCCTCCGACACCAGCTGCGGCGAGAACACGGCGGCGTTCATGGTGCGGCCCTCGATGTCGCCCTGCGCGCTCCACTCGGCGCCCCACTTGAGGCGGCCCTTGCCGACCACGGTGCCGTCGAAGAGCCGGCCGTCGAACGAGGTGATGTCCATGCCGCTCGCGTCGGCGTTGCCCTTCATGCTGAATTCGGCGATCGAGACCTTGGGCAGGATCGGCAGCGTGAAGGTGCCGATGTTGACGTCGAATGCCACCGCGTTCTCGCGCGGCGTGAGCAGCCCGTCGACGTGCTCGCCGGAGAGCCTGATCGAGAAGATCCGGCCGCCGGCGCCGATGCTCGTATCGACGTCCATCGTCGGCAGCGCGAGCGGCCCATCGAGCTGCAGGTCCTTCGCCACCACGCGCGCCACCTGCAGCGGGCCCTGCTTCATCGCCCCGAACACCACGCCGGCGAGCGCGCTTTGCTGCAGCACCGCGCCGCCAAGCTCGACGCGCGTGAAGACCTTGCCGTTGCCGAACAGCGAGTCGAGCTCGGGCACGGCGCGCACTTCCTGCACCTTGAGCGCGTCGCCGACCGAAACGCGCTCCAGCCGGATCTCAATGCCGGTCAGCACGCGCATGTGCGCTTCGCCGATCTTCACCGGCAGGCCGAACGCGTCGCTCGCCACCTTCTCATACTCGGCCGAGCTGAGCGGCAGGAGGTTCAGCACGCCCACGCCGATCAGCAGGGTGAAGAACAGCACGATCGCGACCGGCTTGCCCCAGCTGGTCGGCTGCTTGCGGCGGTACGCGGCCGCGGCCGTGCCCCCGGCCGTCACGCCGCGGTTGCGCGCGCGCGCCACCTCCCGCTCGCGGTCGCGTAGCGCCTTGCGGGCCTCGGGCGAAAGCTTGCGCTCGTCCTCGGCGACGTCACCCATGCCGAGGTCGGATCCGCCGAGGTCGGATCCACCGATGTCGCCCTTGGCCTGCCGGCGCGCTTCCTCCTCGCGCTCCTTCTTCTTCTTCACGGCCTCGGCCTCGCGGCGGCGCTCCTCCTCCTCGCGCTCGCGCTGCTCGGCCTCCTCGCGCTCGCGGAGTTCGGCTTCCTCGCGCTGGCGCTTCTCGTCGGCCTTGCGCGCGCGGCGCTGCTCCTCCTCCTTCGCCTTGCGCTCCTCGTCCTCCTTCGCGCGGCGCTCGGCCTCGACGCGAGCCTTGCGGCCGTCCTCCTCGTTCTGCAGGCGCTCCTCGTCCTGGCGCGAGGAGAAGGAATCGAGGTCCGCCAGCAGCGAACCGGCGAGCGCGTCGGCGGCCTCCGCGGCCTTGCGGTCCGCCTCGGCGCGCTCGGCGGCCTCCACGGTCTCGCGCTCGGCGCGGTCCTTGTCTTCCTGCTCCGCGCGCTGCCGGTAGGCGTCGTCGGACTTGCGGCGCGCCTCCTCGACCTCCCAGCGCTTGGCCTCCTCCTCCTTTTTCTTCCTCGCATCGGCGTCGCGGCGCTTCTTGTCCTCCGCCTCGCGCGCCAGGCGGATCTGCCGCTGGTGCTCCTCGGCCTCCTTGCGCTCCTCGTCATCGCGCCGGCGCCGCTGCTCGTCGTCCTTGGCGCGGCGCTCGGCCTCCTCGCGCTCGTACGCCTCGCGCGCCTTCTTCTCCTCCTCCAGGCGATGCTGCTCGCGCCGCTGGCGCTCCTCCTCGGCGCGCCGCTCGGCCTCCTCGCGCGCCTTCTTCTCCTCCTCGTACTTCTTGCGCAGGCCCTCGGCCTCCTCGTGCGCCTTCTTTTCCTCGGCTTCGCGACGCGCCCGTTCCTCGGCCTCGCGACGCGTGCGCTCGGCCTCCTCGCGCGCCCGCCGCTCGGCCTCCTCGCGCGCCCGGCGCTCCTCCTCGATCTTGAAGCGCAACTCCTCCGACTCGCGCCGCGCGCGCTCGGCCGCCTCGAAGCGTGACCGCTCGGCCGTCTGCGCACGATCGCGTACTTCGCGCTCAGCGCGCTCCTTCGCCTCGCGGGCGTCCTGCTCGGCCCGCGCTTTCGCGTCCTGCTCGGCCCGCGCCGCGGCCTGCCGCGCCTTGAGCTCGGCGTCGATCTTCGCCCGCACCGCCGCCTCGGCCTTCGCGCGCGCCTCGACCTCCATGCGCTCCTTCGCCTCGCGCGCCGCCCGCTCGCGCGCCTCGATCTCGGCGCGCGTCTTGCCCTCGGCCGCAGCCGCCATCACCTTCTCGCGCTCGATCTTGGCGCGCAGCTCGGCGTCCATGCGGACTTGCTGCGTGCTCATCATCGCCGCCTTCTCCGCGGCATCCGCCTTCGTCTTGGCCTCGCGCTCGGCGCGAGCGCGCTGCTCGGCCGCATCGCGCGCGGCCGCCATCGGATCCTTGGACGGCGTCGGCGGCGGCGCCGACGGCTTTTCCATCTTCGGCGGCGCGCTGAAGATCTGCGTGAAATCGAGGTCTTCGCCCGCCGCGCCGCCGGCGGGCGCCTTCGAGGGCACCGACTTCGGCCCCGCCGGCGCCGCCCTGGGCGCGTTGGCCGCGCCGCGCTGCACGGTGCCCGGCGAGACCTCGCGGATGAAGCCCTCGGCGTCCATCTTCTGCAGCAGCGACATGAATTTGTCGTCCGCGGCGCGATCGAACTTCTTGCCCAGCTGCTGCACCGTGATCTTGCCGTCAATCGCGGCGAGGATGGCGCGGTCGCCGCGCGACAATGAATTGGTCTTGCCCGAGGCTTCCTGTACGCCTTTGCCTGTCTTGGAGTAGATCGCGCCGGAGTTCATGCAGTGTACGGTGGGAGTAGCCCCGTATTATAGAGTGCGTCCGGCGCCGAAGCCCCCACCGCCGGGGGTCTCGATGACGAAGACGTCGCCCGGCCCCATCTCGGTCCGGTCCGTCGGGCCCAGCGCCTCGAGCGCGCCGCTTGCGCGCTGCACGTAATTGCGGCCAGGGGCGCCGGGGGCGCCGCCCGCCAGCCCGTGCGGCAGCGTGCGTCGATGGTTGGAGAGGATCGCCGCAGTCATCGCCTCCAGGAAGCGCACGCGCCGCACCGCCCCGTGCCCACCCCGGTGCGCGCCGGCGCCGCCCGAGCCGGGCCGGATCTCGAAGCTCTCGAGCAGGACGGGAAACCGCCACTCGAGCACCTCGGGGTCGGTGAGGCGCGAATTGGTCATGTGCGTCTGCACAACGTCGGCGCCATCGAAGTCCGGCCCCGCCCCGGACCCCCCGGCGACCGTTTCGTAGTACTGGTAGCGCGCGCTGCCGAAGGTGAAGTTGTTCATCGTGCCCTGCGAGGCCGCCAGCACGCCGAGCGCCCCGTACAGGGCGTCGGTCACGCATTGCGAGGTCTCGACGTTGCCGGCCACGACGGCCGCGGGAAACCGCGGGCTGAGCATCGACCCGGGCGGGATGCGCACGTCGAGCGGCTTCAGGCACCCGGCATTGAGCGGGATCTCGTCGTCGACGAGCGTGCGGAACACATACAGCACCGCCGCCATCGCCACGGCCGAGGGCGCGTTGAAATTGTTGAGCAGCTGCGGCGAGGTGCCGGCGAAATCGACCACCGCGCTGCGCCGGTCGGCGCCGATCGTGATCTGCACCCGGATCTTCGCCCCGTTGTCCAGCGGCAGCTCGAATCCGCCGTCCTTCAGCACCCCGATCACGCGCCGCACCGACTCCTCCGCGTTCGCCTGCACGTGGCGCATGTAGGCGCGCACCACGTCCAGGCCGAAGTGCCCCACCATCTCGCGCAGCTGCTGCACGCCCTTCTCGTTCGCGGCGATCTGCGCCTGCAGGTCGGCGAGGTTCTGCTGGACGTTGCGCACCGGGTACCGGCCCGAGCCGAGCAGCGCGATCGTCTCCTTCTCCCGGAAACGCCCCTGCTCGACCAGCAGGAAATTGTCGATCAGCACCCCCTCCTCCTCCACCGTCTTCGAGTCGGGCGGCATCGAGCCGGGCGTGATCCCGCCGATGTCCGCATGGTGGCCGCGCGAACCGACGTAGAACAGGACCTCGCGGCCCGCTTCGTCGAACACCGGCGTGATCACCGTCACGTCCGGAAGATGCGTGCCGCCGTTGTAGGGCGCATTGAGCACGTAGACGTTGCCGGCCTTCATCGTCCCTGCGTTCTCCCGGATCACCGTCTTGATCGACTCGCCCATCGACCCGAGGTGCACCGGCATGTGCGGCGCGTTGGCGATCAGGCTGCCGTCCGCGTCGAACAACGCGCAGGAAAAGTCGAGCCGCTCCTTGATGTTCACCGAGTAGGCCGTGTTCTGCAGCCGCAGCCCCATCTGCTCGGCGATCGACATGTACAGGTTGTTGAAGATCTCGAGCATCACCGGGTCGACCTCGGTTCCCACCGCCACGCGATGCTCGCGCGGCGCGACGCGCTCCAGCACCAGGTGCTCGAGCGGCGTCACCGTCGCGCGCCACCCGGGCTCGATGACCGTGGTCGCGTTCGCCTCGGCGATGATGGCGGGGCCGGAGATTTGGGCGCCGGACGACAGGGACTCCCGGCGATACAACGGCGTCTCGTGCCACGCACCACCCGTAAACATCCGGACGCGCGCTTCGGCCTTTATATGGATCGACCCTTTTCCCTGCTCTTGGGAAAAGGGTCGAAAGCTTTCTCCAGCAGACAAAGCCTCCACTGACACCGCTTCGACGATGAGCCCCTTCCGCCGCATCAGAAACGAAAACTGCTTCCGATACGCCGCCTCAAAGGCCAAAGTCATATCCGCGACCGAGCCGTAAGGCACGATCAACGCCGTATCCGTCCCTTCATACTTGAGGTGGACGCGCCGCAGGACCCGGATTCGGGCGGCATCAATGCCCTGGAGAAGCAATTCGTCGGAAGCCGCTTTGGCCAGAGCATCGAGTTCCGGCGCCAGGGCAGCGGACTCAAGCTTCGCCTCCACTGCCTTCTCCCTCATCTCCACCTGGTCGGCGAGCCCCATGCCGTAGGCGGAGAGCACTCCGGCGAGCGGGTGGATGAACACCCGCGTCATGGCGAGCGCATCCGCGACCAGGCAGGCGTGCTGCCCTGCCGCGCCGCCGAAGCAGCACAATGTGTACTCGGTGACGTCGTGCCCGCGCTGCACCGAGATGTGCTTGATCGCGTTCGCCATGTTGCCGACCGCGATGCGGATGAAACCCTCCGCCACGGCCTCCGGCGGGCGGCCGTCGCCGATCGTCCTCGCCAGGTCGATGAATTTCTCCCGCACGACCGCGGCATCGAGCGGTGCGTCGCCCGCCGGGCCGAACACCTTCGGAAACCAGTCCGGCTGGATCCTGCCCAGCATGACGTTGGCGTCGGTCACTGCAAGCGGGCCACCGCGCCGGTAGCTCGCCGGCCCGGGATTGGCGCCCGCCGAATCCGGCCCCACGCGGTAGCGCGCGCCGTCGTAGTGCAGGATCGACCCGCCCCCGGCGGCCACCGTGTGGATGCTCATCATCGGCGCGCGCATGCGCACCCCCGCGACCTGAGTCTCGAACTCGCGCTCGAGTTCGCCGGCGTAGTGCGAAACGTCGGTCGACGTGCCGCCCATGTCGAAGCCGATGATCTTGTCGAATCCGGCCGAGAGCGACGTGCGTACCGCGCCCACGATCCCGCCCGCCGGGCCCGACAGGATCGAGTCCTTCCCCTGGAAGCGCCGCGCGTCGGTGAGCCCCCCGTTCGATTGCATGAAGAGCAGCCGCACCCCCTGGAGGTCGGCGGCCACCTGCTCGACGTAGCGCCTGAGGATCGGCGAGAGGTAGGCATCGACCACGGTCGTATCGCCGCGGCCGATGAGCTTCATCAAGGGACTGACCTGATGGGAAACCGAAATCTGGGTGAATCCAACCTGCTTGGCGAGCGAAAAAAGACGAACTTCATGCTGCGGATACCGATAGCCGTGCATCAGCACAATGGCAATGGACCGATACCCGCCCCGATACGCCTTCTCAAGATCGGCGCGTGCGAGCTCCTCGTCCAGCACCAGGTGGACTTCGCCGCGCGCGCCGATCCGCTCTTGAACCTCGACCACGCCGGCGTACAGCAACTCCGGCAGGACAATATTCCGCTCAAATATTTTGGGTCTGTTCTGATAGGCGATTCGGAGAGCATCCCGAAATCCCTTCGTAATGAACAGAACGGTTCTCTCCCCCTTGCGCTCCAGCAAAGCATTGGTCGCGACAGTGGTCCCCATCTTCACCGCCTCGATCTGCCCCACCGGAATCGGCGTGCCGAGAAAGTGCTGGATCCCCGCCAGCGCCGCGTCGCGGTAGCGCTCGGGATTCTCCGACAGCAGCTTGTGCGCGGCGAGCGTGCCGTCGGGCCGGCGCGCGACGACGTCGGTGAACGTGCCGCCGCGGTCGATCCAGAACTGCCAGCTCAAGCGCCGAACCTTTGCGCCGAGTACGGCATCGGGTCGACGCACGGCGGCTCGCCGGTGGCCATCTCGGCGACCAGGCGCCCGGTGATCGCCGCCAGCGTCAGCCCGTGGTGCGCATGCCCGAAGGCAAGCCAGAGATTGGCGTGGCTCGGCGCGGGCCCGATGACGGGCAGCATGTCCGGCGTGCAGGGCCGCGCGCCCATCCAGGGCTCGACGTCCAGGCGCTCGGCGAGCGGAAACAGGT
>JBOIFE010000256.1:0-5483 GCA_050741015.1 Burkholderiales bacterium | reverse complement strand
ACGCTGGAGCAGGTGCGTCTGCTGTCGAACCTCGAGACCAGCCGCCACAAGCTGCTGCAGATCGTGCTGTTCGGCCAACCGGAGCTGGACGGCGTGCTTGCGACCACGTCGATGCGGCAGCTGAAGGACCGCATCACGCACAGCTTCCGCATGCGGCCGCTTGCGCCGCAGGAGGTCACGCCGTACCTGACCTTCCGCATGCGCGCCGCCGGGTACCGCGGACCCGACGTGTTTGGCGCGGACGCCGTGGCACGCATCGCGCGGGCGTCGAGCGGCCTCACCCGCCGCATCAACATCCTTGCCGACAAGGCGCTCCTTTCGGCGTTCAGCGAAGGCGTGCACGGCGTAACGGCGAAGCAGGCGAACGCCGCCGTCGCCGACTCGGAGTTCGCCGATCGCCCGCGCGCCACGCGGCCACTCGCGGCGATCGGGGCCGCGGCCCTCATCGGCGCCGCTGTTGCGGGCGCGGTGGCGTACTGGGCCATGAAACCCGCCCAGACGCCCGCGCCGGCTTCTCCGCCGACTGTGAGTCCAACACCAATTCCGGCGGCTCCGACGTCCAAGGCCCCCCAAGCAACGGCGTCGGCCTCCGCACCGGCCCCGGCGTCCCTGTTGACCCGCGACCAGGTGCAGCGCCTGGAGGGCTACCAGTCGAGCGGCCACCCGCTGCTCGAAGCGCGCCTCGCGGCGTCCCGCGACAAGCTGCAGTCGGCGCCCGACACGAACTACGCACTCGAGCTTTACGTCACGGACAACAGCGACGCGGCCCGCCTCGAGCGCTTTCTTGCGCGGGCGCGCGACCTGGTTCCGCTCGAAAGCGTGTACCTCGTTCCCCTGCCCGCGGGCGGGCACTACCGAGTCTGGGCGGTCTACGGGGACTTCCCCAGCCGCGACGCGGCGGCCCAAGCCGCGCGGCGCCTGCCCCCCAAGTACCAGAAGGCGTTTCCTCTGGAGCCGCGGAGCTTCGCGGAACTGCGTCACGGGTTTTGAGGAGAAGCACTGCAAAATCCTGAAAAGTCTCCCGCGACAGGCGCTTAGCGTCTTTTCTTCACAAGCGACCGTGCTATGCTTATTGTCTCGGGGAGAAGCTGGGACGCCATGACCGGAAAGTCGACGCTGAGGTTGGCCGCGCTCGTCGTGCTGGTGGCCGGCTGCGCGCAGCCGGCGCCACCGCCCTCCGAGACGCACCTCGGCATCGAATCCCCGCCACCGCCGGCGGCCGGCAACATTCCCGCGCCCGTGCAGATCGCGCCAGTGGTGCCGAGGCCGCAGCCGGCGTCGCCGCCCGAAACCTACAGCGTGGTGGTCAACAACGTCCCCGCGCGCGACCTGCTGTTCGCGCTGGCGCGCGACGCGAAACTCAATATCGACGTGCAGCAGGGAATCACCGGGAACGTCACGCTGAACGCGGTCGACCAGACCCTGCCCCAGCTGCTCGACCGTATCTCGCACCAGGTCAGCCTGCGCTACGAGATGCGGGGCCCGAACCTGCTGATCGAGCCCGACGCGCCGTTCCTGCGGGCCTATCGCGTGGACTTCGTGAGCGCGTCGCGCAACGTCAAGATGCAATCACAGTCCTCGACGCAGTTCAACTCGTCGTCGACCTCTTCCACGGGCGGCGCCGGCTCGACGGGCTCGGGCACGGGCGCCACGGCGACGATCGACATAAGCTCGACGAACCAGCTCTGGGACACGCTAGTCCTGAACATCCGCGAGATCCTCGGCGATGGCGCCTCGACCGGGGCGGCCAAGCCCGCCGCGGGCGGCGCCGCCGCCAGCACCGGCCAGACCTCGGACAATGTGATCGGCAACCGTGAAGCCGGGCTGATCTACGTGCGCGCGACCACGCGCCAGCACGAGCGCGTGCGGGAGTTCCTCGATACGGTCATGGCGAACGTGCGCCGCCAGGTGCTGATCGAGGCGACCGTCGCCGAGGTCCAGCTGAATAACGAGTACCAGCGCGGCATCGACTGGCAGCGACTGCGCTCGGGAACGACCGCGGCCGGCCGTCCCGCGTTCGGGACCGGCGCATCGGGCGTCGAGTTCAACCAGATCTCGGCGAACACGCCCGCCAACATAAGCACGACGGCGTTCCTGCTGGGCGGCGCCATCGTCAGCCAGAACCTGAACGTCGCCATCAAGCTGCTCGAATCGTTCGGCGACGTGCGCGTGCTGTCGAGCCCGAAAATCAGCGTGCTCAACAACCAGACGGCGCTGCTGCGCGTGACGCGCGACATCGTCTACTTCACGATCACCCCGTCCACGCAGCCGATCACGATCGCGGGCGGCGGGTCCGGCAATACCGTGGTCCAGCAGTCGTTCACCACCACGCCGAACATCGCCGCCGAGGGCTTCATGATGAGCGTGCTGCCCCAGATCAGCGAGGCCGACTCGGTGGTGATCAACGTGCGCCCGACGATCCGCCGGCGCGTGGCCGACGCGACCGACCCGAACCCCGCGCTGTCGCTCGCGACGCCCAACCTGATCCCGATCTTCGAGACGCGCGAGTTCGACTCGATGCTGCGCATGCAGAGCGGGCAGACCGCGGTGCTCGGCGGGCTGATGCAGGACTCGGTGCAAAACGTCGAAGACACCATTCCCGGGATCAGCGGCATCCCGTTCATCGGCAAGCTGTTCTCGCAACAGCACAAGGTCACGAACAAGACCGAGCTCGTGATCTTCCTGCGCGCGACCGTGATCCGCGACCCGGGCATCGACGGCGACTACCGGGAATTCCGCAACCTGCTGCCGACCGAGAAATTCCTCTCCCGCCCGATCCCGGGCGCGCCCCAGCCCGGCGCGAATCCGGGTCCGAGCACGCAGTGACATGAGCCTGCTGCTCGAGGCGCTCAAGAAGGCCGAGCGGGCGAAGGAGGAGGCCCAGAAGCGCACACGCGAGGGTGACGCCGGCGGCGAGCTTCGCCTTGCCGACAACGCACCGGCTGCCGACGCCAGGCGGGTGGTGACTCGCGACGAGCTGCCGTCGATCACCACGCCGCTCGAGATCCAGTCCGAGGACCTGCGTGCCGATCCCCCGCCGGCGAGCGGATTGTCGCTGCAGCCGCCGCCTGCGGCGCCCGCGTCGCGCGGCGCGCCCGCCGAGGCGCCTGCGTCGCAGCGCGCGACGGCGCGCAAAGTCTTCGAGGCGAAGGTGCGCGAGCCCAACCCCCGGCTGCCTTTCTACATCGCAGTGGGCGCGCTCGGCGCTTTCGCGGCGGGCACCATCATCTATTTCTGGATCCAGCTCAGCCCGCCCAAGCCACTTTACAACTCGCATCCGTCGCAGCCCGCCGGCGACGCGGCGGTGGCGGCGCCGACGACGCGTTCCGCGACTTCGCCAGGTGCGCTCGCCGCGCCGGTCGATGCGATCCCCGGCCTGCCCCAAGCCGCCACCCCGACACCCGTTCCGCCAGTGCTTGCCGCCGCGCCTGTGCGGCCGGCGGCGGCTCTCTCAAAGCCGGTTGCGCGGGCCGAGCCGCGCCCGCACGCGAAACCTCCGGCGGCAGCACCTCGGAAGCCGACGGCCGACTCGATCCCGGGGCTTCCGTCGACCTCGTCCGCGGAGCGGACTGCACCCGTCGTCACCAATCGGCCTGCGCCTCGGGTCAACGCGTCGGTCGCCGCCGGCTACACCGCCTATCAGGCCGGAGACTTCGATCAGGCACGGGGCGAATACGAACGCGCGCTGCGCGATGAGCCCGGCAATCGCGACGCGATGCTCGGGCTTGCGGCCATCGAAACGCGCGCCCTGCACTTCGTCACCGCCGAAGCGCTTTACCGGCAGCTCTTGCTGGCGGACCCGCGGGACGCCGAGGCCGAGGCCGGACTGATGGCGTTGCGCGGGGCTGACATGGACCCGGGGGCCGCCGAATCAAGGTTGAAGAGCATGATCGCCGCGGAGCCCGGCCGGGATGTGCTGTATTTCACGCTCGGCAACCAGTACGCGGCCCAGGCGCGCTGGCCCGAGGCCGAGCGCGCCTACGCGAGGGCGGAGGCGCTGGACCCGGAGAACGCGGACTACGCCTACAACGTCGCCGTCGCGCTGGAGCACCTGCGGCGGCCGCAGGAGGCCGTGCCGCAGTATCACCGCGCGCTCAGGCTGGGCCTGCAGCGGCCTTCCTCGTTCGATCCAGCCACAGTCCAGGCGCGAATTCAGCAGCTTTCGCACTGACACATCCTAAAGCCCGGTTTTTTCGGGCTTTATGTATCATGCAGACTGGATGAATTCGCCCTCGAATCCGCAGGCCAAGCGGCACATCGGTCAGATCCTGATCGACCAGGGAATTCTCACCGAGGACCAGCTGCGCATCGCGCTGCTCGAGCAGACCAAGTCCAAGGCTCCCGTGGGTCGCCTGCTGGTGCAACTGGGGTTCGTGTCCGAAGCGACGCTACGCGACGCGCTGTCGGAAAAACTCGGGCTGCAGTCGGTGGACCTCGGGCACATCATCGTCGACCCGGCCGCGCTGAAAATGCTGCCCCGCGACATGGCGCGCCGCTACCGGATGTTCCCGGTCGCGCTCGACCGGCAGTCGAAGCGGTTCATCGTCGCGCTGGCCGACACCAACAACATCGTCGCGGTGGACCAGCTGCGCGCCCACCTGAAAGGCGACGTCGAGATCGAGCTGCGCCTGGCCGGCGACTCCGAGATCGAGCGCGCGGTCGAGCACTACTACGGGCACGAGTTCTCGATCGACGGCATCCTGCGCGAGATCGAAACCGGCGAGGTCGACTACGCGACCATCGTCGAGGGCGACGAGTACTCGCAGCCGGTGGTGCGGCTCATCTCGGCGCTGCTCGCCGACGCCGTCGAGCGCGGATCGTCCGACATCCACTTCGAGCCCGAGCAGAACTTCCTGCGCATCCGCTACCGCATCGACGGCGTGCTGCGGCAGATCCGCTCGCTGCACAAGACCTACTGGCCGGCGATGGCGGTGCGGCTGAAGGTCATGGCGAAGATGAACATCGCCGAGACGCGCGCGCCGCAGGACGGGCGCATCTCGGCGACCATGGCCGGGCGCGTGGTCGACTTCCGGGTGTCGAGCCTGCCCACGACCCACGGCGAGAACATCGTGCTGCGCATTCTCGACCGGCAGAAGGGCATCGTGCCGCTGGATAAGCTCGGGCTCGAGGACAGCGCCCTGGAGCTGCTCAAGCGCATGATCGCGCGGCCCGAGGGCATCATCATGGTGACCGGGCCCACGGGCAGCGGCAAGACGACGACGCTGTACTCGATCCTCAACCACATCAATTCCGACGGCATCAACATCATGACGCTGGAGGATCCGGTCGAGTATCCCATGACCCTGATCCGCCAGACCTCGGTGTCGGACGCCGCCAAGCTCGACTTCGCCAACGGCGTGCGCGCGATGATGCGCCAGGACCCGGACGTGATCCTGGTGGGCGAGATCCGCGACCGCGACACCGCCGAGATGGCGTTCCGCGCGGCCATGACCGGCCACCAGGTGTACTCGACGCTGCACACC
>JBOIFE010000255.1:0-7123 GCA_050741015.1 Burkholderiales bacterium | reverse complement strand
TGGTCGCGCTGCGCGAGCGCGGGCGCGAGCCGCTGCGCGCGACGCTGACGCGATTCGCGCTGGCCTACCGCCGGCGCGCGCTGGGGGCGCAGGGCATCGCGATCTTCCGCGCGCTGGTGCCCGAGGTGCCGCGCTTCCGCGCGCTCGCGCGCTCGATGTTCGCCGCCAGCGCCGGCGAGACGCAGCGCCAGATCGCCGCGCGCCTGCGCGCGGCGATGGCCGCCGGGGAGTTGCGCCGCGACGACCCCGAATTCGCCGCCGAGATGCTGCTCGGCATGCTGGTCGGGCAGGAGCGGATGAAGCGCCTGTTCGGCGTGCCGCGCGCGCGCGCGGCCGAGGCGCGGCTCGTCGAACGGATTGTCGATTGCTTTCTCAGGGCCTACCAGACATGAGGATCGAAAACATATTCGCGGCAATCGCGATCTCCGCGCTGGCCGTCACGGCCGGCTGTGGCCAGGGGGGCGCGCAGGAGAAGGCCGGCGCGGCCACGCCCGCGGCGCCGCCGGCGGTCGCGGTGACCGTGGTCGAGGCCGCGCTGCGGACAGTGCCGATCGTGTTCGAAGCGGTCGGGCGCACCGAGGGCTCGCGCGAGATCCAGGTGCGCGCGCGCGTCTCGGGCATCATCGAGGCGCAGTTGTATCGCGAAGGCGACGCGGTCCAGTCGGGCGCGGCCCTGTTCCGCATCGAGCGCGCGCCGTACGAAATCGCGCTGGCCGAGGCCCGGGCCGTGCTGGCGCAGGAGACCGCGCGCCTGGCGCTGGCGCGCCAGGAGCTCGAGCGGCTGCAGGGACTCGCCGACCGGCGCGCGATCAGCCGCAAGGAGGCCGACCAGGCCGCCTCCACCGCGAGCCAGACCGAGGCCGCGGTGCAGCTGGCGCAGGCGCGCCTGCGCCAGGCTGAGCTCGACCTGTCCTACACCACGGTGCGCGCGTCGATCCACGGCGTCAGCGGCCGCGCACTGCAGTCCGTAGGCACGCTGGTGCAACCAAGCGCCGACTCGGCGCTGCTCACCACGATCACGCGCAGCGACCCGATCTGGGTGCGGTTCGCACTATCGGAGGCGGAGTACGCACGGCTGCGCCGCGGCGATGCAAAGGCGATCGAGGTCGGCGTCGACCTGGCCGACGGCAGCGCCTACCCGCAGCGCGGCCGCCTCAACTTCGCCGGCTCCACGGTCGAGGGCTCGACCGGCACGGTGCAGATGCGGGCCGAGCTGCCAAACCCGGACGGCGCGCTGCTCGCGGGCCAGTTCGTGCCAGTGCGCGTGCATGCGGGCATGCGCGAGGCGATCGTGGTGCCGCAGGCCGCGGTGATGCAGAGCGAGAGCGGGCGCTTCGTCTACGTCGCCGGGCCCGACGGCAAGGCCACCGCGCGGCCGATCCGCGCCGGCGCCTGGCAGGGCGGCGACTGGGTGGTGCTGGAGGGGCTGAAGGCGGGCGAGCAGGTGATCGTCGACAACCTGGGGCGCGTGCGCCCCGGCGTTCCGGTGCAGGTGAAGAAGGCCGGTTAGATGTTTTCGCGCTTCTTCATCCACCGGCCCGTCTTCGCGGCCGTGGTGGCCATCATCATCGTGCTCGCGGGCCTGGTGGCCTCGCAGATCCTGCCGATCCAGCAGTTCCCGGAGATCGCGCCGCCCACGGTCATCATCAGCACCACCTATCCCGGCGCCAGCGCCGAAACCGTGTCGCGCACGGTCGCCGCGCCGATCGAAGAGCAGCTCTCCGGCGTGGAGAACCTGTCCTACTTCGGCTCGAGCTCCTCGTCCAACGGCTCGCTCACCATCACCGGCACTTTCGAGCCCGGCACCAACGTCGACCAGGCCATCTTCAACGTCAACAACCGCGTACAGCTCGCCCTGCCGCGCCTGCCCGACGAAGTACGGCGCAACGGCGTCATCGTGCAGAAGCGCTCGTTCGACATCCTGGTGGTGGTCACACTGAACTCGCCCGGCGAGAGGCGCGACACGCTGTTCCTCTCGAATTACGCCTCGCTTAACATCGTCGACGAGCTCAAGCGCCTGCCCGGGGTGGCGGACGTCACCGTGTTCGGTGCGCGCGATTACTCGATGCGCGTGTGGATCAACCCGGAGAAGATGTCGCGGCTGGGCGTCACGCCGGCCGACGTCGCGGCCGCGCTGCGCGCGCAGAACGCGCAGTATGCGGCCGGGCGCATCGGCGCCGACCCTGCGCCGCCGGGCCAGAACCTCGCCTATACGGTCACCGCGCGCGGGCGCCTGGTGGAGCCCGAGGAGTTCGGCAACATCGTGGTGCGCACCGCGCCGGGCGGCAGCATCCTGCGCCTGCGGGACATCGCGCGCATCGAACTGGGGGCGCTCAACTACGACACCGCCAACACCCTCAACGGCAAGCCCACCATCGGCATGGGCGTGTACATGCAGCCGGGCTCCAACGCGCTCGAGGTCGTCGGGCGCGTCGAGGCGCGCATGCGCGAGCTCGCGCCCGGCTTTCCCGAGGGCGTCGAATACAGCATCCCGTTCGACACCACGCGCTTCGTGCGCGCCTCGATCCACGAGGTGAACAAGACGATCTTCGAGGCGGCGCTGCTGGTGCTCGCCGTGGTGTTCATCTTCCTGCAGAGCTGGCGTGCGACCCTGATCCCGATGATCGCGGTGCCGGTGTCGCTAATCGGCGCCTTCGCAGGCTTGTGGCTCGCAGGCTTCTCGATCAACACGCTGACGCTGTTCGCGCTGGTGCTCGCTATAGGCATCGTGGTGGACGACGCCATCGTCGTGATGGAGAACGTCGAGCGCCTGATGCGCGAGGAGAAGATGGGCGCGTTCGAGGCGGCGCTCGAGGCGATGGACGAAGTCTCCGGCGCGATCATCGCCATCGTGCTGGTGCTGTGCGCGGTGTTCGTGCCGGTCGCGTTCCTGGGCGGCATCGCCGGTGCGCTCTACCGGCAGTTCGCCGTGACGCTGGCGATCGCGGTGCTGATCTCGGGCCTGATGGCGCTCACGCTCACGCCCGCGATGTGCGCGATCCTGATGCGCGCGGGCGGGCATGAGTCGCGCCTGTTCCACCCGTTCAACGTCGGCTTCGCCTGGTTCACCCGGCGCTACCTCCAGGGCGTGGCGCTGCTGCTCGAGCACCGGGTCGCTGCGGGGTTCGCCTTCCTGGCCCTGCTCGGCGCTTGCGTGTTCATGTTCGTCGGGATCCCCTCGAGCTTCGTCCCCACGGAGGACCAGGGCTACCTCTACGGGCATGTGCAGCTCCCCGACGGCGCCACGCTCGAGCGCACGCGCCGCGTGTCCGGCGAGGTGAGCCGCATCGCCCAGGCCGACCCGGGCGTGCAGGACGTGTTCGCAATCAACGGCTACGACTTCCTCGGCGGCGGCAACAAGAGCAACGCGGCAACGATGTTCTTCCCGCTCAAGGAATGGAGCGTGCGCCCCGAGTCGCCGGCGCCGGACATCGTGCGGCGCCTGTACGCGAAGGCCTCCGGGCTGCGCGGCGGCGTGGTGCTGGTGTTCAACCCCGCGCCGATCCGGGGCCTGGGCACGACGGGCGGATTCGAGGTCTACCTGCAAGGGCGCACCGACGCCGACCCGAAAAAGCTGTACCGGACGATGCAGGCGTTCGTCGAAGCCCTGCGCGCCGATCCCAGGCTGACCGGCATCGCCACCTTCTTCCGCCCGACTTCGCCGCAGATGCAGGTCGAGGTCGACCGCGAGAAAGCGCTCGCGCTCGGCGTGCCGGTGCAGGACGTGTTCGACGCGCTGCAAAGCACGATCGGCGTGCTGTACGTGAACGACTTCAACAAGTTCGGGCGCACGTTCCGCGTGCAGATGCAGGCCGACGCACGGTTCCGCCAGCGGCCCGAGGATCTTGGCGACGTCTACGTGCGCTCGACCACCTCAGGCCAGATGATTCCGCTCAAGGCGCTGATCAGCTCGGCCAATGTTCTCGGCCCCGACCAGATCGACCGCTTCAACACCTTCGTCGCGGCCCGCGTGCTGGGCAGCGGCCGGCCGGGCGTGTCCTCGGGGGACGCGATCAAGGCCGTCGAGGAAGTCGCCGCGCGCGCGCTGCCGGAAGGCTACGGCATCGCCTGGGCCGGCCAGGCGTTCCAGGAGAAGCGCACCGGCCGGCAGTCGGCCATCGCCTTCGGCCTCGCCATCGTGATGGTGTTCCTGATCCTTGCCGCGCTCTACGAGCGCTGGCTGCTGCCGTTCGCGGTGGTGCTGGCCGTGCCCTTCGCCGTGTTCGGCGCGCTCGGCTTCGTCGGCCTGCGCGGACTGGAGAACGACATCTATTTCCAGATCGGCCTGGTGGTGCTGATCGGGCTCGCCGGCAAGAATGCGATCCTGATCGTCGAGTTCGCCCAGCAAGGCTTCCTCGAGGGCAAGAGCGCGATGGACGCGGCGCTGCACGCCGCGCGCCTGCGCCTGCGGCCGATCATCATGACCTCGCTCGCCTTCGTGCTCGGGGTGATGCCGCTGATGTTTTCCTCCGGCGCCGGCGCCGGCGCGCGCCGCTCGATGGGCACCGGCGTGGTGGGCGGCATGCTCGCGGCCACGTTCATCGCGACGCTGTTCGTGCCGCTGTTCTTCGTCTTCGTGGCGCGGCGGCGCAAGCCGCAGGCGCGGCCCTCGGCGGCCACGCCATGAGGCGCCTCGCGCTCGTGGCGGCGCTGCTCGCCGGCTGCACGACCGTGGGCCCGGACTACGAGCGTCCCGCCGTGCCCATGCCGGCGGCCTACCCGGCGGCCGGCGGCGCGGGCGAGGCGCCGATTCCCGAGTGGTGGACGCTGTTCCGCGACCCGCTGCTCGACCATCTGGTCGAGGCGACGCGCCATAACAACACCGACCTGCGCTTCGCGGCGGCCCGCGTGCTCCAGGCCGAGGCAGTGCTGCGCGAAACCAGCGCCGCGCGCTATCCGGAAGTCGACGCCGGCTACGCGGGCGCGCGCAGCCGTGTCAGCACGCGCACCGAGCCGCCGCCGGTGGCGCCGCTCGAGCGCACGCAGCACCAGCTGATCGCGTCGACCAGCTACGAGATCGATTTCTGGGGACGCGTGGCGAGGGCGAACGAGGCCGCGCGGGCGAGCCTTGCCGCCTCGCGCCTGTCGCGCGAAGTCGTCGCGCTGACGCTGTCGAGCGCCACCGCGCAGGCGTACTTCGCGCTACGCTCGCTGGACGCGCAAGTCGTGGCGCTCGATGGCTCGGTACGAACGGGCGCTGATTCGCTGGAGATCGCGCAGGCGCGGCTTGCAGCCGGCCTCGCCCCCGAGCTCGACGTGCACCAGGCGCGCGCGGCGCTGTCCGACTTGCGCGTGCAGCTGATCGAGGCCCGGCGCCAACGCGCCCTGGTCGAGCACCAGCTCGGCGTGCTGACCGGCCGCATGGACCTGCGCATCGCGCCCGGCGACCTGTTCGCGATGCCGCTGCCGCCCACGCCGCCGCCGGGCCTGCCCGCCGCGCTGCTCGACCGGCGGCCCGACATCCGGGCCGCGGAGCAGACGCTGGTCGCCGCGAACGCGCAGATCGGGGTCGCGCGCGCCGCGCTGTTCCCGACGATCTCGCTGACGGGTGCACTCGGCGCACAGAGCACGGAGCTCTCGACCTTGCTCTCGACCGGCGCCGGCATCTGGGCCGTCGGCGCGAGCCTGACGCTGCCGATCTTCGACGCCGGGCGGCGCAGCGCGCGCGTGGAACAGGCCGAGGCCGTGCGCGAGCAGGCGCTCGCGCAGTACGTGGGATCGATCGAATCGGCGTTCCGCGAGACCGCCGACGCGCTGGTCAACCTCGACCTCGCGGCACAGGCCGAGGCCGACATCGGGCAGCGCCTCGAGGCCGCGCGCGCCGCGCTCGAGCTCTCGGGCGAGCGCTACAAGTCGGGCTATTCGCCGTACCTGGAGGTCCTCGATGCGCAGCGCACGGCGAACGACGCGGAGCTCGCCTTCGTGCGCTATCGCCAGCTGCGGCTCGCCTTCAGCGTCGACCTGATGAAGGCGCTGGGCGGCGGCTGGCAGGCGATCAACTAGGCGCGCCGTCCGCGCCGGCTGCACGCTCCCGCTTCGTCGCCAGCCGCTCGCGCGTCTTTGCGACGTCGACGACGAAACGCACGTGCTCGCCGCGGCCGCACTCCTCCACCGGATCGCGGACCGAAAACGTGCAGCGCACCCTGCGGCCTTCCACCGCCGCCACCTCGTAGCGGATCGTCACCGGCAGGCCGCACGGCGTCGCGGCGAGATGGTCGATCACCACGCGCGTGCCGACAGTGTCCTCGCCCGGGTCGAGGTGCGCGAGCAGGAAGTCGCGGATCGAGTACTCGACGTCGCTCACCATCTTCGGCGTCGCGTAGACCGCGTTCTCCGGGCCCATGAACGCGATGCAGCGCTCCTCGTCGACCGTGAACCTGCGCTCGCCGGCGAGCCCGGCGGCCAGCGACGCCTTCATGGCGCCTTGTAGCCGGCGCGCTCGACGGCCGCTTTCAGCGCCTGCGTGTCCGTGCGCGCCGGGTCGTAGGTGACGCGAGCGCGGCCTTTCTCCAGCGAAACGTCGGCGGACGACACGCCCGCGACACCGACCAGCACGCGCGTCACGCTCCTCGCGCAGCCGCCACAGGTCATGCCTTCGATTTTGAGGTCAAGGGTTTCCATCGATTGAGCAGCAGTGAGTTGGACACGACCGACACCGACGAGAGCGCCATGGCGGCCCCGGCAATGACGGGATTGAGCAGCCCGGCCGCCGCGAGCGGGATGCCGAGCACGTTGTACACGAAAGCGAAGAACAGGTTCTGCCGGATCTTCGAGAGCGTCGCGCGCGACAGCGCGATCGCGTCGGCGATGCCGGCGAGGTCATTGTGCATCAGCGTCACGTCCGCGGCCTCGATCGCGGCACCGGTTCCGCCGGCGAGCGCGAAGCTGACGTCGGCGCGCGCGAGCGCGGGCGCGTCGTTTACGCCGTCGCCGGCCATGCCGACGTGACGGCCCTCCTTTTGCAGCCGCGCCACCTCGTCGGCCTTGGCTTGTGGCAGCACGCCGCCGCGCCACTCGCGGATCCCCAGGCGCGCGGCGAGCGCCTCGACCGCCGCCGGCGAGTCGCCCGAGAGCACGATCGGCTCCACGCCCATCGACGCGAGCCGCGCGAGCGCCGCCGGCG
>JBOIFE010000254.1:0-12451 GCA_050741015.1 Burkholderiales bacterium | reverse complement strand
ACGCGTCGCTCGCGCGCGAGGCGCTGGAGAAGGCGCTTGCGGTGGAGTGGTCCTCGTCGCTCGCGGGCCTGTACGGCGAGCTGCCGGCGATGGAGCCGGCCGCGCTCGCGGCGGAGGCGCGGCTGCGCATCGAGCGCGCCGAGCGCTGGCTGCTCGAGCATGGGGGCGATGCACCGCTGCTCGCGGCGCTCGGGCGGCTATGCGTGCGCGCCGAGCTCTGGGGCAAGGCCGAGAGCTACCTGGAAACGAGCCTGCGGTTCGACGAGACGCGCGCGACGCACCTCGAGCTCGCGCGCCTGCTGGATCGCCTCGACCGCGGCGCCGAAGCGCAGCCGCACTACCGGCGCGCCGCGGAGCTATAACCAGTCGCGGGGCTTCAGGAAGTCGGTGTAGAGCCGGGCCTCCGGCGAGCCGGGCTCGGGCTTCCAGTCGTAGCGCCAGGCCACGCGCGGCGGCAGCGACATCAGGATCGACTCGGTGCGCCCGCCCGACTGCAGGCCGAAGAGCGTGCCGCGGTCCTGGACCAGGTTGAACTCGACGTAGCGGCCGCGCCGGTAGGCCTGGAACTCTCGCTCGCGCTCGCCGTAGGGCGTCGCGCGACGCCGCTCGAGGATCGGCGCGTACGCGCTGAGGAAATGCTCGCCCACCGAGCGCACGAGCGCGAAGCAGGTCTCGAAGTCGGGCTCGTTCAGGTCGTCGAAGAACAGGCCGCCGATGCCACGTGGCTCCGCGCGGTGCTTCAGGTAGAAGTATTCGTCGCACCCGCGCTTGAACCGGGCGTAGTGCGCGCCAACCGCGGCCTTGCAGGTCGCGTGGAAATGCCGCGCGTCCTCTTCGAAGCCGTAGTACGGCGTGAGGTCCACGCCGCCGCCGAACCACCCCAGCTCGCCGGCGGCGAAGCAGCGCAGGTTCATGTGCACCGTCGGGCAGTACGGGTTGCGCGGGTGCAGCACCAGCGACACGCCCAGGGCCTCGAACGATCGGCCCGCAAGCTGCGGGCGCGCCGCGGTCGCCGACGCCGGCAGGCTCGCGCCCATCACGCTCGAGGAGTTGACCCCGGCCCGCTCGAACAGCGCCCCGTCCTCCAGCACGCGCGTGATCCCGCCGCCGCCTTCCGCGCGCGCCCAGCGATCCTCGCGAAACCTGCCGCCGTCGAGCGCCTCGAGCCGCGCGACGATCGAGGCCTGCAGGCCGAGGAAATAGTCGCTGACGGCGGCGAGGTCCACGGCCTCAGCGCTTCAGCGCGCGATGCCCGATGTCTTTGCGATACTGCATGCCGTCGAAGCGGATGCGCTCGATGGCCTCGTACGCGCGGCTGCGCGCCGCGCGCAGGTTGTCGCCGAGCGCGGTGACGCACAGCACGCGCCCGCCGCGGGTCACCACATGCTTGCCTTCCACGCGCGTGCCGGCGTGGAACACGTGGCAATCGGGCGCCGCCGCGGGCAGCCCTTCGATGCGATCGCCCGCCCGCGGCGACTCGGGATAGCCGTGCGCGGCCAGCACCACGCCGAGCGCGGCGCGGCGATCCCACTCGGCCTCGGCGTCCGCCAGGCGCCCCTCGAGCGCGGCGTCGACCAGGTCGACGAAGTCGGACTTCAGGCGCACGAGGATCGGTTGCGTCTCGGGGTCGCCGAGCCGGCAGTTGAATTCAAGCGTCTTCGGCGCGCCGCTCGCGTCGATCATCAGCCCCGCGTAGAGAAAGCCCGTGTACGGCGTGCCGTCCTTCGCCATGCCGGCGATCGCCGGCTGCACGATCTCGCGCATCACTCTCGCGTGCACCTGCGGCGTGACCACGGGCGCCGGCGAGTACGCGCCCATGCCGCCGGTATTGGGACCCTGGTCGCCGTCGCGCAGGCGCTTGTGGTCCTGGCTGGTGGCGAGCGCGAGCGCGCGCGTGCCGTCGGCCATGACGATGAAGCTCGCCTCCTCGCCCTGCAGGCATTCCTCGATCACCAGCTTGCCGCCGAGCCGGTCGATCGCCTCATGCGCCTCGGCGACCGTCTGCGCCACCACTACGCCCTTGCCAGAGGCCAGCCCGTCGGCCTTCACCACGATCGGCGCGCCGTGCTTGGCGACGTAGGCCTTCGCCTGCGCGGCGTCCTCGAACGTGGCGTGACGCGCCGTGGGAATGCCGTGGCGGACCATGAAGCGCTTGGCGAAGTCCTTGGAGGACTCGAGTTGCGCCGCGGCGCGCGTCGGCCCGAAGATGCGCAGCCCCGCGTCGCGGAAGGCGTCCACCACGCCGTCGGCCAGCGCCGCCTCGGGGCCGACGACCGTGAGCGGGACGCCCTCCTTCTTCGCGAAGTCGACCAGCGCCGCGTTGCCGAAAAGTTCGACGTTCTCGACGCCCGGCTCGCGCGCGGTGCCGCCGTTACCCGGGGCGACGAACACCTTTTGCACGCGCGGGCTTTGCGTCAGCTTCCACGCGATCGCGTGCTCGCGGCCGCCCGAACCGATGACCAGGAGCTTCATCAGTGCCTGAAATGTCGCACGCCGGTAAACACCATCGCCACGCGATGCGCATCGGCCGCCGCGATCACCTCGTCGTCGCGCACGCTGCCGCCGGGCTGGATCACGGCGACGGCACCCGCCTTGACCACGGCATCCAGGCCGTCGCGGAACGGGAAGTACGCGTCGGAGGCGACGACCGATCCCTTCAGGGAGAGCTTCGCCGCCTTTGCCTTGATCGCGGCGATGCGCGCACTGTCGATCCGGCTCATCTGTCCGGCACCGACGCCGACCGTGGCGCCGCCCTTGGCGAACACGATGGCGTTCGATTTCACGAACTGCGCCACGCGCCAGGCGAAAAGCAGGTCCGCGAGCTGCGCCTTGCCCGGTTTTTTCTTCGTCACCGCCTTGAGGCCCGCCGCCGCGAGCTGATGCGCATCGGTGGTCTGCACCAGCAACCCGCCGCCCACGCGCTTGAAGTCGTGCACGTTCGGCGCGCGCGCGATCGGCGCCTCGAGCACGCGCAGGTTCTGCTTCTTCGCGAACGCTGCGCGCGCGCCGGCGTCCACGCGCGGCGCGAGGATGACCTCGGCGAACTGCTTGCCGACTTCCAGGGCCGCGGCGCGCTCGAGCGTGCGGTTGAAGGCGAGGATGCCGCCGTAGGCCGAGGTGGGGTCGGTCCTGAAGGCCTTGCGGTAGGCATCGAGGGCGGTCTTGCCGATCGCGACGCCGCAGGGATTGGCGTGCTTGACGATGACGCAAGCGGGCTCGGCGAAGCTCTTCACGCACTCCCAGGCCGCGTCGGCGTCGGCGACGTTGTTGTAGGAGAGCGCCTTGCCCTGCAGCTGGCGCGCGCGCGCGATGCCGCCGGGCGCGGGCTCGAGGTCGCGGTAGAAGGCGGCGCGCTGGTGCGGATTCTCGCCGTAGCGCATCTGCTGCAGCTTCTCGAACTGCAGCGAGAGCACGCCCGGCCACTCGCCGCGGCGTCCCTCGGCGTCGAGCGACGAGAGGTATCCCGCGATCGCCCCGTCGTAGGCGGCGGTGTGGGCGAAGGCCTTGGTCGCGAGCCGCAGGCGCGCTGGCGCAGACACCTCGCCGTTCGCGCGCAGCTCCTCGAGCACGGCCGCGTAGTCGCCCGGATCGACCACCACGGCGACTGCGCCGTGGTTCTTCGCCGCCGAGCGCAGCATCGCCGGGCCGCCGATGTCGATGTTCTCGACCGCGTCCTCGATCCGGCAATCGGGATCCGCCACGGTCGCGCGGAACGGGTACAGGTTCACCACCACGAGGTCGATCGGCGCAATGCCCGCGCGCTCGATCGCCGCCATGTGCGCGGGCAGGTCGCGCCGCGCGAGCAACCCGCCGTGGATCTTCGGGTGCAGCGTCTTCACGCGGCCGTCGAGCATCTCGGGAAAGCCGGTATGCGCCGAGACCTCGACCACCGGTACGCCTTCCTTCGCCAGCAGCTTCGCCGTGCCGCCCGTGGACAGGATCTCGACGCCCAGGGCCGCGAGCGCGCGGGCGAAATCGGCGATGCCGGACTTGTCCGAAACGCTGAGCAGCGCCCGGCGCAGCGAGCTCACCCTTTGATGCGCAGCTGCTGCATCTTCTTTCGCAGCGTGTTGCGGTCGATGCCGAGCATGGCGGCGGCTTGCGTCTGGTTGCCCTCGGCGCGGCCGAGGACCTCCTCGATCATGGGCTTCTCGACGTGCTTGAGCACCATGTCGTAGATGGCGGTGGGGCGCTCGCCGTCCATGTCCTTGAAGTACCGCTCGAGCGAGCGGCGCACCGCGTCGGCAAGGTCGTTGGCGCGGCTCATGCCGCCAGCCTCGCGAAGTAGTCGTTGACGGCCGCGCGCTGCGGCGCGGCCTGCTCGATGCGCACCACGGCCTGGCGAAACGCCTCCGCGCCCGGCAGCTCGCGCGTGTACCAGCCCAGGTGCTTGCGCGCGACGCGCAGCCCTTGCGCTTCGCCGTAGAGGCCGTAGAGCGCCTCCAGGTGCTCGAGCGCGATGGCGCCGATCTCGGTCACGGTCGGCGGCGCGATCGTCTCGCCCGTCGCGAGGTAATGCTCGATCTCGCGGAAGATCCACGGCCGCCCGAACGCGGCGCGACCGATCATCAGGCCGTCGGCCCCGGTGCGCTCGAGCACCTCGCGCGCCTCGCGCGGCGACTCGATGTCGCCATTGGCGAGCACCGGGATGCGCACGGCCGCCTTCACCGCGGCGATGGTGTCGTATTCGGCGTGCCCGCCGAAGCCGCAGGCGCGCGTGCGCCCGTGGATCGCGAGCAGCCGGATGCCGGCGTCCTCGGCGATGCGCGCGATGCGCAGCGCGTTGCGCCGCGCCGGCGCCGGGCCGGTGCGGATCTTGAGCGTGACGGGCAGGTCCACGGCCTCGACCACGGCCTCGAGGATGCGCGCGACCAGCGCCTCGTCCTCGAGCAGCGCGGAGCCGGCGTAGGCATTGCACACCTTCTTTGCCGGGCAACCCATGTTGATGTCGATGATGTCGGCGCCCATCGCGGCATTGTGCCGCGCGGCCTCGGCCATCATCGCCGGCTCGGCGCCCGCGATTTGCACCGAGACCGGGCCCGGCTCGCCGGCGTGGTCGGTGCGCAGGCGCGACTTGCGCGTCTCGCGCAGCTCGGGCCGCGCCGAGACCATCTCGGACACCGCGAGCCCCGCGCCGAAGCGGCGCGCGAGGACGCGGAACGACCGGTCGGTGACGCCCGCCATCGGAGCGACGAACAACGCGTTGCGCAGCACGTGCGCGCCGAGGTGCATGGGAGGTTCTTCGGAGCGGTCGGGAGGGGAACGGAATTCTACAAAAGAATCAGGGCAGGGCGGAAGGCCCGAAGATCATGCGGCGCGCAAAGAAGCGTCGCGCGGCGGGGACAGTGTCAAGACACGTCAGCAGGGCGCCGCGCAGCACGCGCACGGGCGCCGCGCCGCCGACGAAGCCACGCGCGAGCAGCTCGGTGACGCCGACCGTCGCGGCCGCGTCGAGCCGGCGGGCGGACGCGAAGCGCGCGAGCGCAGCCGCGTCGCCCGCGTCCTCGCAGCCATGCAAAGTCTGCGCCAGGTCCCAGGCGTCGCGCAGGCCCAGGTTCAGGCCCTGGCCCGCGACCGGGTGCAGCGTCTGCGCTGCATTGCCGACGTAGACCTCGCGCCCGTGCACCCGCGCGAGGCGCAGCCGCAGCGCGAGCGGCACTCGCGCGCGCGCGCGCACCTCGACGAAGGTCCCGGCGCGCTCGCCGAAAGCCCGCTGCAGCGCGGCGAGGAACGCGGCGGGCGCGGCCGAGGCGAGCGCCTCGGCGCGCGCGGGCGGCAAGCCCCAGATGACCGCCCATTCGTCCCCGAGCGGCAGCAGCGCGAGCGGGCCGTCGGGCGTGAACCGCTCGTAGGCCGTGCCGCCGGGCGCAGGGTCGGCAGCGACGCGCGCGACCAGCGCCTCATGCCCGTAGCCTCGGGACGGCAGGTCTGCGGGCGCACCCTCCGCGTGCACGGTCAGGCGCGCCTCGCCCGCGGGCGAGGCTTCGACCTTGACCAGCGCGCGCAGCGCCGCGACGAGCGCCGCGTAATGCGTGACGTAGCCGAGCGCGGGCACGCCGCATTCGGCCGCGGCGAGGCGCGTGCGGCCGAAGGCGCCGGCCTGCGAGACGTGAATGTCGACTATCGGTGTTGCGGAAAAGCGGCCCCACGCGCCGATGCGCTCGAGGATCAGCCGGCTCGCCTGCGAGAGCGCGATCGGGCGGAATGCGGCCGGCGGGCCCGTCAGCGGGTCGACCAGGCGCACCGCGTGCGGGCCGCCGCGCAGTGCCGTGGCGAGCACGCAGCCGACCGGACCCGCGCCGAGGACGAGGACGCCCCGGGGCTCAGCGCCGGCCGTCACGGATCAGCGCCTCGATCTCGGCGACGGCCTTGGGCGCGGCGGCGGTGAGCACCTCGCACTCGCCGTCGGTGACGCGCACGTCGTCCTCGATGCGAACGCCGATGCCGTGCAGCCGCTCGGGCACGTCGTCGGCCGCGCGGATGTACAGGCCCGGCTCGACAGTGAGCGTCATGCCCGGCGCGAGCGCGCGCCAGGCGCCCGCGCGCTTGTACTCGCCCGCGTCGTGCACGTCGAGGCCGAGCCAGTGGCCGGTGCGGTGCATGTAGAAGCGCTTGTAGGTTTCTTTTTCCAGCACCTCGTCGAGGCTGCCCCCGAGCAGCTTCAGGTCGATCATGCCCCGGGCCAGCACGCGCACCGCGGCGTCGTGCGGGTCGTTCCACGCGGCGCCCCGACGCACGCGCTCGATCGCTGCACGCTGCGCGGCGAGCACGAGCTCGTAGACCTCGCGCTGCGCGCCGGAGAAGCGCCCGTTGACCGGGAACGTGCGCGTGATGTCGGCCGCGTAGCCGTGCAGCTCGCAGCCGGCGTCGATCAGCAGCAAGTCGCCGTCGGCGAGGGCGGTATCGTTCTGCACATAGTGAAGCACGCAGGCGTTCGCGCCGCCGGCCACGATCGGCCAGTAGGCCGGGAACTGCGCGCCGCCGCGCCGGAATTCGTAGAGCAGCTCGGCCTCGACCTCGTACTCGTTCGCGCCGGGTCGCGCCGCGAGCATGGCGCGCCGGTGCGCGGCCGACGAGATCGCCGCCGCGCGGCGCATGAGCGCGAGCTCGTCGGCGTCCTTGACCAGGCGCATCTCGTCGATCGGCGCGCGCACGTCCTCGAGCCGTTGCGGCGCGGCGACGCCCGCGCGCGATTGGGCGCGCACGGCATTTAGCCAGCGCATGGCGCGCGCGTCCCAGTCGGCGTCGGCGCCCACCGGGTACCAGAGCGCGTCGCGGTCGGCGAGCAGCGCCGCGAGCTTCTCGTCGAGCTCCGCGATCGGGTAGGCCTCGTCGACGCCGAAGCGCTCGCGCGCGCCCTCCGGGCCGTGGCGGAAGCCGTCCCAGGTCTCGCGCTCGGGGTTGCGCTCGCGGCAGAACAGGATCGAGCGCGGCGCCTCGCCGCCGACGAGCACGAGCGCCGCCTCGGGCTCGGGAAAGCCGGTCAGGTAGTAGAAGTAGCTGTCGAAGCGGTACGGGTAGTGCGTGTCGCGGTTTCGCGTGCGCTCGGGCGCGGTCGGGACCACGGCGACGCCCTCGCCGATCGCGGCAGCGAGCCGCGCGCGGCGCGCCGCGTGCACGGCGGGCGAGGGTTTGAGGTCGTCGGCGTTCATCGGTTTTCCTTCATCGCGGCAATCCGCGCCTCCAGCTCGGCGAGCCTCGCCGGCGTGCCCGCGTCGTGCCAGGCGCCCGCGTGCAACTCGCCCGACAGCCGCCCGGCGTCGGCGGCCGCGCGCAGCAGCGGCGCAAGCTGCGCCTTTGCGCCCAACTGCACCGGCGCGACCAGCGCGGGGTCGAGCAGCGCGATCCCCGTATAAGTGTAGCGCGGCGCGGGCGCGTTTCCCGCGGCCTCGCCCGCGAGCGAGAAGTCCCCCGCGGGGTGAAACGGCGGGTTGGGCGCGAGGACCAGGTGCGCGAGGCGGCCGGCGAGCGCCCGCCGGCGCAGGCGCGCCAGGTCGTAGTCGCACCAGATGTCGGCGTTGACCAGCGCGAAGGGCTCGTGGCCCAGCAGCGGCAGCGCCTGCGCGATGCCGCCGGCCGACTCGAGCGGCTCGGCCTCGCGCGAGTATGCGATCGCGAGCCCGAAGGCGCGACCGTCGCCGAGCGCGGCCTCGATCTGTGCGCCCAGCCACGACACGTTCATCACCACGTCGCGAAAACCCGCGGCGGCGAGGCGCTCGAGCTGCCAGGCGGCGAGCGCCTTGCCGCCGGCGGGCACCAGCGGCTTGGGCACGCGCCCGGTGAGCGGACGCAGGCGCTCGCCGCGCCCCGCGGCCAGCAGCATCGCCTTCATCCGGGCAGGCCTTCGAGCAGCCGCGCGAGCGGCGCGAGCGCGCCGTAGCGCCGCGCCACGGTGCGCGCGTAGCCGAGGAAGCGCGGCGTGTCCGCGAGGTACTTCGGCTTGCCGTCGCGGTAGGTGAGGCGCGCGAAGATGCCGAGGACCTTCAGGTGGCGCTGCAGGCCCATCCACTCGAGCGCGCGCCAGAACTCCGCGAAGTCGGCGTCGACCGGCAGCCGGGCGAGCTTGGCGTCCTTCCAATACCGCGCGGCCCAGTCGAGCACGCGCTCTTCCTCCCAGCTCAGGAACGCATCACGCATGAGCGAGGCGAGGTCGTAGGTGATGGGGCCGATCACCGCGTCCTGGAAATCGAGCACGCCGGGGTTGGGCTCGCTGAGCATGAGGTTGCGCGGCATGTAGTCGCGATGCACGTAGACCGCGGGCTGCGCGCGCGCGCTGGCGACGAGCGCGGCGCACGACGCCTCCCAGCCGGCGAGCGCCTCGCCCTCGAGCCGGCGGCCGAGGTGCCGGCCGAGGTACCACTCCGGGAACAGCGCGAGCTCGCGGCGCAGCAGCGACTCATCGTAGGGCGGGAGCGCGTCCGCGCGCGTGGCGAGTTGCCAGCGGATGAGGGCCGAGGTCGCGTCCCTCATCAGCGCGGCGGCGTTGGTGTCGTTCAGCGCGTCGAGAAAACTGACCGTGCCGAGGTCCTCGAGGAGTAGAAAGCCCTGCGCGAGGTCCTGCGCGTGCACCCCGGGTGCGTGCAGTTCCGCGTCGCGCAGCAAGCCCGCCACGCGCACGAACGCGGCGCTGTCCTCGTGCTCGGGCGGGGCGTCGACGGCGATCCGCGTGCCGCCCCCGTCGAGGGTGGCGCGAAAGTAGCGGCGGAAGCTGGCATCCGCGGAGGCCGGCGCGAGCGTGAATTCGCGCCCGGCGAGCGCACTGCCGAGCCAGCGCGTCAGCGCAGCGAGCCTGTTGTCCACTTTGTCGCGTTGCGCCTCGCGCGGAATTGTGAGATTTTACACGGACATGCAGCGTCATCCCGCGCGCCTGCGGGCCGCCCGCGTCGCCGGCTGCGCGCTGCTCGCGGCGGCAGTGCAGGCCTACGCCCAGGCGCCTGCGGAGAAGACCCCCCCCGCCACCATCGACGCGCAGAGCATCGAGGGCATCTCGGGCCTCGAAGTCACCGCGCGCGGCAACGTCGAGTTCCGCCAGGGCGACACCGAGGTGTACGCCGACTTCCTGAAGTTCAACCGCGAGTATGGCCGCCTCGAGGCCACCGGCGGCGTACGGCTGATGCAAGGCGGAAATCGATTCTTCGGGCCGCGCCTCGAGTACGACACGGCGACCCGCACGGGCGAGCTCGAGGCGCCGTCGTTCGTGCTGCAGGGCGTGCAGACCGCGCGCGGCGGCGCCTCGCGCATCGAGTTCCTCGGCCCCGACCACTACCGGCTGCACGACGCGCACTTCACGACGTGCGAACCGGGACACGACGACTGGGTGATCCTGGCCAAGAGCCTCGACCTGGACTTCGCTGACGACGATGCCGTGGCGCGCGGCGCGCGGCTACGGTTCCTCGACACGCCGATCCTCGGCTCGCCGTACCTCAGCTTCCCTCTGAACAACCGGCGCAAGAGCGGGCTGCTGGCGCCCACGTTCTCGCAGACGACGACGCGCGGCGCCGAATTGGCGGTCCCGTTCTACTGGAACATCGCGCCCGAGCAGGACATGACGATCGTGCCGACCTACATGTCCAAGCGCGGCGAGCAGCTGAAGACCCAGTACCGCTACCTCGGGCAGTCCTACGTCGGCGAGGCGCGCCTGGAGTACCTGCCCGACGACCAGGTGCTGCACGAGACGCGCACCGGCTACTCGGTGCAGCACGAGCAGCACTTCACGCCCGCGCTGGTGGGGCGCCTGGACCTGAACCACGTCTCGGACGACACGTACTTCGTCGACCTGTACAGCCAGGTGCGCCAGGTGTCGACCAGCAACCTGCAGCGCGACGCCTACCTGCAGTACAACCAGGACTTCAACGGCACGGGGTTGTTCCTGCAGGGACGCGTGCAGCGCTACCAGACGCTGCAGGACCCGCTCGCCCCGATCGTGCCCCCGTACCATCGGGTGCCGCAGCTCGACATCGCCGCCACGCACAACGACCTCGGCGGGCTGGTCGACCTTTCGCTGCCGGCCCAGTACACGCGCTTCGCGCACGAGACGCTGGTCGAAGGCGAGCGCACGACCTTCGACCCGGTGGTCCGGATGCCGGTGCTCGCGCCGGGTTACTTCTTCACGCCAAAGGCGGGCGCGCACTTCGCAACTTACGGGCTCGACCGCACCGACCCGGGCCAGGCGGCCAACCAGTCGGTGTCGGTGCCCTGGGCGAGCCTGGACGGCGGGCTCGTGTTCGAGCGCCCGGCGGCGTGGTTTGCCGCAGGCGCGACCCAGACGCTGGAGCCGCGCCTGTTCTACGTCTACGCGCCCACCCGCGACCAGTCGCAGGTGCCGCTGTTCGATACCACCGAGGCCGACTTCAACTACGCGCAGCTTTTCTCCGAGAACCGCTTCGTGGGCGGCGACCGCTTCGGCGACGCCAACCAGCTCACGGTGGCGCTGACTTCGCGCCTACTCGACGCCAACGGCGGCGAGCGGCTGCGCGGGACGCTCGGCCAGCGCTACTACTTCGCCGACGAGCTGGTCGGCCTGACCTCGGACGAGACGCTGCGCACGGCGCGCGAGTCGGACTGGCTCGCCTCGATCGGCGGGCGGATCTCGCGCGCCTGGCTGTTCGACTCGACGCTGCAGTACAACCAGCAGCAGGCGCAGGCCGAGCGCTACGGCTTGTCGCTGCGCTACTCGCCCGAGACCGCCAAGGTGCTGAACTACGGCTACCGCTTCAACCGCGGCACGATCAAGCAGTGGGACATCTCGGGCCAGTGGCCCGTGGAAGGCGGCTGGTACGCCGTGGGGCGGTACAATTACTCCCTGTTCGACCACGCGCCGGTGGAATCGCTCGCGGGCCTGGAGTACAACGGCGGCTGCTGGGTGTTTCGCGTGGTGTACTCGCGCGTGCAGGCAGCGACCGAGATCACGTCCAAGGCGATCTACTTCCAGCTCGAACTGAACGGTCTCGGCCAGATCGGCTCCAACGAAACCGTGAACCTCTTCAAGCACAGCGTCCCCGGCTACTCGGTCACCAATCCGCGCGACCGCACGCTCGCGCCACCGAGCCAGCAGCTGGCGCTGCCAGGCGCGGCGGACTAGCGTGATGCGCTGGCTTGCCGCCCTGCTGCTCGCCGCCGCGGCGCTGCCCGCTGCCGCCGCACCGCCCGCTGCTCCGAGCGCGCCGGTGCTGGTCGACCGCGTCGTCGCCGTGGTCAACAAGGACGCAATCACGCTCAGCGAGCTCGACGATCGCACGACACGGGCCCAGCGCGAGCTCGAGCGGCGGCACATCCCGCCGCCCGAGCGCGCGGTGCTCGAGCACCAGGTGCTCGAGCGCCTGGTGCTGGAGAAGGCGCAGCTGCAGCTCGCGCAGGATTCGGGCGTGCGCGTGGACGAGCTGCAGCTCGACCGCGCGGTGCAACGGGTGGCGCAGAACAACGAGATGACGCTGCCGCAGCTGCGCACGGCGCTGGAGCACGACGGCGTGGACTTCGAGACGTTCCGCAGCGAGCTGCGCGAGCAGATCGTGCTCAACCGCCTGCGCGAGCGCGAGGTCGACGACAAGGTGCAGGTCAGCGAGGCCGAGGTCGACCAGTACCTCGAGGACCACAAGCCCGGCACGGAGGGCGCGGTCGAGTACGACGTCGCGCACATCCTCGTGCGCTTGCCCGAGCAGGCGCGGCCCGAGCAGATCGAGCTGGCCCGCGTGCGCGCCGACAAAGTGCGCGCGGAAGCCGTCGGCGGCGCGGATTTCGCGCAGCTCGCCGCGAGCCGGTCCGACGCCGGCGATGCGCTGCAGGGCGGCGGCCTCGGCTGGCGCGCCGCGGGGCGGCTGCCGGAGCTGTTCGACGACGCGCTGAAGGGCATGAAGCCGGGCGACGTGAGCCCGGTGCTGCGCAGCCCGGCGGGGTTCCACATCGTCAAGCTGCTCGGGCGTCGCGGCGCCGGCGCCGCGGCGCCGGTGACGCA
>JBOIFE010000253.1:0-1838 GCA_050741015.1 Burkholderiales bacterium | reverse complement strand
CCGCCGGGTCCGACGAGCGCGACCGCGTCCGGCCGCACCCGCGCCTGCGCGCGCACCGCGTCCTGCAGCAGGCTCATGCAGCCATGCGGCGCCCGGCGGCGCGCTCGAAAGCAGCCATGCTGTGACGCAGCTCGTCGAGGTCCGTGGGCGCGTCGAGAATGAAAGTGCGATAGCCGATGTCGATGTAGCGCGACACTTCGTCGGCCACACGCCGGTAGCTCCCGACCAGGTATGGGCACACCGCCTTGTAGTTCTTGAACGGCACCAGCCAGTACGGATCTTCGGGCTGCAGCGCATCGCCGAGCCCGGAGAGCTGCCGGTGCCACGACGAATCCGAGACCTTCATCGCCAGCTGGTGCGCGAGCTGGCCCTTGCGATCCTCCGGGAAGCGGGCCCGGGCGGCCGCCCAGGCGGCGTCCTCTTCCGGCCGCGCGATGATCCCGATGCGGATCCCGATCGACGCGCCCGGCGCGGCGCCCTCGGCGGCGTAATCGGCGGGCGGCTTCGGGTACTCGATCGCCGTGGCGCCGAGGCGCCGCGCGGCGTCGGTGCCCGCCTGCGACGACCCCGAGACGAACACCCCGGGCAGCAGCTCCGCGGACAGCGGCGGCGCGAGCTTGAGGTTGCTCACCTTGTAGTAGCGGCCCTCGTAGCTCACGGGCCCCGGCGTGCGCAGCAGGCTCTGGATGATCTCGGTGTACTCGACGAGCCTGGTATAGCGGTCGTCGTGCGGCGTGAGGTCGTTCAGCGCGGTCAAATCGTTCTTGAACCCTCCCGCCACCATGTTGAGATAAACCCGGCGGCCGTACAGGAATCCGAGCGAGGTCACCATCTTTGCCACACTGTACGGGTGCAGGTAGACCGGCTGCACGGCGACCAGGGGGCACAGTCGCTCGGTCGCTTCGATGATGACCTGCGATATCAGCCAGGGATCGAGTTGCGCGTTGTCAGTGAAGACGAGGATGCCCTCGCATCCCGCCGCCTCGCTCCAGCGCGAGATGTCCGCGAGCTGGCGCGCGCAGTTGCCCGGCTGCGCCAGGACGGAGACAGGACAGGTGGTGAAGATCTTCAGGCTGCCGCCGGCGACGGAGGTACGCATTGGAGTTCGCTCGCCCAGAGTTCCGCTTCGCCGAATCTAGGCGTGACAGGCGGCAGGCTGATGTCCGCAAGGCGCCCACGACTGATCCATTCGGCCCATTCGGCGCCGGCTGTCACCGAAGCTCGACGCACGGTCGCGCGGCGGCTACGTCGCAATCGACACTTCGCGATAGTGGAGAAAGCCGCGGCTCACTATGATGATCCAGACATCCAGCATCGCGGAAATGGTTCCTTTCGACGGCCGCGGAGATGCTGATAAGAAAGCAGGATTGGACAACCGGGAACGTGACGCTTCGTGATGGGGGAATGGACATGACCGATCTGCAATTCGCGCCCGAGATGCTCGACCGCAGGGCGATGCTGGCCGCGCTGCGCGCCTTCAGGCGGGGCGATTTTTCCGTGCGCCTGCCCGACGACATGGTCGGCGTCGACGGGGAGATCGCCGGGGCGTTCAACGAGGTGGTCGAAATGAACGAGGCGGTCGCCGAAGAGCTGGCGCGCATCCGCGAGGAAGTCGGCAAGGAAGGCCGGATCGCGGAGCGGGTGAAGCTGCCGGCGGCGTCCGGCGCCTGGGCCGAGGCGGCCGATTCGGTGAACGTTCTGATCGGCGACCTGGTGCACCCGATATCGGAAGTCGGCAGGGTCGTCGAGGCAGTCGCCAGGGGCGACCTGTCGCAGTCCATGCTGCTCGAGGCCGACGGCAGGCCGCTGCGCGGCGAGTTCCTGCGCATCGGCAAGGT
>JBOIFE010000252.1:0-11664 GCA_050741015.1 Burkholderiales bacterium | reverse complement strand
CGTTCCGCGGCGTCTCGGCGCACGGCTCGATGCCGCAGCTCGGCGAGAACGCGATCTACAAAGCCGCGCGCGCAGCGTCCGCGCTCGAGAGTTTCGATTTCGGCGCGACGCCGCATCCGGTGATGGGCGGGCCGACGCTCAACGTCGGCACCTTCGAGGGCGGCAGCGGCGTCAACCTCGTGCCCGACGCGGCGCGCATCGGCGTGGACGTGCGCACGCTCCCGGGCATGGACCACGCGGCGCTGCTTGCGAAACTGCGCGAGCGCATGGGCGGCGACGCCGAGCTCGATGTCTTCTCCGACCTGGCCGCGGTGTGGACCGAGCCCGATGAAGCCTGGGTGCGCCGAGTGTTCGAAATTGTCAGGCCGATGATCGGCGAAGCGCCGCAAGCGCGCACTGCGCCGTACATGACTGATGCGGCGAATCTTTTGAAGGTCTACCGCGGGGCGCCGACGCTGGTGCTCGGCCCCGGCGAGGCGGCGATGGCCCACCAGACCGACGAGTTCTGCAGCATGGAGCGCATCCGCCAGGCGCAATCGATCTACGAATCGATCATCCGCGACTGGTGTGCCCTCGTGCCATAAGTCACAGCGCCGTAAGGATTTTTCGCCCATATTCGGCGCCGTAGGGGGTGCGTGGCTTTGCAGGCACTGCGGATTTTCCAGCGGCCGTTGCTCGGCGTCGCCGTGGCGCTCTGCTTTGCCGCGCCCGGGGCGCGCGCGAACCCGAGCGGCCCCACGGTGGCGAACGGCGCGGCGAGCTTCGCCGCGAGCGGCAGCAAGCTCACCGTCACCAACACGCCCGGCGCGATCATCAACTGGCAGCAGTTCTCGATCCAGGCGAACGAAGTCACGCGCTTCGTGCAGCAGAACGCCGCGAGCGCCGTGTTGAATCGCGTCCTCGGCGGCAACCCCTCGGCGATCCTCGGCACGCTTTCCTCCAACGGCCGCGTCTACCTGATCAATGCTTCGGGCATCACGATCGGCGCGGGCGCGCGCATCGACGTTGCGGGCTTCGCGGCCTCGACGCTCGGGCTCTCCGACGCCGACTTCATCGCAGGGCGCAACCGCTTCGCGGGCACGGGCCAGGAGGGCGCGCTCTCCAACGCCGGCCGCATCACGACGCCCGAGGGCGGCTTCGTCTACCTCGTCGCGCCGAAGGTCGAGAACGGCAAGGACGCAGTGATCACGAGTCCCGGCGGCACGGTGACCATCGCCGCCGGACGCACGGTCGAGCTGGTCAACTCGCGCGAGCCCGACGTGCGCGTCGAGTACACCGCGGGCGGCGAGGCGGTGAACGCGGGTGCGATCGTCGCCGCCTCCGGCAGCGTCGGCATCTACGGCACGCTCGTGCGCAGCTCCGGACTCGTGTCGGCGTCGCGCGCCGTGGCGGGCGATGGCGGCAGCATCGTGTTCAAGTCCGCGGGCGATACGCTGCTTGAAGCGGGCTCGCGCACCGAGGCCGTCGGCGACAAGGGCGGCAGCGTCCAAGTACTCGGCGACCACGTGGGCGTGCTCGACGGCGCGTCGATCGACGCCTCGGGCGACGCGGCCGGCGGCACCGTGCTCGTCGGCGGCGACCTGCACGGGGCGAACGCCGCCGTGCAGAATGCGACGCGGACGTACTTCGGCGCCGGCGCGACGATACGCGCGGACGGGGGCGGCAAGGTCGTCGTCTGGTCCGACGACATCACGCGCGCCTACGGCACGATCAGCGCGAAGGGCGGTTTCGTCGAAGTGTCGGGCGCGAACCTGCTCGACTTCGCCGCGCGCGTGGACGCGGCCACGATCCTGCTCGACCCGCAGGACATCACGATCCAGAACACGGGCGGCGCGAGCAACGCGCAGGTCGGCGGCGCGGATACCTCGATCCTTTTCGCCGACGGTACGCCGCCGGCCAATACGAATTACACGCTGAACGACGAGACGCTCGAGGCGCTGACGGGCAACATCGTGCTGCAGGCGCAGCGCGACCTCACAATCAACGCGGGCCTCTCCGGCGGCGGGCTCGTGCTTACCAACGCGGGGCAGGGCATCACGCTGCAGGCGGGCCGCAACATCACGATCGGAAGCCCGATCGTCACGCAGGGCGGCGCGATCCAGCTCGAGGCCGACTCGCCGTCCTCGCCCTCGGGCGCGGCCAATGGCGCCGGCACGCTCTCGATCAACGCCAACATCACCTCGAACGGCGGGCATGTCACGCTGATCGCGGGCGGCAACAGCATCACCGGCGGCGGCGGCATCACGTTCGGCTCCACCGGATCGATGGTCAACGCCGGCGCGGGCGGAATCAACCTCGCGCTCTCGGGCAACGCCGCGCTCGGCATCGGCAGCCTCGGCATCGTCACGCAGATCCTGGGCAACCCGAGCATCGCGGGCGGCGACGGCAGCCTCGCCAACCTGCGCACGACCGGCGCGCTCGTGATCGGCACCGCGACCACCGCGGGCGGGGCGACGCTGACGGCGAGCGCGATCACCAACGAGGTCGCCAACAGCGCGATCTCGCTCTCGGGGAGCTCGGGAAGCTCGGTGTCGCTCGTCGCGGGCGCGGGCGGCATCACGATCGACCAGCCGCTCACGTCGTTCCAGAACACCACGATCGACACCACGGGCGTGTTCCGGCTGAGTGCGCCGCTCAACACCAACAACAACACGCTGTCGATCCTGAACGCCTCGTCGGTCAACACCGCGGGCGGCTCGATCACCACCGGCTCGGCGGCGATCGTATGCACCGCCGGCGCGGGCTGCCCGACCGGCTCGATTACCGGCAACGTGAACCTCTGGTCGCTCGCGGGCAGCGGCGACTGGATGACGGGCGCCAACTGGAGCCTCGGGCACGTGCCGACCTCGAACGAAGTCGCGCTGATCGGCCCGAACGCCTCGCCCTACACGATCTCGCTCGGATCGTCCGCGCAGGGCTCGGCGCTTTCGCAGTCGATCGGGCTGCTGGTGAACGACCAGGTCCTCGACCTGACCGGCAACGCCACGGTACCGGTGTTCTCGACCACGCTCGGGATTTCCTCGTCGATCAACTACAACGGTAGCACCGCGTCGCTCAATGCGGGCACGCTGAACCTCAGCAACGCCGTGCTCGCCGGTACCGGCGTGCTGGAGAACCGCGGCCTCCTCAACGTCGCAAACAGCACGCTCTCGGCCTCGGTCAACCAGACCTCCGGCGGCGTGCTGAACGCGAACGGGACGAACCTTGTCTCGGGTGGACTCACCTCGGCGGCGGGTACCGCGGTCAACGTGCTTTCGGGCACGACCACCGTGAGCGGCGCGACCGGCAACGGCAATTACTTCGGCACTGTCAGTATTTCGAGCGGCGCCCAGCTCGCGCTCACCGGCGGCACGCAGAACCTGATCGGCGGCAGCCTTTTGGGGACAGGCACCTTGCTGATCGACGGCGCGACCGTCGCGTTCGATCCGGCCTCCGTCTACAACGTCGCGACGACGAACCTCGCGAGCGGCAGCCTCGAAGTCGACAACAGCTCGAGCTTCGCGACGCTGAACCTGAGCGGCGGCACCATCGACGGCATCGGCAGCCTCGTCGTCGCGGACTACCACCGCACCGGCGGGACGCTCGGCACGCCCGATTGCCTGAGCGGGTGCCTGAAGAGCGTCGACCTGGCGAGCGCCAACGCGATCGCGCTCGACGCGCTGGCCGTGAGCGATTCGATCCGCGCGGTCTCGACCGGCGGCGCGATCGTGCTGAACGGCACGCTGATGGCGGGCGGCAGCGGCGACTCGATCGTGCTCGCCGGCACCTCATTCACGAACAACGCCGGCGCGACCGCGCTCGACCCGCTCGCCGGCCGCTTCCTCGTGTGGTCCGGGACGCCGGTTGTCGACAATCGCGGTGGGCTCGCCTACGACTTCAAGCAGTACGGCGCGACCTACGGCTCGAGCGCGGTGCTGGGTTCCGGCAACGGCTTCCTCTACACGGCGGCGCCGACCGTGACCGCGGGTCTGACGGGCACGGTGTCGAAAGTCTACGATTCCACTGCCGCGGCGGCGCTCGCGCCGGGTGATTTCACGGTGAGCGGCGCGATCGACGGCGACACGGTCGTGCTCAACAACCCCGCATCGGGCACCTACGCGGACAAGAACGTCGGCACTGGCAAGCAGGTCGATGTGAGCGGAATCCTGATCGCCTCGGCGTCCAACGGCGCCGCGAGCGTCTACGGCTATCAGCTCGCCTCGAGCACCGCGAGCGGCAACGTAGGCGAGATCACGCCCGCCACGCTCACCTACGTCGCCGATCCCGCCTCGCGCAACTACGGCGAACTGAATCCCGCCTTGACCGGCCAGGTCACCGGCTTCGTCGCGAGCGAGTCGCTCGCCACCGCGACGAGCGGCAGCCTGCTCTGGACGACCCCCGCCGACACGACATCCGTGGCCGGCAGCTACGAGGTCGCGGGCGGCGGGCTCGCCGCCGCGAACTACGTGTTCGCGCAGGCGCCAGGCAACCTGCTCGCGCTCACCGTGCTCGGCGTGCCGCCGCTGCCGAAATCGCTTGTCACGCCGCCGCCGCTCCCGGCGCCGGCCTCGACCGCGCTGCCGACCGCGTCGCTTGGCACCACGCTGTTGAACCTGGATACCGGGCAGAACATCTCGCTGCCACCCAATACTGTGCCCGACCCCGGCATCTACCTCAGCCAGGACTCGGGCTCGGTGCTGGTGGTGGGCGAAAGTCAGGTCGGCGCCGCGCTCAATTCGGCCTCGACGCTGCTCTTTCCGGTGTCGACCTACGACCCGGGCCTCTATGTGAACTCGCAGACCGGGTTCCTCTACGAGGTCACGGACGGCGCGGTGCTCGATCCGGGCGTCTACTACAACCGCGACACGCAGACCGTGCTCGTGGTGTCGTCGAACCACGACGGCAACGTCACGGTGCAGAGCGCCGACATCAAGGACGCGGTCACCACCGTTGCAACTGGCGCGGGTACGCGCCACGTCGCCGGCGTCACCTGCAAATAGGCGCGCGGCGTAGAATCGGGGCCCCGTTTCCGGCCCCCGATCCCGCATGGCTACTGCCCGCAACCCCAGGCTCCTCATCGGCATCGTCGCCGCCGTCCTCGTGCTCGCGGTCGGCGGGTACTTCCTGCACGGGCTGAAGAAGACGCGCGACCTGCAGTCGAGCGCCGGCGCCGGCGTGGCCGACGCGACCGAGCGGCTGCGCGGCGCGCTCGCGCTCGAGCCCGGCGCGGACGAGGCGGCGCGGCTCGATGCCGATGCCGCGGCGATCAACCCGTCGCTCGCGCGCCTGCGCGCGGAGGACGAATCGCGCAACAAGGTGCTCGCCGATGCCGCCGAGCTCTACCTCGTGGACGTGCAGGCGATCCTGAAGAACGCAGCGACCGCCGCGCGCGCGGGCGCGGCCTGGGAGGCGGACCGCAAGGCGCTCGCCGCGCACCTGGATCGCGCCGCCGCGCGCGGCCCGGGCTGGATCGACCGCGCGCTCGCGCTGAAGCAGAAGGCCGAGAAGGACTGCTTCGACTACCGCAACGCGCTCGGCACGGTCGCTGACTTGCTGCAAGCGCACCAGGACACGCAGGCGACGCTGCGCGCGGCGTGGGCCGCGGCGCCGATGATCGCGGACGAGGAGCGCAAGGCAGGCCGCAAGCTCGCGCAGCAGGCCGCCGACCGCGCCGGGCAGGCGCTCGGGGAGCTGCGCCAGCTGCCGATGTCCTGAGGGCGCGTCCGGACTACTTCCGCTTGCGGCCCAGGTACTCGCCGATCAGGCGCTGGGGCTCGCCCGTCCGGTACGCAGCCTCGAACGCATCGATGCTCTGCGCCACGGCCTCGGCGAAGGGCAGCTCCTCGTAGGCGCGGTTGAGCTTCTTCTGCGCGCGAACGGCCTCCGGCCCGCAGGCGAGCAGCGCCCCCAGCGCCTGGTCCACCTCCACGTCCAGCGCCGCGAGCGGGACCACTCGCTCCACGAGCCCCCAGCGCAGCGCCTCGGCCGCGTCGATCATTTCGCCGGTCAGGAGCAGCCATCGCGCGCGGCCCGCGCCCATGAGGCGCGGCAGCAACGCGGCCTCTATCGCCGACGGGATGCCCAGCCGCACTTCCGGCATGCCGAAGCGCGCGTGGTCCGCGGCGATGCGCAGGTCGCAGGCGGCGGCGAGCTCGAGCGCGCCGCCGATGCAGTAGCCGTTCACGCGCGCGATCACCGGCACCGGGCACTCGCGCACCGCTGTGATCGCGCGGTGCAGGCGCGTGATGGTCGCACGCGCGGTCGAGGGCGTCGTCGCGCCGAGCTCGCCTATGTTCACGCCGCCGGAGAAGGCCTTGTCGCCCGCGCCGGTGATCACCAGCGCGCGCAGGCCGGGGTCGGCGGAGACTTTGCGGACCGCGGCGCCGAGCGCGTCGATGGCGGCCGCATCGAGCGCGTTCAGCTTCGCCGGATTCGAGAGCGTGACGCGCGCGACGCCGCGCTCGAGCGCGACCCGGACCGGCTCAGGCGACTGCCCGCCGCTCATCGAGGCGCGTCCGGACATGCTGCTCGAGCCTCCTCGCGTCGGCGTCGAAGCGCCGGATGCCGTCGGCGAGCTTTTCCACCGCCATCGCGTCCTCGTTGTGACGCCAGCGGTAGGAATTCTCGTCCAGGCGTACGCGCTCGAGCGCGTGGCTCGCGGCCTCGGCGGGGGAGAGCCGCCGCTCGACCGGCCCCTCGGCCGCGGCGAGCTTTTCCAGCAGCTCGGGCGCGATCGTGAGCAGGTCGCAGCCCGCGAGCGCGAGGATCTGGCCGGTCTTGCGGAAGCTCGCGCCCATCACCTGCGTGGCGTAGCCGAATTTCTTGTAGTAGCGGTAGATGCGCGTCACGGAGGCGACGCCCGGGTCTTCCTCGAGCGGGATGTCGTCGAGCTTGCGCGCCGCCTTGTGCCAGTCGTAGATCCGCCCGACGAAGGGCGAGATCAGCGTCGCGCCGGCGTCGGCGCTGGCCGCAGCCTGCGCGAAGGAGAAAAGCAGCGTCATGTTGCAGTGGATGCCCTCGCGCTCGAGCCGCTCGGCCGCGCGGATGCCCTCCCAGGTGCTCGCGAGCTTGACCAGGATCCGCCCGCGCTTCACTCCGGCCGCCTCGTAGAGTTCGACCAGGCGGCGCGCCTTGGCGATCGAGCCTTCGGGGTCGAAAGACAGGTGCGCGTCCACCTCGGTCGAGACCCGCCCGGGGATGTGCTTCAAGATCTCGCGGCCGAAGACGACGGCGAGCCATTCGAGGGTCGGGCCAGGCTCGCGCCGGCCGCGCTCCAGCGCCTCCTCGACCAGCGGCCGGAAGCGGGCGTCCTGGGCTGCGGTGAGCAGCAGCGAGGGGTTGGTGGTGGCGTCCTGGGGCTTCCAGCGGGCGACCGCGTCGATGTCGCCGGTGTCGGCGACCACCGTGGAGTGGCGCCGGAGGGACTCGAGCTGGCTCGGCATCGTCCTAGGATAACCCACCCACTTGGCCTTGCAGGGTTTTGATAACAAAGCCTTTCCTGCCGCCCTGTCGCGGAGTAGACTTGCCCTCCAGCGTCGCCGCCACAAAATCGAAACAGACCGGCGGCGCCAAGGAGACGAGGAGTTGCGCCCGACAGACATCGCGAATCCCGACTACTTCCATAAAGTTGTCGATTGCCAGTGGGCATGCCCCGCCCACACCGCGGTTCCCGAATACATCCGATTGATCGCTGCAGGCCGGTACTCCGATGCCTACATGGTCAACTGGAACTCGAATGTTTTCCCCGGCATCCTCGGGCGCACCTGCGACCGCCCCTGCGAGCCCGCGTGCCGTCGCGGCCGCGTCGAGGAAGAAAACCAGACCAAGCCCGAGCCGGTCGCCATCTGCCGGCTGAAGCGCGTCGCCGCCGACAACAAGGGCGACGACGTGAAGGCGCGCATGCCCCGGCCCGCGGCGAAGAAGAATGGCAAGCGCATCGCCTGCGTGGGCGCCGGGCCCGCTTCGCTCACCGTCGCGCGCGACCTCGCGCCGCTCGGGTACGCGGTCACCATTTTCGACCAGGATCCGCGCGCGGGCGGGATGATCTGGTCGCAGATTCCGCGCTTTCGCCTCCCGCTCGAGGTGATCGACGAGGAGGTGGGCTACATCCTCGACCTGGGCGTCGATTTCAAGGGCGGCCACAAGATCGATTCGATGAAGAAGCTGATGGCCGAGGGCTGGGACGCGATCTTCGTCGGCTCGGGCGCGCCGCGCGGGCGCGACCTCGACGTCCCGGGCCGCAAGGAAGCCGCGAAGAACATCCACATCGGCATCGACTGGCTCTCGTCCGTTTCTTTCGGGCACACCACCCGGATCGGCAAGCGCGTGATCGTGCTCGGGGGCGGCAATACCGCGATGGACTGCTGCCGCACCTCCAAGCGGATCGGCGGCGAGGACGTGAAGGTGATCGTGCGCTCGGGGTTCGAGGAGATGAAGGCCTCGCCCTGGGAGAAGGAAGACGCGCAGCACGAAGGCATCCCGATCCTCAACTACCTCGTGCCGAAGGCGTTCCTGCACAAGGGCGGCAAGCTCTCCGGCATGACCTTCGAGAAGGTGAAGGCGGTGTACGACGACAAGGGCCGGCGCAAGCTCGTGCCCACCGGCGAGCCCGAGCAGAGCTTCGAGTGCGACGACGTGCTCGTCGCGGTGGGGCAGGAAAACGCCTTCCCCTGGATCGAGAAGGACAGCGGCGTCCAGTTCGACGAGTGGGGGCTGCCGTTGCTGGACAAGGTGACCTTCCAGTCCAGCGCGAAGAACGTCTTCTTCGGCGGCGACTCGGCCTTCGGCCCGAAGAACATCATCTGGGCGGTCGCGCACGGGCACGACGCCGCGATCAGCATCGACAAGCAGCTCAACGGCGAGAACATCCACGAGCGTCCCGCGCCCGGCGTGACGGTCATGTCGCAGAAGATGGGCATCCACGAGTGGAGCTACGACAGCGAGATCCACCCGGACGCGCGCTACAAGGTGCCCTGGCGCGACATCAAGATCACGCTGAAGAACGTGAAGGCCGAGGTGGAGCTCGGGTTCGACCCGGCCACCGCGTGGAAGGAAGCGCAGCGCTGCCTCAACTGCGACGTGCAGACGGTGTTCACCGCGAAGCAGTGCATCGAGTGCGACGCCTGCGTGGACATTTGCCCGATGGACTGCATCACATTCACGGACGACGGCGAGGAGAAGGACCTGCGCACGCGCCTCAGCGCGCCGGCGACGAACCTCACGCAGGACCTCTATGTGCAGGACGGCCTGAAGACGGGCCGGATCATGGTGAAGGACGAGGACATGTGCCTGCACTGCGGGCTTTGCGCCGAGCGCTGCCCGACGGGCGCCTGGGACATGCAGAAGTACCTGCTCGACCTCGCCCAGGCCGGGCCCGACTGCCGCAGCCACCACCAGAAGAAAGCGGCTTAATAATATGAAGCGCATCGATGCGCTGAACGATTTCGTCATCAAGTTCGCCAACGTCAACGGCTCGGGGTCGGCGTCGGCCAACGAGATGTTCGCCAAGACGTTCCTGCGGATGGGAATCCCGGTGTCGCCGCGGAACATCTTCCCGTCCAACATCCAGGGGCTGCCGACCTGGTACGAGGTGCGGGTCACCGAAAAAGGCTGGCTCGGGCGCCGCGGCGGGGTGGACCTGATGGTGGCGATGAATCCGCAGACCTGGGCCGCGGACATGAAGGAGATCGAGCCCGGCGGCTACGTGTTCTACGACAACACCAAGCCCTTGCCGGCGTCGAAGTTCCGCGAGGACGTGAACGTGATCGGGATGCCGCTCACGCAGATCAGCAACGAGACCTACACGGACTCGCGCGAGCGCCAGCTGTTCAAGAACATCATGTATGTCGGGGCGCTCGCCTCGCTGCTCGAGATCGAGCCCGGCGTGGTCGCCGAGCTGATCGGGGAGCAGTACAAGGGGAAGGAGAAGCTCCTCAAGCCGAACCTCAACGCATTCCAGATGGGGTTCAACTACGCCAACGAGAAGCTGAAGGGGATGCTCGGCCTCAAGGTCAAGCGCGCCTACGCCGTCGGCGACAGGATTTTCATGGAAGGCAATGCCGCCGCCGCGCTCGGGTGCGTCTATGGCGGGGCGACCGTTTGCGCGTGGTATCCGATCACGCCGTCTTCTTCCCTGGCCGAGGCCTTCACGCGCTACTGCCAGAAGCTGCGCGTGGACAAGGAGTCGGGCAAGAACAAGTTCGCGATCATCCAGGCCGAGGACGAGCTCGCCTCGATCGGGATCGTCACGGGTGCGGGGTGGAACGGGGCGCGCGCGTTCACCGCGACCTCGGGGCCGGGGATTTCGCTGATGAGCGAGTTCATCGGGCTTGCCTACTTCGCCGAGATTCCGGCGGTGATCATCGACGTGCAGCGCGGCGGGCCCTCGACCGGCATGCCGACGCGCACGCAGCAGTCCGATGTGCTCGCCTGCGCCTATGCCTCGCACGGGGACACGAAGCACGTGCTGCTCTTTCCCGAGGATCCGCACGAGTGCTTCGAGTTCGCGGCGCTCTCGCTCGACCTCGCGGAGCGGCTGCAGACGCCGATCTTCCTCATGACCGACCTCGACATCGGGATGAACCAGCGGCTCACCAAGCCGCTCGTGTGGGACGACAGCCGCAAGTACGACCGCGGCAAGGTCATGACCGCGGAGATGCTGGACGCGGGCAAGGAGTTCGGGCGCTACCTGGACGTGGACGGGGACGGGATTCCGTTCCGCACCTATCCGGGGACGCACGAGACCAAGGGCGCCTACTTCACGCGCGGCACCAGCCGCAATGCCTACGCGCAGTATTCGGAAGCGGGGCCCGACTACCAGTACAACATGGAGCGGTTGCTGAAGAAGCACGACTTCGCCAAGACCCTGCTGCCCAAGCCTTTGCTGACGGCGGCGGGCGAGCCGGCGCGGTTCGGGGTCATCTACTACGGCTCGACCAGTCCTTCCATGCAGGAGGCGCTCGAGGCGCTGGCTGAGAGGAACATCTTCATCAATGCGCTGCGCGTTCGTTCGTTTCCATTCCAGGACGAGATCTACGATTTCGTGCAGTCGCATTCCAAGGTCTTTGTCGTGGAGCAGAACCGCGATGCGCAGCTGAAGACCTTGCTGGTCAACGAGGCCGGGATCAACCCGGCCTCTCTCATTTCGGTGCTCCATTACGACGGCACGCCGATCACGGCGCGGTACATCGCGAAGGAAATCGCCGAGATCGTGTCCGCACTGAACGTGCGGCCGATCAAGAAGGACAAGGCCGCATGACCTACGTATTGAAGCCGAAGCTCCATCATCCGACGCTGGCGAAGAACAAGGTCGGGTATACGCGGCGGGATTACGAAGGCAAGGTTTCTACCCTTTGCGCGGGCTGCGGGCACGATTCCATTTCCGCGGCGCTGATCCAGGCCTTCTACCAGCTCGACATCCTGCCGCACCGGGTGGCGAAGCTCTCGGGGATCGGGTGCTCGTCCAAGACGCCGGATTACTTCCTCGGTAACTCGCACGGGTTCAACACCGTGCATGGGCGGATGCCCTCTGTCCTTACCGGGGCGAACCTGGCGAATCGGGACCTCATCTATCTGGGGGTTTCCGGCGACGGGGATTCGGCTTCCATCGGTCTCGGGCAGTTCGCGCACGTCATGCGGCGCGGGGTGAACATGACCTACATCCTGGAGAACAACGGGGTGTACGGG
>JBOIFE010000251.1:0-7796 GCA_050741015.1 Burkholderiales bacterium | reverse complement strand
TCGGCTCCGCGCTGGCGACGCTCGCGGTGGGCCACTGGAGCCACCGTTACTCCATGCGGCGCCTGATGTTGGGCGCTGCCGTGCTGATGGCGCTGACCGGGCTGGGTTTTGCCTCGCTTTCGTCACTGTGGCCGATGCTCATCGTCGCCTTTGTGGGGCCACTCAATCCGAGCGGCGGCGACGTCAGCGTGTTCCTGCCGCTCGAACACACGGTGCTCGCCACCAGCGCACCGGCCGAAACGCGGACCACGGTCTTCGCCCGCTACAGTTTTGTGGGATCGATCTTCGGCGCCGTCGGCGCGCTGGCGGCCGCAGTGCCCGACTGGCTGGCGACCCATGCGGGATTGCAAATGGTCGATGCCCTGCGCGCCATGTTCGTCGTCTACGCCGCGATCGGCTTCGCAGTCTGGGTGCTTTACCTGCGTATTCCGAAGGCGCGCGCGCGGAGATCTGGCCCCGTGGTGCCCCTCGGACCTTCGCGGGGCACTGTCTGGAAGCTGGCAAGCCTGTTTAGCGTCGATTCGTTCGCGGGCGGCCTGGTGGTGAATGCACTGCTCGCCCTGTGGCTGTTCGAGCGCTTTGGCATGTCGCTTACCGCAGCGGGTACGTTCTTTTTCTGGACGGGCCTGTTCGGCGCCGCCTCGCAGCTCGCCGCGCCGGCATTGGCGAGGCGCGTCGGCCTCATCAATACGATGGTGTTCACGCATATCCCGGCGAGCCTGTGCCTGATCGGCGCCGCGTTTGCGCCTAGTTTCGATTGGGTACTCGCCCTGCTGCTCGTGCGCAGTGCGTTGTCACAGATGGACGTGCCAGCACGCAGCGCCTATGTGATGTCGGTGGTGACGCCGCCCGAACGGCCCGCGGCAGCGAGCTTTACTGCTGTGCCGCGGAGCCTCGCTTCGGCCATTGGCCCTTCGTTGACCGGCGCAATGTTCGCCGCCGGCGCAATGGCTGCGCCCCTGGTCGCTTGCGGGGTTCTGAAAATTGTTTACGACTTGGCACTGTTTTCCGCGTTCCGCCGGGTCAAACCGCTCGAGTGACGGCTTTGGGCCAAATCGCCTACGATTCAACGGGTCGTGGGTTCAAATCCTGCCGGACGGACCTGAAGTTGCGGCGATAGCCAAGCCAGTAGCCGATCATCAGCAACACCGGCAGGCAGGCGAATGTCGCGACGTTGTAGTGCGGATCGAGCAGGATCAGCAGCGCAAATGCCGCAAGAACCAGCCGAACGGCCACGTCCAGGCGGCGTCCGTCGGCGAACCTGGCCTGCAGGCTGAAGGTGATGCCGACGGTGGAAATCGTGACCAGCGCTGCGGCGCCCAGCTGCTCGGCACCCGGCTTGATCACGAGCTCCGGATGGATGAACACCGCCGCCATCAGGGTGAACAGGCAAACGCAGATCTGCACGGATCGCCAGAGGGTGACGTAGAACGAAGTGTTGGCGATCTTCGAGGTGATCGCCGCGGTCACCGAGGTCGGCGGCGTCAGCTCGCCGAACACCGCGAGGAAGAACGCGAAGAAGTGCACCACCCAGGGGTTGACGCCGATCTTCATGAACGGCGGCGCGACCACGAGCGCCACCAGGATGTAGGTCGGCGCCGGTGGCAGGCCCATGCCGAGGACGGCGCCGAACAGGAACGCCATGGCCACCATGGCAACCATGTTTACGCCGGCGGCATCCAGCAGCAACGCGCCGAGCTTTGTCGGCACGCCGGTGATCACCAGCGCGCCGGTCAGGATCGACAGCGTCGCCAGCAGCAGCGCGATGTCCGTGATCATGTCGATGTAGGAGTCGAGGAAGCGCCGTAGCGGCGCGACAAACGCTTGCGTGGACCAGCGGCCGGGCCGCAGCAGCGGCGCGAGGTTGATGATGAACAGCGCGGCGCCCGCGGCGTAGAACATGTAGAGCGCGGCGAACATCGGCGCCAGGAATATCGTCGCCATCAGCGTGACCAGGCCACCGACCACGAAGACGAAGGCGCCGAGATTGACCCGGTCGCGCCACCCCAGCGCCTCGGCGTCGGGAACAGCCACCTGATGGGTGCGGTGGTGGATCGCCAGCAGATAGACCGAGACGGCAACCGTGATGTAGTAGATGAGCGCCGGCACCCAGCCGCGCGCGACGACGTCGAAATAGTCGACGCCGAGGAATTCGGCCATCAGGAAGGCGGCGATGCCCATCACCGGCGGCATCAGCTGCCCGCCCATCGAGGAAGCATTTTCAATCGCTGCTGCGGTCGCTGGCGGCAGCCCTGCATTGATCATCGCCGGAATGGTGGCCGAGCCGACCGTGATCGCGTTGGCGGCGCCGCTCCCGCTCACGGTGCCGATGCACATCGAGCCGATCACCGCCGATTGCGGAATGGCGTGCGGCGAGCGGACGGCGACGCGCTTGGTCGCGCGCAGCAGGGAGTCGACGCAGCCGAAGCCGCGCAACAGGCTCAAGACCAGCAGGAACGAGCCGATCACCGTGAGCGCGATCTGCGGCAGCCGCGAGAAGATGCCGGTCGCCATTTCCACGCTGCTGGCCGTGATGACGCGATGCCAGGGGAGCCCGGCATGGTAGAACATGCCGGGCACCAGGTAGCCGTACACGGCGTAGAGCATGAGCACGATATTGAGCACGAACAGCGGCATGTGGCGCTTGCGTGCGTACTCGAGGACCAGGAGCGCCATGCCGCCGCCGACGAGGAGATCGGCGCCATTCCACATGCCGGCGCGTTCCTCGCCGAGCGCCATGTAGTTCGTATCCATGTAGTAGGCGCAGTACAGCGAGAACAGGCAGTAAGCGCCCGCGATCAGGTAGTTCGCGAGCGGAGGCAGCGTCGGATACAGTTCATTTTTGCGCAGCGCCTGCAGGGTGAACAGCGCGTAGGTGACCGGAATCATCGTCATGGCCAGCAGCGTCGGCCCGCCCGACCCGGTCCAGTAGTAATAGAGCATGTAGGCGAGGAACGCGATCGACGCCGCGTAATAGAGGCAGTCGAGCGCAAACCCCCGCCGTGGTGCCGACGCGGCGCCGGTCATGGTGGATCGCGGGCTATCGCTACTGGGCGATGTTGGAATCCCACTTGCTGTCCCACACGCCCTTCGCCTTCATGTACTTGGCGAGGCCGGGGTGGATGGGGACGAGATTCCAGGTCGATTCGAGGGCCTGCTTTTCGAACGCCGCCATCTTGCCGCCGCTGATTTCGCGGAAGCTCGGATCGAGCTTGGCCAATTCGTCGGCATGTTCCTCAATGACAGTGAGCATCTTGTACATGTCGTCGGCGGGCACGCTCAGGCCCAGGTCGAAGCCCCAGTAGAAAGGCAGCAGCGTGATCTTGCCGACGTACGCCTCCTTCTTGTGGAAGTTCGCCGGGTCGACCCGCTCGATCGTGAAGCCCGCCGCCTTGAGCTTCGCCTCCTCGTCCGGGCTCGGGTTGAGCGCTGCCCAATCGACCGCAAGCGAAGCCTCCGCAATCCACGGCGGCGGCGTCTTGCCGCCGGCGGCGTAAATGCCGATCGCCTTGAGGGCTCCGGAGTTGAGTTGCGACCCGGCTGTCGTTATGTCGACCTGCTGGTAAATGTGATGCACGCCGAGCGCGGCCAGCGCGTTTTCCAATTGCTTGCGGGTGTCGAAAGGCAGTGGGCCGGTGAACACCGTCTTGCCGGTGAGGTCGCCCCAATTCCTGATGCTGTCCCGGTCGCTGGCCTTGATCGCGACGCCGACGGCGAGCGTGTAGCACCATAGCGACTGGATCGGCGGGTGCTTGATGTTGGCCTTGAAGCCCTTGAAGCGGCCGCTGTCGTCCTTGAGTTCCTTCAGCGCCACGTCGGAGCCGTAGTAGCCGTCGAACTCGCCGGTGGCGAAGCCTTTCACCGTCGTCACGGCGCCGGGCGTCGGCAGCACGGTGATGCGGTATTCGGGCATCGCCTTGTTCAGGACATCGGCCAGCACGACGAGCGCCTTGCCTCCCGACGAGCCCACGGGGCCGGTGCCCCAGCGGATGTCCTTCGGTTCGGCGGACTGGGCGGCGGTGCTGGCAGCGCCGAGCAGCGAGGCGAGCGCGAATGAGGTGAAAAGACGTTTGAGCATGGTTATTTCCTCCTTGAGCGGCATTGTCGCGTGCGATCGGCTCGCTGGCAACGCCGCTCGCGCACAGCTCCGGAACGCCGGGCGGCTTCGCGTCATCTAATGCGCGCAACCCGATAGGATCCCCGAGCGTGAGCATGCTTCCCGATTCCACCCCCGCCGCCGGTACGACCGTGTCCGATTCCGATCTCGTCGGCCGGGTCGTGGCCGGCGATCACTCTGCGTTTGCACCGCTGATGCGTCGCTACAACCAGACGCTGTTTCGCGCAGCGCGGAGCATTCTCAGGGACGACTCGGAGGCCGAGGACGCCGTGCAGGAGGCGTACCTGCTTGCCTACCGCAACATGGGCAAGTTTCGCGGCGAGGCGAAGCTCTCCACCTGGCTTACGCGCATCGTCGTGAACGAGGCGATCGCCCGCATGCGCAAGCGTGCCCGCCGCGCCGAGGTGATCCGGCTGGATGGCGACACGGAAATGGATACCGAGGCCCGGGAGGCGAGCATGAGCGAGGCGGTACCCCAGCAGCCCGAGCAGGATGCGCTCCGCGCCGAAACCCGCCGCCTGCTCGAGAAGAGGATCGATGCGCTTCCCGACGCGTTCCGCACGGTATTCGTGCTGCGCGCGCTGGAGGACATGAGCGTCGAGGAGGTGGCGAAGAGCCTCGACATTCCCGAAGCCACGGTGCGCAGCCGCTTTTTCCGCGCGCGGGGCCTGTTGCGCGAGGCGCTCGCGCGAGAAATCGATTTCGCCCTTGAAGATGCGTTTTCCTTCGCCGGCGCGCACTGCGACCGCATCGTCGCGGGCGTGCTGGCCAAACTCGGCAAATAGCCGCTCACAGGAGAATTGACATGTCGGTTCACGGTCAAGCACGGCGTTCCTTCCTCGGTCAGTCGGGCCTGCTTCTGTCGGGCACCGCCATCGCGCTGTTGTCGGGGCGAGAGGCCCTGGCGCGATCCGCGTCGGCCTCCGCGCACGATGTCGGCATCCTCAACGTTGCGCTCGGCCTGGAGCACGAAGGCATCAACGCCTACACGCTCGGCGCGCAGAGCAACCTGTTGCAAAAGCCGGTGCTCGACATCGCGCTGCGCTTTCAGGCCGATCACAAGGAGCATCGCGATGCGCTTGCAGCGACCATCCGCAAGCTGGGCGGCAAGCCGGTCGAGGCAAAATCACTGGCCGAGTACGCAAAAGCGCTCAATGCGGATACCCTGAAAAGCCAAGCCGACGTGCTGGATCTGGCGGCGCGCCTCGAGCTGGGCGCGACCAACGCCTACCTGGGCGTGATTCCCTCGTTCAAGGACGTGCACCTCGCCAAGGTGGCCGCGCGCCTCGCGGCCGACGAGACGATGCACTGGACAATCCTCAACCAGGCGCTGGGCAGGCCGCTGGCGACCGGCGGCCTGCCGTTCGGCGCTTGAGCTGTACGCTGCGGTGGATGGCGGCGGGCGCGCTCGCGCTGCCCGCCGTTTTTCCACCGGTCTCGATGGCGGGCGATGCCGTACGCGGCAAGCGGCTCTATGAGAGCCGCTGCATCGCCTGCCACTCCGTGGAGGAAAACCGCGTCGGACCCGCGCACAAGGGCGTGTTCGGGCGCAGGGCCGGCATGGCAAAGGGCTACGACTACTCGCCCGCCGTGAAAGCCTCCAGGATCGTATGGAACGAAAAGACCCTGGACCGCTGGCTAGCCAACCCCGAGAAGCTGATCCCCGGCCAGAAGATGGGATATTCAGTGCCCGAGGCGAAGGACCGCGCCGATCTCATTGAATATCTGAAAAAGGTGTCTGGAAAATAGTATCGACGGGCGCACAATGGCGGGCAACACACGAGGGACGGATACGCGGCGTCCCGGAGGAGACCGTCATGAGCGTGCAGCGGGAGAATTTTCACCAGGCGTCGCCGACCGAAGCCTTCCTGACGGAATGCTGGTACGTCGCCGCCTGGGACCATGAGCTGACCGAAGGCAAGCTGCTGGCGCGCACGCTCCTCGACCGGCCGGTGGTGATCTTCCGCGGGGAGGGCGGCGCCGTGGCGGTGCTGGATGACCGCTGCTGCCACCGTGGCGCAAGGCTCTCGCAGGGCCGGCTCGAGGGCGATTGCGTACGCTGCATGTACCACGGCCTGAAATTCGACGCGACCGGCAAGTGCGTGCAGATCCCCGGCCAGGACAACATCCCGCCCAGGCTGGGGGTGCGCGGCTACCCGGTCGTCGAGCGCGATCACCTGGTCTGGGTCTGGATGGGCGATCCGGCGAAGGCGGATCGGGCCGCGATTCTCGACTTTCCCTACCTGCGCGACCCGGACTGGCGCGGACACCCGGGGTATCTGCACTACGACGCGAACTACTTGCTGATCGTCGATAATCTCGCGGATTTCGCGCACCTGGCGTTCGTGCACACGAAGACGCTCGGCGGCTCCGAGGAATACGCGTTCAGGTCGAAGCCGACCGCGATCGAGCGACTTGCCGACGGATTTCGCGTCGAGCGATGGCACATGAACGCGCCGCCGCCGCCGTTCCACAAGAAGGTGGTGAGCGACCCGGGCGCGGTCGACCGGCGCAACATCGCCCGCATGCACGTGCCGGGCGTGTTCTTCATGGAAACGCTGCTGTCGCCCGCGGGCGCGGGCGCGGAGAACGGCAACCTGGCGGGTGCCAGGCAGTATCGCAACTGCCAATTCTTCACGCCCGAGACCTCGCGCACGACGCATTTCTTCTGGGACTACCTGCACGACTATGCGCTGGACGACCCAAATGTCTCCCGGTCCCTGTACCTCAGCATGGTCGAGGGCTTCATGGAGGACAAGGCGATCATCGAAGCCCAGCAGCGGACGCTGGAAGCAGACCCGTCGTTCCAGATGAATGCGATCGTGGCCGACGCGCCGCTGGTTCACTTCCGGCGCACCCTCGCGCGCATGATCGCCGAGGAGCGCGAGGAAGCAGGCGAGAGAAGGCTGAACGCCGCCTAGCTGGCGCGCGTCGTCCTGCGGGAGTCCGGAGATCAGGAAGACATTTTCCTGAGTGCCTCCTTTACGTTGGCCACGTTCGGGCCTTCCCGGGCCCCCTCATAGAAGGAGAGGTCCTCGTCGATTCCGACCAGCCGCAGGCATTGGCCTCCTGGCGCCTGGAAATAAAGGTGAGGGTCCGGTACCTCAAGCATTCTGACAAGACCGGAGTCGAGGATTCGTCGACGCACCTCGTCCACCTTGTCGGACCGCCGAATGGTTGCCAAAAATGACCTTGGCCATGCTCATGCCTTTCCAGCCTGGGCGCTCTGAGCTGGGTAGGCGTCCTGCAGCGCGATGTCGCCGGTCTCCAGCAGGGACTTCAGGTTAGAGAGAACCTTCGGCCAGCCCCCGGACACCGCCTCGATGAGCTTCGAGGGTTCGCGCTCGATGGTGTGGGTGATGGAGAGCTTGACCGCCGATCCACTGCGTTCCAGTTCCATCGTGCAGCGCGAGTCGCCTTCGGCCTTGAGCTCGGGCTTGTTCTGGTGCTGCCAGCGGATTACCACGCGTCGTGGCGGCTCGGCCGCGATGATCTCCCCGGCGTCGGTGATGGTGCCATCGGGGTACACCATCTTCCACGAGGATCCTGTCGTCCACTGGCTCTCGCAGTGCGTTCCGAACCAGTACCGCTTCATGAACTCCCCGTCGGTCAATGCTGACCACAGCTTCTCCGGCGTGGTGCGGATGTAAGTCACGTAGACAAAGGTCGATTTAGCCAT
>JBOIFE010000250.1:0-6048 GCA_050741015.1 Burkholderiales bacterium | reverse complement strand
TCCGCTTCGAGGCGGTCGAGCGCGAGGGCTGGCGTTTCCGGCCGCTGGGCGATCCGCTTGCGGTGGATGCGGCGCCGCGCGCTCAACCGCTGTTCGCGATGGCGCTGTGCGCGGCATGAATGCGCCCCGCCTCGAGCTCGATTACGTCGCCGCGCCGCGCCGCGCGCGCTGGCTCGGCGTGCTGGTGCTCGCCGCCGGTCTCGCGCTGGCCGCGCTGTCGGTCGCGCGCTATCGCGACGCGCGTGATGCGCTCGCCGTGCTCGAGCCGGCGCCGCCCGAGGCGCGCGCGGAGCGCCGGCCGGCGATCTCCGGCGAGCGGCAGCGCGAGGACCAGGAGCGCGCCGATTCGGTACGCCGGCAACTCGGCTTGCCCTGGTCGCCGCTGCTGGAGACCGTCGAGGCAGCGGCGCGCAGCGACGTGACCCTGTTGCGCATGCAGCCCCAGGCGCAGTCGCGAAGCCTGCTGTTCACGGCCGAAGCCAGGGACCCGGCCGCGATGCTCGACTACCTGCGCCGGCTGGGCGAGTCGCGAATGCTGTCCGGGGTCCATCTGGTCGCTCACCGCGTGCGCAGCGACGATCCTTCGCACCCGGTGCGCTTCGACGTGCGGGCCTCCCTCCGGGGGGCGGCGTGAACGCGGGACGGGCCCTCCTGCAAGCGCTCGGCCCCGCCGGCATCGCCGGCATCGCCGTGCTGCTCGCCTGCCTGCCCTTCTATTACTGGGCGATCCAACCGGCCGAGCAGGCGCTGGTGATGCAGCGCGTCGCCACCGAGGCGCCGCGACCGCGCGCGGCCCGGTGGCCGGCGCCGGGAGAAGGGCACGCCGAGCAATTGCGCCGCTTCTATGGCCTGTTCCCGCCGCTGGCGCAACTACCCGACGAGCTGGGGCGCCTTTACGCATTCGCGCGCAACGCCCACCTGGATCTGCCGAGCGGCGACTATCGGCTGGAGGACGATGGCGGCCCGCTGGCCGAGTACCGCGTCACGCTCCCCCTGCGCGGGTCGTATGCCGAGATCCGGCAGTTCGTCGGGCAGGTGCTGCGCGCGATGCCGGTGGCGTCGATCGATTCGCTGCAATTCGAGCGCGCCAGCGCGCAGGCGTCGGCGGTGAATGCGCAAGTGCAGCTGACACTGTTTTTTCGGACTGCCGAAGGCAGCGAGGCCAAGTGAAACCAGACATCATGAACTTCTCCCGCGCGCGCCGCGGCTTGCTCGCCGCGCTGGCCGCCACCGTCCTGCTCGGGGCCTGCGCCGGCGAACCGACCCTTTCCCAATCGCGCCAGCTGGTCCAGGAGGGGCGCGGCGACGAAGCCCTGGCGCTGCTCGACGGGGCCGCGCGCCAAAACCCCGGCAATCGCGTGTATCGGGAGGAATTCTTCAGCGTGCGGGACAATCTGATCACGCAATGGTTCGCCGAGGCCGACGCCGCGCGACTGGCGTCGCAGTTCGATCGCGCCGAAGCGCTCTACCGCCAGGTGATGAAGTTCGATCCGGACAGCCCGCGCGCCGCATCGGCGCTCGAGCAGCTGCAGATGGACCGGCGCCATGGCGCGCTCGTCGCCAGGGCCGAGGCGCTGTTCAAGCAAAGCAAGTACCACGAGGCGAGCGACGCGCTGGCGCCGGTGCTGAATGAGAACCCGGGGCGCAAGGACGCACGCCGTTTGCAGCGCCTGATCGAGGAAAAGGCGGCGCCACCCGCGCTCGCCACGCTGCAGCTCAAGTCCGCGGTCGACAAGCCCATCTCCCTCGAGCTGCGCAACGTAAGCCTGCGCACCGTGTTCGAGGTCCTGTCGCGCGCGACGGGGCTGAATTTCCTGTTCGACAAGGAACTGAACACGGAGCAGACCACGAGCGTGGTGGTGCGCGACGAGAAGGTCGAGGCCGTGATCCGCCAGGTCCTGGTCAGCAACCAGCTCGAGGACAAGGTGCTGAGCGAGTCGACCGCGCTCATTTATCCGGCCACGCCGCAGAAACTGCGCGAATACCAGGAGCTGGCGGTGAGGTCGTTCTACGTCTCCAACGCCGACGTGCGCGAGACGGCCAACATGCTTCGCACCATCCTGGACGCGCGTCACGTCTTCGTCGACGAAAAGCTGAATCTGCTGGTGATCAAGGACACGCCGGACAATATCCGGCGGGCCGGGCGCCTGATCGCCGCGCAGGATCTCGCGCAGCCCGAGGTCATGCTGCAGGTCGAAGTGCTCGAAATCGGCTTCAAGCGGCTGCTCGCCCTCGGCGCGCGCTACCCGAGCACGCTCGCCTGGAGCGTCGGGGGCACCGATGCGACCGGCGCGAGGACGCCCGGCACGGTGTCGTTGCCGGAATGGCTGTCGCGCGATGCCGGGCTGGTGCAACTGACTTTTACCGATCCGCTGTTCCTGCTGTCGCTGCAGCAACAGGACGGCAGCACCAATCTGCTCGCCAATCCGCGCATCCGCGTGAAGAACCGCGAGAAGGCCACCGTGCACATCGGCGACCGCGTTCCGGTCATCACCACCACCGCGGCGGCGACCGGCAGCTTCGTGTCGCAATCGATCAGCTACCTCGACGTCGGTCTCAAGCTCGAAGTCGAGCCGATAATCTACCTGGACGACGATGTCGGCATCAAGGTGGGCCTCGAGGTGAGCAACATCACCAATACCATACAGAGCGCGACCGGCGACACGCTCACCTACCAGATCGGGACGCGCACCGCGAACACGACGCTGCGCGCGCACGACGGCGAGACGCAGGTGCTGGCCGGCCTGATCAGCGACGAGGACCGCCGCAGCGCGGATCGCGTGCCGGGGCTCGGCGACCTGCCGATCATCGGCCGGTTGTTCTCGTCGACCTCGGACAACAAGACCAAGACCGAGATCGTGCTGCTGATCACGCCGCACATCGTACGCAGCCTGAGGCGCCCCGAGGCGGCTCAGCTGGAGTTCCCCGCCGGCACGGAGGCCACGGCGCAGGGATCGGCGTTCGGCATGAGCGGCACGCTGCAGCGGCCCATGATCACGATCCCGCTTCAATCGGAGTCGCAAACCGCGGCGCCGGCCGCGCGACCCAATCCCGCGCCGCCGGCGGGCAACACGCTGGCGCCGTTCGGCGGGATGCAGAGTCCAGGACGGTAACGCATGCGCCGCATCAACCTGGGCCTGCCCCGGCCGCCCGGCAGCCGGGGCTTTACCCTGATCGAGATTCTGATCACCCTGGCGATCGTGGCGCTGCTCGCGGGCATGGCGGCGCCGATCGGCGATCTCATCGTCCAGCGCGCGAAGGAGCAGCAGCTGGACCGGGCGCTGCATCAGATCCGCGATGGCATCGACGCCTACAAGCAGGCCTCGGACGAGGGCCGGATCCGCATTTCGGTAGGCGACAGCGGCTACCCGAAGACGCTCGCCGAGCTGGTCGACGGCGTGGTCGATCAAAAGAGCCCGAAGCACACGAAGATGTACTTCCTGCGCGAGCTGCCGCGCGATCCGCTCGCCACCGATCCCGATCTCGAGGCCGCCGCCACCTGGGCCAAGCGCAGCTACGAAAGCCCGCCGGACGATCCTCGCGAAGGCAAGGACGTCTACGACGTGCATTCGCGGTCTCGCGGCGTCGGCCTCAACGGCCGGCCGTACCGGGACTGGTAGCGATGCACCGCACCCGCGCGCTGCTGGGCGCATGCCGCGCCGGGTTCACCCTGATCGAGCTGCTCGCCGTCATGGCGATCATCGCCCTGCTGCTGGCGATCGCGGTACCGCGCTATTTCGGCAGCCTCGAGAAGTCGAAGGAAACGGTGCTCAAAGGGGACATCCGCGAGATGCGCGATGCGATCGACCGGTACCACGGGGATCGCGACAAGTACCCGCCGTCGCTCGACGCCCTGGTCGCCGACAAGTACCTGCGCACGGTGCCGGTGGACCCGATCACCGAATCCAGCGCGACCTGGATCGTCGTCGCGCCGCAGGATACCGGCCAGGGCGAGGTCTACGACGTGAGGAGCGGAGCGCAGGGGCGCGCGAGCGACGGAACCGCGTACAGCTCATGGTAGCCATGAGCAGGGCATCCGCTCGCTCGCGCCGCGTCCAGGCCCACGGCTTCACCTACCTGGGCGCGCTCCTGCTGGTCGCCGTTCTGGGGCTCGGCCTGGCGGCGACGGGCCAGGTCTGGCACACGCGGACGCAGCGCGCCAGGGAAGCCGACCTGCTGTGGGTCGGTGCGCACTACCGCCGCGCGATCGAGCGCTATTATCGCAACGGGCCCTCGCAGTATCCGCGCAGCCTCGAGGACCTGCTGCAGGACCCGCGCAAGCAAAATCTTGAAAGGTATCTGCGCACGCTGTACTTCGATCCCATGCGCGTGAGCGCCCGATGGGGCACCGTGAAGGCGCCCGACGGCGGGATCATGGGCGTCTACAGTCTTGCCGAAGGTCATCCGTTCAAGACGGCCGGCTTCACCGAAGCCGACGCCGATTTCAAGGATGCGACGACCTACCGCGACTGGAAATTCGTCTTCCAGCCGCCTGAGCAGCCGACGCCTCAGCCGGGCGGCGCGGGTGGGTAGGCCGGCCGGAGCGTCTCGACGCCTCCCATGTGCGCGCGCAGCGCCGCCGGGATCGTCACCGAGCCGTCGGCGTTCTGGAAGTTCTCCAGGATCGCGACCAGCGTCCGGCCCACCGCGAGCCCCGAGCCGTTCAGCGTATGCACTGACTCGACCTTGCCCTTGTCATTCCTGAAGCGCGCCTGCATGCGCCGCGCCTGGAATGCTTCGAAGTTCGAGCAGGAGCTGATCTCGCGGTAGGCGTCCTGCCCCGGCAGCCACACCTCGAGGTCGTAGGTCTTCGCGGCGGAGAAGCCCATGTCGGCAGTACACAGCGTCACCGTGCGGTAGGGCAGCTCCAGCTTCTTCAGGATCGCCTCCGCGTGCGCGGTGAGCTCGTCGTGCAGCGCATAGGACTGCGACGGGTGCACGATCTGCACCAGCTCGACCTTGTCGAACTGGTGATTGCGGATCATGCCGCGCGTGTCCTTGCCAGCGGCGCCCGCCTCGGAGCGAAAGCACGGCGAGTGGCAAACGAACTTCATCGGCAGGGACTCGAGCGGGACGATCTCTTCGCGCACGAAGTTGGTGACCGGGTACTCGGCGGTCGGGATCAGGTAGAGATCGCGGTCTTCCAGCTTGAACAGGTCGCCCTTGAACTTGGCGAGGCTCGAGACGCCGTCGGCGCACGCTCCGCTCACCATGTAGGGCGTGTAAACCTCGGTGTAGCCGTGTTCCGTCGTGTGCACGTCGAGCATGAACTGCGCGATCGCGCGATGCAGGCGTGCGAGCCCACCTTTCATCACCGCGAACCGAGCGCCGGCGAGTTTCGCGCCGGTCTCGAAGTCCAGGCCGAGCGGCGTGCCGACGTCGACGTGGTCCTTGACAGGGAAATCAAATTTGCGCGGCGTTCCCCAACGGCGGACCTCAACGTTCTGCTCCGACGACGTTCCGGCCGGCACGCTCTCGTGCGGCAGGTTCGGGATCAGCGAGACGAACTCGCGCAGCGCCGCCTGCAGCGCCTGGTTCTCGCCTTCCATGCCCCCCAGCTGCTCGCCGACCGCCGACGCCTCCGCCATTAGCGCCGAGGCCTGCGCCTCGTCCTTCTTCGCTTTGGCCTGCCCCACTTGTTTCGACAAGGCATTGCGCTGCGCCTGCAGCCGCTCGGTCTCGGTCTGGATACGCTTGCGCTCACCCTCGAGGTCGCGGAAGCGCGTCGTCTCGAGCGCGAAGCCGCGCGCGGCCAGGCGCCGGGCCGTGCCGTCGAGGTCATTGCGCAGCAGCTGGAGGTCGATCATGCGTTCTTCGCGCGCGCCTCGGCGTTGCGCCGCCGCAGCTCCTCGAGCTTCTCCCGGATCCTCGCTTCCATGCCGCGCTCGGTGGGCTTGTACCACTCGACCTCGGGCATGCCCTCGGGAAGATAGGTCTCGCCCGCCGCGAACGCGTCTTCCTCGTCGTGGGCGTAGCGATAGTCCTTGCCGTAGTCGAGTGTCTTCATCAGCCGCGTGGGTGCGTTGCGCAGATGCAGCGGGACCGGCT
>JBOIFE010000249.1:0-3618 GCA_050741015.1 Burkholderiales bacterium | reverse complement strand
CCTACCTGGTGGGGATCAAGGGCCCGCTGACCACTCCGGTCGGCGGCGGGATCCGCTCGCTTAATGTAGCTTTACGCCAAATACTTGACCTTTACGTCTGCCTGCGGCCGGTGCGCTGGTTCAAGGGCGTGCCCTCGCCGCTCAAGGAACCCGAAAAGGTCGACATGGTCATCTTCCGGGAGAACTCGGAGGACATCTATGCGGGCATCGAGTGGGCGGCGAACACCCCCGAGGCGCAGAAGGTGGTGAAGTTCCTGATCGAAGAGATGAAGGTCAAGAAGATCCGCTTCCCGGGCAGTTCGGCGATCGGCATCAAGCCGGTGTCGGTGGAAGGCAGCGAGCGACTGATCCGCAAGGCGTTCCAGTACGCGATCGACAACGACCGCAAGTCGGTGACGCTGGTGCACAAGGGCAACATTCAAAAGTTCACCGAGGGGGGCTTCCGCGACTGGGGCTATCGCCTCGTGCAGAAGGAGTTCGGCGGCAAGCTCATCGACGGCGGGCCCTGGTGCAGCTACAAGAACCCCAACTCCGGGCGCGAGATCGTGGTGAAGGACGTGATCACCGACGCGTTCCTGCAGCAGATCCTGCTGCGGCCCGCGGAATACGACGTCATCGCAACGCTGAACCTGAACGGCGACTACATCTCGGACGCACTCGCCGCCGAGGTCGGCGGCATCGGCATCGCGCCGGGCGCCAACATGTCCGATTCGGTGGCCATGTTCGAGGCGACGCACGGCACGGCGCCCAAGTACGCCGGCAAGGACTACGTCAACCCGGGCTCCGAGATCCTGTCGGCCGAGATGATGCTGCGGCACATGGGCTGGGCAGAGGCCGCCGACGTGATCGTGCGCGCCATCGAGGCGGCGATCGGCGACAAGGTCGTGACCTACGATTTCGCGCGCCAGACGCAGGGCGCCAAGCAGGTCTCCTGCTCGGGCTTCGGCCAGGCGATGATCGAGCGGATGTAACGCGCGGGGCCAGACGCACAAAGAAAAAGGGCCGCTCACGCGGCCCTTTTCAATTTCTGACGCCCCGTCTCGGTGCGCTCAGGCCTTGTTGATGTTCGACGCCTGCTTGCCCTTCGGGCCCTGCACCACGTCGAAGCTGACCTTCATCCCCTCCTTCAGCGTCTTGAACCCCGACATCTGGATAGCCGAGAAATGCGCGAACAGGTCCTCGCTACCGTCGTCCGGCGTGACGAAGCCATACCCCTTCGCGTCGTTGAACCACTTCACGGTGCCTGTCGCCATTGCCGCTTTCCTTCCTGTGGGTTGGAGAACGCCGGGCGTCAACCCGGGCCATGCTTGAAACTCACGACCCCGCCGCCCTTTCCCATGGCGTTACAGACAGCCTGAATCCAAACATAAGGCGGCTTCTACCCGGCTTCCCCTACGCAGTCAAGGCCCCCCCGGCCGCGCATTGCAGACGCCGAACACATTGATTAGGATAGCTCTCGACGCGGGCGATTCCGCGCGCGTCGAGATTGCAGGAGCGCGGAACACTGGACGCGACAGCATGACCGATCGGATCGAGCCTGGTGGCGACACCTAGAGAGGCATGGCGCAGTTCAAGGACGACACTCTGCTCGAGGCGCAGCGGAGCAAGCTGCAGCCTCCGCCGATGTTCAAGGTCATGCTGCTGAACGACGACTACACGCCGATGGAGTTCGTGGTGCTGGTCCTGCAGAAGTTCTTCGGCATGACGCGCGAGCGCGCGACCCAGGTCATGCTCAAGGTGCACCGCGAAGGCATCGGCGTCTGCGGGGTGTATCCTCAGGACATCGCCAACACCAAGGTACAGCAAGTCGCCGCCTACGCGCGGCGGCACCAGCACCCGCTGCAATGCGTGATGGAGGAAACGTAGCATGATCGCCCAGGAGCTCGAAGTCAGCCTGCACATGGCGTTCGTCGAAGCGCGCCAGAAGCGGCATGAGTTCATCACCGTCGAGCACCTGCTGCTGGCCCTGCTGGACAATCCGACGGCGGCCGAGGTGCTGCGGGCTTGCGGCGCCAACCTGGACGAGTTGCGCAAGAGCTTGACGCAGCACGTCGCCGAGCAGACGCCGCGCATCGCGGCCGACCGCGAAGTGGACACGCAGCCCACGCTCGGCTTCCAGCGCGTGATCCAGCGCGCCATCCTGCACGTGCAGTCCTCCGGCAAGAAGGAAGTCACCTGCGCGAACGTGCTGGTGGCCATCTTCGGCGAAAAGGACTCGCACGCGGTGTACTTCCTGCAGCAGCAGGGCGTCACGCGGCTCGACGTGGTCAACTACATATCGCACGGCATCACCAAGACGCCGCAGCAGCATGCGGGCAAGGCCGACCCGGAGGCGGGCGAAGAGGCACAGTCCGAGCCTTCCAACAGCCCGCTCGACAACTACACGCAGAACCTGAACGCGCTCGCCCTCGCCGGCAAGATCGATCCGCTGATCGGCCGCGACCGCGAGCTGGAGCGCGTCATCCAGACGCTGTGCCGCCGCCGCAAGAACAATCCGCTGCTGGTGGGCGAAGCCGGCGTCGGCAAGACCGCGATCGCCGAGGGCCTCGCGCGCCGCATCGTGGAGTCGAACGTGCCCGAGCTGCTGGGGCGCAGCACCGTGTATGCGCTCGACATGGGGGCGCTGCTCGCCGGCACCAAGTACCGCGGCGACTTCGAGCAGCGCCTGAAGGCGGTGCTGAAGCAGCTGGTGGACAACCCGAACGCGATCCTGTTCATCGATGAAATCCACACGGTCATCGGCGCCGGCGCCGCCTCGGGCGGCACGCTGGACGCCTCCAACCTGCTGAAGCCGATGCTGTCCAACGGCCAGCTGAAGTGCATCGGGGCCACTACCTACAACGAGTATCGCGGCGTGTTCGAGAAAGACCACGCGCTGTCGCGCCGCTTCCAGAAGATCGATGTCGTCGAGCCCTCGATCGACGAAACCGTCGAAATCCTCAAGGGCCTGAAGACGCGCTTCGAGGCGCACCACAGCGTCAAGTACACGGCCACCGCGCTTTCCTCGGCGGCGGAGCTGTCGGCGCGCTTCATCAACGACCGCCACCTGCCCGACAAGGCCATCGACGTGATCGACGAAGCCGGCGCCGCGCAGCGCATCGCGCCGAAAAGCCGGCAGAAGAAGATCATCGGCAAGGGCGAGATCGAGGAGATCGTCGCCAAGATCGCGCGCATCCCGCCGCGTAGCGTGTCGAGCGACGACCGCGGGGCGCTCGCCAAACTCGACCGCGACCTGAAGGCCGTCGTCTTCGGGCAGGACCAGGCGATCGACGCCCTCGCCTCGGCGATCAAGATGGCGCGCTCGGGCCTGGGCAACCCGCAGAAGCCGATCGGCTCGTTCCTGTTCTCGGGCCCGACCGGTGTCGGCAAGACCGAGGTCGCGCGCCAGCTTGCCTATTGCATGGGCATCGAGCTGATCCGGTTCGACATGTCCGAGTACATGGAGCGCCACGCCGTGAGCCGCCTGATCGGCGCGCCGCCGGGCTACGTCGGTTTCGAGCAGGGGGGGCTGCTTACCGAGGCGATCACGAAAAAGCCGTACGCGGTGCTGCTGCTCGACGAGATCGAAAAGGCGCACCCCGACATCTTCAATATCCTGCTCCAGGTCATGGACCACGG
>JBOIFE010000248.1:0-5203 GCA_050741015.1 Burkholderiales bacterium | reverse complement strand
GTCGAGGGGCTCGCTCTGGCCGTCGCGGCCGGGGGGCTGCAGCCCGTACAGAGGCTGATCGCGGCCCAGGTGATGCGCCAGGGCGCGGTAGCAGAACACGTCGCCGTTGTGTCCGCCGACCCCGAAGACGGGGGTGCGTTCCACCAGCGGCTGCAGCGGCACGATGGCGCGCTGCTGCCGCGCGCGTGTCTCGACCGAGCGCAGGAAGTCCAGAATGTCGCCCTTGTGTCGTGCCAGCCGATCGCGCAGCTCCGGGGTCAGAACGCCGGCCGGAGCGCTGCACCGCAAGCGCTCGCCGTCGGCCCAGAGCTGAACGTCGCGGCTGCGCAACTCCGCCAGCAGCGCCCGCACCATCACAGCTCGATCTCCACGCGGGTGCCGGCGGTCGCGCGGAGCCGCTGCGGGCGCTCGGCCCAGGCGAGCGCATCGATGTAGCGAGACAACTCGGCCACCGTCGGCGCGTCGAACAGCGCTCTGAGCGGCAAGTCGATGCGGAAGGCGTTGCGCAGCTCGGCCACGATCCTGACCGCCAGCAGGGAGTGTCCTCCCAGCTCGGCAAATTTCTCGTTGATACCCACCGCGTCGATGCCGAGAGCTTCCTGCCAGATTCGCGCAATTTGCCGCTCGGTGGCGTCGCGCGGAGCGTCCGGCCCGGGCTGCGGGCCGGGCCGGCTTGAGGAGCGCTCCGCCCCGCCCGGCCTCGGCTGCGGGTCGGCGTCGCGCGCCTGCAGCGATTCCAGCTTGATCCACTGATCGATCCGCGCACCGAGGTCGCCCGTCGACACGACGAGCTGGCCGGCGGCGCGCCGCGCGAGGACGGTTTCCATCGTCGCGGTCGCTTCGGCGGCGCTCATGCCCAGTTCCCTGAGCGTCGCACCGAATCCCGGGCCGGCCAGGTCATCGTCGCGCAGGCGCCAGATGTCCCAGTTCACGCTCAGCCACGGCACGCGGGAGCTCCGGTTGTGCCTGCGCGCAATCGTGTCCAGGTAGATGTTGGACGACGCATAGGCCGCTTGCCCGATGCCGCCAAGGACCGACGTCAAGGACGACAGCAGCAGGCAGAAATCCAGCGCCTTCCCCTCGAGCACCTGCTCCAGCACGAGCGCGCCGCGCGCCTTGGCCTGGAAATGCCTCTCGCAGTCGGCGAAATCGCTGTCCTTGATCTCGCTGTAGCCGTCCTGACCGACGATGCCCGCCCCGTGGATCACGCCGTGAAGGGCGCCGAAACGCCGGACCGCCTGCTTGACGACCCTGCGCATCGCGCCCAGGTCGGCGACGTCCGCGTTCATGTACAGGGCCTCGCCCCCCAGCTTTTCAATCCGCTGGATCGAGCGGATTCCCGCGGCCGCGGGATCGTCGGCCGGGTGGCGCTCGAGCCATGCCTGCCAGGATTGCCTCGCAGGCAGGACGGAACGGCCATTCAGCACGAGGCGCGCGCCGTATTTCACGGCCAGGTATTCCGCGATCGCGATGCCGATTCCGCCGAGTCCGCCGGTGATCAGGTAGACGCCGCCCTTGCGCAACGGCGAACGGACGTCTGCGGCGTTTCCCGTTGCCACCGGCTCGTAGGTCTGGACCCAGCGCAGCCCATTCCGGTGGGCGACGAACAGGCTCGCGTCGGGGTCGAGCAGTTCGCCGAGCACCAGATCCGCGGCTGCTTCGCGCTCGCCGCCGTGCCCCGGGACATCGACGTCGATGCTCTTCACGCGCAGGTTCGGATATTCCTGACGGATGACCATGCACGGGCCCAGCAGCGTCGACCTTTCCGGGCACAGCGCTTCGCTGCCGCAGACGTCGTGCACGCCGCTGGAGAGCGCGAACAGCGCCATTTCGTGCCGCACATCGTTTGCCGCGAGCGCCTTGGCGAGATAGAGCAGGCTGTAGAAGCCCTGCGCCTGGGCCGTGGCGAAGCGCTTGCCCTGCGACGGGGTGGCAGGACCCGCGCCGAGGCTCCAGGCGTGCACGATGCGATCCGGCAGCAGGCGGCTCGCCTGCAGGGCGCGGATCAGCGCGTCGTAGTGTTGCGCATTTCCCGGCTCGATCGTGAAGCTGCGCGCGTCCGCGCGCAGAAAGCGGCTGCCGGCCCGCACGCTGACCACGGCGTGCCCGGCAGCCGTCAGCCTTGCGCTCAGCAGGGAGGAAAGACCCGCGTCGTCCGCATAAATCAGCCAGGTTCCGGCTTTCTCCGTCGCCAATCCGGCCCGCCGGATGCCGAGCGCCCTAGGCAGCTGGCGCTTCCAGGACGGCGCGTACAACCATTCGGCGGGATCCGGATTCTTGTGAATCGATGCCCGCGGGCGCGACGCGGCGTCCGCGGCAGGCTGCGCCTCGAGCCAATGCAGCCTTCGCTCGAAGGGGTAGGTCGGCAACGGCAGCTTGCAGCGCCGTTCCCGCGGCGCATTGTTCCATCCGATGTCGGTCCCCGAGAGCCACAGCCGGCCGATGCTTTGCCAGAGGCATTCGACGTCCGGGCGGTTCTCGTACGCGTGCCTGATCGAAGACAGCGCCACCGGCTCCCCGCCATCGCGCCGATGCGGGTGCTGCATCGCAAGCACGCCGAGGGTCCGGCCCGGCCCCGCCTCGAGCAGAACGGGATCCTTGAATCGCCAAAGCTCGCGCAGCGCGTCGCCAAAGCGCGCGGTGCAGGTGGCGTGCCTGGCCCAGTACGCGGGGCTGGTCGCCTCGTGCGCGGTGATCCAGGTCCCGCTGACGTTGGAGATGTACGGCACCCGCGGCGCATTCAGGCGGACCTTGCTCACCTCCTCCTCGAACGCCTTCGCGATCGGATCCAGCATCCTGGAGTGAAAGGCGTGCGCATTTCGCACGCGCCGGCAGACGACGCCCCTTTCGCCCAGCGCCCGCTCGAGCCCGTCCACGGCGTCGACCGGACCCGCCGCCACGCACAGCGCGGGGCCGTTGATCAAAGCGATCGACATTCCCGCGGGAAGCACGCGCCGCAGCGCGTCCTCCCCCAGCGTCACGGCGAGCATGCCCGCCTCGGGGAGGCGATCGACCAGCATGGCCCGGGCCGAGATGAGGCGCAACGCGTCCTCGAGCGACAGCACCCCGGCCAGGCAGGCGGCCACGTATTCGCCCATGCTGTGACCGACCATCGCCTCGGGAACGACGCCCAGCGCCTGCCACGCGCGGGACATCGCGTATTCGATCGTGAACAGCGCCGGCTGGGCGTACAAGGTCCGATCGAGTTTCGCGGCGTCCTCGTCCTGCGCCGCGCCGGCGTCGCGGCCGAGCATCTTCGCCAGGTCGATCCCCGCCGGCGCGGCCGGCGGCTCGCCGCCGCGGCGCTGCGGATAGATGACGCTGCGGATGTCGAGCCCAAGCCGGGGTTGCAGGACCTGCGCGCAGCGATCGACCTCCTGCCTGAACTCGGGCCACGCGTCGTACAGGCCGCGCGCCATGCCCGGGTACTGATCGCCCACGCCGGGCAGAAGGAGAATCAGCGGGCGCCGCGCCCCCTCCACTCGCGCGGAGACGATTCTGCGCGAGCGCGGCTCGGCGAGCGCGCGCACGGCGTCCTCGCGGTCGGCGCAGACAAGGCAGCGCCGGTGCGCAAACGCCCTGCGCCCGATCTGCAGGCTGTACGCCACGTCGCCTATGTCGTGCGACGGGTTGCGCTGCAGGAACTCCCGCAGCTGCTGCGTCGCCGCGTCGAGCGCCGTCGCGGTCTTGGCCGAGAGCACCAGCAGCTGCGGCGCACGCGTCTCGGCCGGCGCGGCGCGCGGCGGCGCTTCCTCCAGGATCAGGTGCGCGTTGGTCCCGCCCATCCCGGTCGCCATCACCCCGGCCCGCCTGGGACCGGCGCCTTCCCATTCCCGCAGGCGGGTGTTGACGTAGAACGGCGTGCTCGGAAAATCGATTTCGGGATTGGCCTCGGTGAAATGCAGGCTCGGCGGGAGCCGCCGCTGCTCAAGCGCGAGGACCGTCTTGATGATGCCGGCGACCGCCGCCGCGGCGTCGAGGTGGCCCACGTTGGTCTTGACCGAACCGATCGCGCAGTAGCCGCAACGCTGCGTGGACGTGCGGAACGCCTTGGTCAGGGCCTTGATCTCGATCGGATCACCGATCGGCGTGCCCGAGCCGTGCGCCTCGACGTAGCTGATGCTGTCGGCGCCGATCCCCGCGTTGGCCAGCGCCTCCACCACCGCGTCGGCCTGGGCATCGACGCTGGGGGCGGTGTACCCGGCCTTTGCCGAGCCGTCGTTGTTGACGGCCGATCCCTTGATCACGGCATGGATGGCGTCGCCCTCGGCGATGGCGTCCGCCAGGCGCTTGAGCACCAGGATGCCGCCGCCGCTGCCGAACACCGTCCCGTTGGCCGCGGCGTCGAAGGCGCGCACATGCCCGTCCGCGGAGACCACGCCTGCGCCATCGCAGAAATAGCCGGCGCGGTGCGGAACCCGTACCGATACCGCACCGGCGAGCGTCATGTCGGTCTCCTTGCTGAGGAGGCTCTGGCAGGCGAGGTGCACCGCGACCATGGACGTCGAGCAGGCGCTCTGGACGGCGATGCTGGGTCCCCTCAGGTTGAGCTTGTAGGAGATCCGCGTGCTGAGGAAATCCTTGTCGTTGCCGATCAGCGTGGGGATGTACTCCTTGGCCAGCCGGCGGCTCAGCCCCACGCTCGTGAAATAGGTGTTCAGCGCGGCGCCGGCGAACACGCCGATGCGCCCCTGGTAGCGCTCCGGGTCGCAGCTCGCATGCTCGAGCGCCTCGTGCGCCAGCTCGAGCAGCAGGCGGTGCTGCGTATCCATGGTGCTCGCTTCCATCGGCGAGTAGCCGAAGAACGCGGCGTCGAAATGGCCCGGGTGATCGAGGATCGGGGCGGCCTTGACATAGGCCGGGTCGCGCAGCTGCGCCGCCGGCACGCCGGATTCCAGGAGCTCGCGGTCCGAGAAAAGGGTGATCGACTCGACGCCCTCGGCCAGGTTGCGCCAGAACTCCTCAATATCGCTCGCGCCCGGGAAGCGGCAGGACATGCCGACGATGGCGATGTCGAATTCGCTGCTCATCGGCGCGCCTCAGCGCCCGGCCCGCAGCGCCGGTTCGGGCAATGCGTTGCGATCCGCCTTGCCGCTCGACGTCAGGGGCAAGGCCTCGATTCTCTCGATCCGGTTCGGGATCATGTACTCGGGCAGCCGCCTTCTCAGGAAATCCTTCAGCCCCGCGAGGTCCAGGTCCGCCC